>JANLQQ010000176.1:0-9130 GCA_031367905.1 Novosphingobium sp.
ATGGCCTCTGGCAATCCCGGGGCGGTTCAGATCACCCAGTTTCGCGTCAAGGTCGGCATCAGCGCGTGCGCTGATCAGCCTGTCACCACTCGCCACATCGGCAAGTTCAATCATCATCACCAGACCGTAGCCTTGGCATTAAGCGAGAGGCTCAGGCGGTCGTGGTTGACTTCGATGATGTTGGCGCCCTGCTCACCGATGATCGCCGTCAGTTTGGCAAGCCTATCCTCGTCCGTCCGCCGTCTGCCGCCGCCGAGCATATATTGAACGCGCTCGATTGCGGTGCAGACGGGGTGATCCTCCCCCATATCCGCACCGCTGAGGAAGCGGAGGAGGCGGTCAAGGCCTGCCAGTATGTCCGCGGCGGGCGCGGTTATGCGGGGAGTTCGCGCGCCGCCGCCTACACCACAAAAGGCATGGCAAGTCACCGCGCCGATGCAGCCGAAGTGATCGTCATCGCGCAGCTCGAGGATGTCGAAGGCGTGGACAATATCGAAGCAATCGCCCGCGTTCCTGGGGACACAATACTAATCAGCCAATGCGGCCAATATATTGTATTGGTGAGCAATGGCGCACTTTTCTCGAGTTATCATCCCCGGCGTCGCGCATCATGTAACCCAATGCGACAATCGCTGTCTGCCAGTGTTCTTTTGCGAAGCTGACCGGAATTACGCAACGTCACTGTAATTGTATATCGCTCACACATTCTGTGCGGTCCAGTCGGCGTCAGTGGGTTCGTTCAATTCCCTATGTCGATACCACCCGAAACGCTCTTCGCCGCGCCAAACTGTGGTGCGCCAATTGAGCAGATCAAAGCCTCGTCGGCTGGGATCATGCCGTCCAGCATCAGCATCGCCATGCCATGCACCAACGACCAGGCATGGATTGCCGCGAGGCGCTGCTGCGATTCCGCGGAATTGGGAAGCACCGCCGCCACATCGTCGCGCAAGCCGCGCATCGCCCGGCCTTGGTCGTCGAGGACATCTGTCAGCCAGCCTGTCGCTGGTCTAGTTGACATCATAAGTCGGAACAGGCCCGGATTGGCCAGTGCAAAACGAACATAAGCCTCCCCCGAAGCCCCAAAGCCTGAACCGCCGCCGCCCGCCGCATCGGCGGCCGCGCGCTGTGCGGTCGCGAGTTTGGCTTCACCACGCTCGCACAGTGCGGCAATCAGCGCCTGCTTGTCGGGAAAGTGCCGGTAAACAGCGGTTGCACTCACGCCCACTAGTCGCGCAAGTTCGCGTAGGCTGATGTCATCGTCCTGGCGGGTGGCGAGCCAGACAAGCCCGGTTTCAATCAACGCCGAGCGCAGATCGCCATGATGATAGCCACGGCCGCGGCTTTTAATGTTGACACTGTTATCATCGGTTAACATATTAGCAGTGTAAACATTGCCGATTCGCTATGCAAGTAAAGGAGATTTCCGTTGGCAGGTGCAGTTGGAACCCTGATCCGTGATGCGGTCTCAAAAGGCGCCATGAAAATTGCCGATTTCAACCGTAAGCGATTGAAGTCTGACGAGCCAAACCCCTATCTGCTCGGCATTCATCTGCCACTACCGTCAGAAGAAACGCTGAATGACCTCAGCGTGACCGGCACCATACCGGCCGAGCTTGATGGCCGCTATATCCGTATTGGCCCCAATCCGATCACACCGCCCAATCCGGGCCTGTATCACTGGTTCATGGGTGACGGCATGGTGCATGGTGTAAGGCTCAAGCAGGGCAAGGCGCTGTGGTACCGCAATCGCTGGATCCGCTCGCACGCGGTCAGCGATGCGCTGGGTGAAGGCCCTGTACCGGGCCCACACTCCCCGCCGTTCGATATTGTGAACACCAACGTCCTTGGCCATGCCGGTGAAACCTGGGCGCTGGTCGAAGCTGGCGGCTGCCCGGTGCGGATCGATGAGGAACTCAATACGATTGCCTATGATCCGTTCGCGGGTACACTCAAGGGTGGGAGTTTTTCGGCTCACCCCCATCTTGATCACACGACAGGCGAGTTGCATGCAATCTGCTATGCGGCAGAAAATCTGACGGAAATTCGCCATGTTGTGGTCGATGCCCAGGGCAAGGTTCGCCGTGAAGAGTCGATTGCCGTGCAGGATGGCCCGTCAATCCATGACTGTATGATCACCGGAAAATACGTAATCATCCTTGATATGCCAGTCACTTTCTCGCTGAAGTCGCTGCTTGGCGGACACGGCTTTCCCTATAAATGGAATCCCAAACACAAGTCGCGGGTTGGACTGCTGCCTAGGGAAGGCAAGGGTTCGGAGACGATCTGGTGCGATGTTGAACCTTGTTATGTGTTCCACCCCTGCAACGCCTATGATAATCCCGATGGTACGGTGACACTTGATGTCTGCGCGCATTCCACCATGTTTGCCGAAAGCACTCACGGGCCGGATTCTGCGACAACACCATTCGAACGCTGGCAGGTTGATCCCGTCGCTCACCGCGTGTCACGCACGGTGATTGATTCCGATCCGCAGGAATTCCCGCGGCCCAACGAAACGCTGATCGGCCAGCCCTATCGCTATGCCTATGCGCTCGCCTTGCCCATGGGCGGCGACCAGTCTTCACCCAGCGAAGCCAGACTGTTCAAACATGACTTGGAGGCCGGCACGCGCCAGATCCACGATTTTGGCCAGGGCCGCGTCGCCAGTGAATTCGCCTTCGTGCCTGCGGTCGATGCCACGGCAGAGGATCATGGCTGGCTGATGGGCTATGTCATCGATCCGGCTGACGGGACGAGCGAGCTGGTTATCCTCGATGCCCAGAATTTTGAAGGCGCGCCGCAAGCGGTGATCCACATTCCGGGCCGAATCCCGCCGGGATTCCACGGCAATTGGGTGCAGAGTCAAGGGTGAGGCGTGATGCTTGCGGTTCAAGTATTATTACATTGAAATAAATAGAATTGTGATGAGTATATTGAAACATTAAATCTATTTTATATAATCTCGGGGGAGTTATTAAAATGATGGTGAATAACAAAACTCTGTTATCCTATTTTAAGACGCTATTGGCTTGCGGTGCGATATTCCCTTGCTTTAATATGGCATACGCCCAGAGCTCGCCCGATTCAGAAGCTGTAACCAAGAAAGACGGTGCGATTCAGGAAATAATCGTCAACGCGCGCTTCCGGCAGGAAAACCTTCAGGATACTCCGCTTGCGATCAGCGCGGTCGATGCACAGATGATCAAGAATTCGGTGATCACCGACATTACGGGCATCCAGAAGTTTCTGCCCAATGTCCAGCTTGGCCGCATTGCGTTTTCGGGGAACAGCCTGTCGGCAGGCATCCGCGGAGTCAGCTTTGCCGATCTTGAAAAAACGTTTGATCCGGCGGTCGGCTTGGCAATTGACGGGGTGTTTTTGGGGACGAGTACTGGCGCCAATGTCGATTTCAATGATATTGAATCTGTAGAAGTATTGCGCGGTCCCCAAGGGACACTGTTTGGTCGCAATACCGTTGGCGGCATCATCAATATCCGCCGCACCAGGCCAACGGGCGAGTTGGGTGGACGGTTGCATGCCCGTTACGGCAGTTACAACACGCTCGACCTTGATGCTGTGATCAATCTGCCCAAGCTGGGGGACACGATCTCGGCCAAAATTTCGGGCCTGCGCCGGACATCGGATTCCTTCACTCGCAACCGCGTGACCGGCAAGCGCGAGAAAGGGCGTGACTTCTACACGGTGGGCCTTGCGGTGCTTGCCGAGGTCAGTCCGGATACGTCGATCCTGGGTTCGATCGATTACCAAAAGGATCGCAGCACTTATCCCTCCAGCATCAATTTGACCAAAGCCACCGGCCTGCCGTTCGGTGTCGGTGGGACGATTTGTGATCTGACGTTTTCGATCGGTCTGGGAGATCTTGGCTGTGACACCCAGGGGTTTCTGCGCCAGAGAGCAGAGGGTTTCGAGTTTGCAAACACGACCATCCCCTTTGAAAGCTTCATTGACGGTTGGTCCGCATCGCTGGAAATCAAGACGAAGCTGGGAGGTTTCAATCTCACAGCGGTGACCGGTTACCGGGATACCAGCGATACTCTGCTCGAAGAAAATACGGGTGCGCCGCTCATTCCGCTCGCGCCAGGTTTCGCTGTCCCATTGTTCGTTGCGGCGCGTGATCAGGATTATAAGCAGTTTAGTCAGGAAATCCGGATTCAGGGCGATGTGTCCGATCGGATCGATCTTGTCGCCGGCGTTTATTATCTTCACACCAATTATGACATCCGGCCGCTCTCCTACAATGGCAGCACCGCTGGGTCTGTCTATCTCTTGGGCGGGCCGATCCAGCGACTTGTGTCGGCACAGAAACTCAGTTCCTTTGCGATTTTCGCTGAATCGATCATCAAGCTGGGTAGCGATGTTCGCCTGACGTTGGGCGGGCGCTACACCACCGAGACAAAGGAATTCTCGACCAGCTATTCCTTGCCACCGGTCGCGGCCTTCACCGCCAACCGCAAGGCGACGTTTAACGATCCAACCGGGCGGGTCATTCTCGACTGGAAACCGAACGCTCAGACGCTGGTTTATGCCAGCTGGTCACGCGGGGTTCGTTCGGGCGGGTTCAACGGTCGCGGGACGACTCCAACATCGATCGGGCCCTACGATCCAGAACGGGTCGACAGCTATGAGCTGGGGGTCAAGGCAGACTTTGGCAATGGGCTGTTCCGTTTCAACCCGACGATCTTCCAGGCCGATTACGGCAACAAGCAGGAAGAGATTTTGCGTGCTGCGGTTGGCGGGGGGACAGAAACTGTCGTTCAAAATGCCGCCTCGGCGCGCATTCGCGGCGTCGAAGTCGAGCTGCTGGCCCGGCCAACGCCTGAACTGACGCTGCGTGCCTCTGGTGCCTATCTCGACGCAGATTATCGCAGCTTCCTGCTGCCCGATCTGTCTCAGCCCGGTAATCCGCTGGTCGATGTCTCCGCCAGCCGCAACTTTCGCCGTGCGCCGAAGCATACATTCAACGCCGGGATGGATTATGCGCGCGATATTGGCGGCGGTAACAGCCTCAACCTGACAATTGACTATGTCTTCACAGACGACACCTTTGTCTCAGCGATCAGCGACACAACCGGTGCCAGACGCGATGTCATCCCTGGCCGCGGCACTGTAGATGTTTCGGTTGCGTTTATCCATGCAGGTGACAGCGTCAAAAATCTGCGGATCAGTGGCTATGCGCGCGACCTGTTTCACAAGGGAGGCGGCCGCCTGGGCGCTGCGCTAGACGCGGGTATCTTCTATTTCGGGGTTGTTGTGCCAACCCGCGAATTCGGACTGGAAGCAGCCATCAAGTTCTGAGTTGGTTCCGACCCTGCCTGAGGCCCAAGAGGCTGCGCTTCTCAGCCCCGCGCTGCCACATTCCGCTGAACCGGCTTGGAGTTGCCCTGTTTGGCATTGAGTCGCCCCTCCCCATTGGGGAAGGGTTGGGGGTGGGGGATGCGAGGCAGCGCCGCGCGCCTGCCGCTGGCGTCCGTACACCCCCACCCATCCTCCCACTCAAGGGGGAGGAGCAGGCAGTTACACTTTCGATGGTCCGCTCGAAGTCCTTTGCGAGAAGGCGATTGCGGCAAAGCCATCCGATGATGTGTTCGACGACCCATCTCCGCAGGAGTAGAACGAAGCCCTTGGCAGTGTCGGATCGCTTGATAATCTCGAGCGCCCACTTGCCGATTTTGGTGAGCGCAGCGCGGAGTTTGTCGCGAGCATAGCCACCATCGGCGAAGACATGGCGCAGCAAGCGGAAGCTGTCACTGGGGCCTTGATCAAATCAGCGGCATCTGGGCAAAATCTCCGTCGGTGAAATCCGCCACCGAAACGCCCGCGAAATAGATGCTCTCGGTCGCGCTGAATGTGGCCAGGACTCCCGCGCCTTGATTGACCGCAATGGCCTGAAATTCTGCTACCGTGTCGATACCGAAGGCGGTCAGATCCAGAATGTCCCCGCCGACCGGCCCTGCAGCGAAATCCTTGACAGTGTCGTGGCCGAAGGCCCCGCCAAACACGAAGGTATCGTTGCCGGTGCCGCCGATCAGAAGATCATTGCCACCGAAACCGGTCAGTGTGTCATCCCCGGCCAGCCCCCAGAGATAATCGGATGCGGCAGTACCCAGCATGATATCATTGCCGCTGTTTGAAAGGGCGCCTGATCCCGCCGGGGCATCGACGATATACCGATCGAGCAAGGTGCCAGTGGGCGTGTAGGTTTCAATCAGCAGCCAATTGTTGAATACCGTCACAAGCGTAGCGCCAAGATCTGTTTCCTCGCCGCCCAGGCCTGATGTGATATAGGGTAGCTGGACGCCATCGCCATCTGCATCGCGATTTATCCGGAACACATCATGGACATGCCCGGTGAAAACGACATCAGCATCGGCCCCCTCGAAATCCCACTGCAGCTCCACCGTGCCATCACCCGTGGCCAAATAGGGCGCGTGATGGAAATAGGTTATGTTGAAGGTTGACTGCGATTCAGCGGCGGCGGCCTGGTACCACTGCCCCTGGACAGAATTGGCAGTGCGCCCATCTGGCGTCGAGGAGTTGCTGTCGAGGGCGAAAAAGTGGATCGAGCCTATCTGGAAGTCATAGTAACGCTCGTTGTCCGGGAGGGTGAAGTAATTGAGATAATTCTGGACGCCAATTTCTGCGTAATCGTGGTTACCAAGAGTCGGAAAGAAGCGGTTTAGCGAGCTACCAGCGCCATAGGAGCCGACATAATCGCCAATGTAATTCGAATATTGCTGGCCGACTGCTTGATCATAGGGGACTGAATCGTAACTATTGTCCCCAGTTGTCAGGATGAAATCCACGTTCCAGCTGTTCACCAATGCTGCGACAGCTTGTTCGCCAGATTGCTCAGCGTTGCCAAAATCGCCAAAGACCGCGAACCGGAACAGGACATCGCTGGCTGTGTAGGAGTAATCCTTGACGCTGATCGTGAAGTACTTTTCGGCGAGGCTTCCATCGGACGAAGTCGCCATGATCGCTACAGTAATCAATGGTTCATTGATCCCATCGAGCAGGCCGACGCCCGACCGGGTGACAACCCCGGTTACGGAATTGATCGCAAAGCGCGCATCGTTGATCGAATAGCTGATCGAATCTCCCGGATCCAGGTCCGTCGCGAGGGCGGTGATGCCAACCTGCGTGCCTGCCGCCGCAGACTGGAGCAGGTTGCTTGGCGCGGGGTTCGTGTCAGCGCTGGGGCCAAAATAGACATCAGACGAAACGGCAAGTTTGATCGATGCAGCGTCAAAAGAAGCGAGAGTCCCCGAAGTGAGCGGCATTGTCGCCAACAAACGGACCTCGGAGCTGGCAATGGTGGTCGTTCCATTGTTGACCACTTCCCAGACGTAAACCGTGGATGAAGCGGTCCCTCCGCCCAGACCGGATGAACCGGAGATCAGGATGGATTTACTATTGGCAGAGAGATTAAACACGCTGCCATTGATCAAAGCCGCAATTTCGCTCGCCGAATCGACCTCGGCAATAGATCCGCCAGTGTTGAGCGTAGCATCAATCAAGGCAATCTTGCCATCGAGCAAAACGTTGGCCGTGTCATTGTCACCAAATGACGAAATTGCCCCAACGAAGACGCCGCCATTGGAGCCGCCGGTCCCGCGTTCGATGCTTCCGGTCAGCCCCTGTGCCGAGAAATCAAGGATATCGCGGCTTGTTACCACAGCTGCAAAACCTGAGATTGTATCGGATCCATTGGTTGCCAGGCTCGACCCGAGCACCAATCGGTCGTTGCCTCCGGCCGTCAGGTTGATGGTATCCTTACCTCTGCCGCCTAAAATAATGTCATTGCCGATGTTGCCGGTGATGACCAGCGCCTCGGTCTGCGCCGAAAAGTCATATCGTGCGCCGGCTGTATTGGTGATCTCGATAGCTTCGACATTGATCAGATCTGCATCCAGCAAATTGGTTGCCGAGACTGCCGCTGCAAAGCGAACGATGTCTGCTCCGCCGGAGCTGTGGGTGCCGCCATCGATCAGCGTGTCGGTATCTTCGGCCACCAGAATATCATTGCCGGAGCCTGCATCCAGGATATCGGCTCCGGCGCCGCCGCTAAGGAAATCAAGGCCTGAGCCGCCTGAAAGATAGTCTGCCTGTGCGCTGCCGATCAGCGTGTCGTTGCCGATGAAGCCGTACAATCCGGCCCTGAGGCTGGAAGTACTGGCATCAAATGTATTTGCACCCGAAGTCCCGAGCGCAACATAGGCCACATCAACCCCCAGCGATGGCGTGCCGCCATCGATAACCCGCAGCGTGCCCAGCTTGACCACAGACTGGGACACTGCGGTGAAAGTTGTCAGGCTTCCATCAGCGACAGTGCCAAATCCGGAATTGAACGGTGCGGCATAGGAAAGATCAGTATTCGGTGAAATTACATCCGGATCTGTTGCGGTAAAGGTCAGCCCGGTGGCAGAAAATACCAGCCCGGACACCGTCGGGGCTCTGTTTTCCATAACATCGTTTATCGCCAGGCTTACCGCCCGCTCGCTGAAATTGGCCGCAGCATCGGTTGCGACGATGGTAAAACTATAGCTCGCCTGGGTCTCGTAATCCGGGTTGCCGGTCAGCGTCACCGCGCCCGTGGTGTGGTTGATGGTCAGACCAAGGTCGCTGCCCGGTTTGAGGTCGAAGGTCACGCCGCCGCTGATGTCACCGCTGTCGGTGGCTGTGGCGGTGTAGATCACCTGGCCCGGGCCGGTGTTCTCGCCAATTGCCGCTGCGGTTGCGCCCGAGGTGATCGTCGGCGCGGAGTCGTCTAAATTGCCGATTGCCAGACTCACCGCCTGCTCGCTCGCGTTGGCGGCGGCATCGGTGGCCACCACGGTAAAGCTATAGCTCGGCTTGGTCTCATAATCGGGATTGCCGGTCAGGGTCACCGCACCGGTCGCGCTGTTGATCGTCAGCCCCGCATCGCTGCCGGGCTTGAGGCTGAACGTCACACCGCCGCTGATGTCGCCGCTGTCGGTGGCTGAGGCGGTGTAGATCACCTGGCCGGCACCGCTGTTCTCGAGGATTGCCGCTGCCGTGGGGCCGGAGGTGATCGGTGGGGCGGCCACGTCAAGGAAGACTGTTTCCCGGGTATCCGCGAGGTCGCTCG
>JANLQQ010000195.1:0-4181 GCA_031367905.1 Novosphingobium sp.
CCTGTTTAGCGCGGCGCCATCCGGATCGCACCGTCGAGACGGACATCCTCGCCGTTGAAATAGCCGCACTCGATCATGGTCATCGCCAGCTGCGCATATTCGGCCGGTTGACCGAGCCGCTTGGGGAACGGCACCGAGGCACCCAGCGCATCACGCACCGGCTGGGGCGCTCCGGCCAGCAACGGCGTATCGAATATGCCCGGCAGGATCGTGTTGACGCGGATCGCCTCGCTCGCCAGATCGCGGGCGATCGGCAGGGTCATGCCGACCACCCCGCCCTTCGAGGCCGAGTATGCCGCCTGGCCGATCTGGCCGTCTTCAGCCGCCACCGAGGCGGTATTGACGATAGCGCCGCGATCGCCGTCTTCCTGGCAATCGAGCGTCATCATGCCCGCCGCCGATTTGGCGATGCAGCGAAACGTGCCGACCAGATTGATCTGGATCAGCCAGTCAAACGCGGCGAGCGGGAAATGCTTGATCGAGCCATCTTCCTTGGAGCGGCTGGCGGTTTTCACCGCATTGCCGGTCCCGGCGCAGTTGACCAGAATCCGTTCCTGGCCATTGGCGGCGCGAGCCTTGGCAAAACCGGCATCGACGCTTTCATCGGATGTCACGTTCACTTCGCAGAAAATCCCGCCGATCTCGGCGGCGAGCGCCTGACCCTTTTCTTCCTGCAGATCGAAAATCGCAACCTTGACGCCCTTGGCGGCCAGCGCGCGGGCGGTTGCAGCACCAAGCCCGGATGCGCCGCCGGTTACGACAGCGGCGACAGTGTTATCGAGTTTCATTGCAAACTTCCTTCTGGATCAATTCAGCACATCTCAACGATCGTCACGTTGGCAACCCCGCCGCCTTCGCACATCGTCTGCAAACCGTATTTCTTGCCCCGCGCTTTCAGCGCATGGAGCAGGGTCGCCATCAGCTTGGTCCCCGAGGCACCCAGCGGATGGCCCAGCGCAATCGCCCCGCCATTGACGTTGAGCTTCGCCGGATCGGCCCCGGTATGCTTGAGCCATGCCATCGGGACCGAGGCAAAGGCCTCGTTCACTTCGTAAAGATCGATGTCGCCGATCTTCATGCCCGCGCGTTGCAAGGCCCGGTCGGTCGCAAACAGCGGCTCTTCCAGCATGATCACCGGATCGCCCGCGGTGACGGTCAGATTGTGGATCCGCGCCAAGGGCGTAAGGTTATAGCGCTTGAGCGCGGCTTCGGAGACGATCAGCGCTGCGCTCGATCCGTCACAAATCTGGCTGGACGATGCCGCTGTCAGCAAGCCGCCTTCCTGCAGCAGCTTGACCCCGGCAATCCCTTCCAGCGTCGCATCAAAGCGGATGCCTTCGTCCACGGTGTGCCAGGCCATGCCGTCTGGCGTTTCGATCTCGATTGCCACGATCTCATCGCCAAATGCTTTGGCATTGGTCGCAGCAATTGCCTTTTGATGGCTGGCAAAGGCAAACCGATCAAGCTCGTCCTTGGTAAAGCCGTGTTTCTTGACGATCATTTCCGCGCCCATGAACTGCGACCACATGATGCCGGGATATTTAGCCTCCAGCCCGGGCGACTTGTAGTTTCCCAGCCCCTCTTTCATGTGGAACATCGCGGTCGAGCCCATCGGAACCCGGCTCATGCTCTCGATCCCGGCCGCGATCACCACATCCTGGGTGCCGCTCATCACCGCCTGCGCGGCAAACTGGATCGCCTGCTGGGATGATCCGCACTGGCGATCGATCGTGACTGCCGGGGTCGATTCGGGCAGCAGCTTGCTGGCCAGCACGGCGTTACGACCTACCTGCCCGGCCTGTTGCCCGCCCTGACTGACGCAGCCCATGATCACGTCTTCGATGGCGCCGGGATCGACCCCGCTGCGACCCACAATGGCATCGAGACTGGCCGCGGCCAGATCGACCGGGTGGACCCCAGCCAGACGTCCGCCGCGACGTCCGCCAGCGGTCCGCACTGCATCGACAATATAGGCAGTTGCCATGGTACGACTCTCCCATTCGATTTTTATTTAATCGAGCGGTTAAGGCCACATGGTTAGCCGGTCAACCCACCGCGATCTTCAAGCCGCCGTCGCCCTCGTCGAGTTTCACGGTCGAGCCGTCCGGGATTTCTCCAGCCAGCAGCTTTTCTGCCAGCGGGTCCTGCACATACCGTTGCACCGCGCGCTTCAGCGGCCGCGCGCCATAGACCGGATCATAGCCGACCCGGCCGAGCCAGCGCTTAGCCGCATCGGTCAGCGCTAGCGTGATCTTGCGGTCCTTGAGGAGGCCTGCGACCCGTGCCACCTGGATCTCGACGATCGGCGCCATGTGTTCCACGCCCAGCCGGTGGAACAGGATGATCTCGTCCAGCCGGTTGAGGAATTCGGGGCGGAAATGCCCGCGCACCACGTCCATCACCTGCGGTTCGACCAGTTCGACGTCCTGCCCTTCCTCGAGATTGGCGAGGTACTGGCTGCCAAGATTGCTGGTCAGGATGATCAGCGTGTTGGTGAAATCGACCACGCGGCCATGCCCGTCGGTCAGCCGCCCGTCATCGAGCACTTGCAGCAGCACGTTGAACACATCGCTGTGGGCTTTCTCCACCTCGTCAAACAGCACCACCTGATAGGGCCGGCGCCGGACCGCTTCGGTCAGCACGCCGCCTTCGTCATAACCGACATAGCCCGGCGGCGCGCCGATCAGGCGGGAAACCGAGTGCTTTTCCATGAATTCAGACATATCGATCCGGACCATCGCGCTGTCATCATCGAACAGAAACCCCGCCAGCGCCTTGGTCAGCTCGGTCTTACCAACCCCGGTGGGGCCAAGGAACAGGAAGCTCCCCAGCGGCCGGTGCGGATCCTGAAGCCCTGCCCGCGCACGGCGCACCGCCTTGGATACCGCGATCACTGCATCGGCCTGGCCGATCACCCGTTGGCCGATGATCGCTTCCATCTTGAGCAGCTTCTCGCGCTCCCCCTCCAGCATCCGGTCAACCGGCACACCGGTCCATTTGCTGACCACCGAGGCAATGTCATCGGCGGTAACTTCTTCACGCAGCAGGGCGTTTTCCGAGATGCCTTGTGCTTCGACCAGCTGCTTTTCGAGGCCCGGGATCGTACCATAGGACAGCTCACCTGCGCGGGCGAGATCGCCCGCGCGCTGGGCCTGTTCCAGTTCCAGCCGAGCGGCATCGAGGGCTTCCTTGATCTTGGCTTCGGCAGCGATCTTGTCGCGCTCATTCTGCCAGCGAGTGGTGAGCACCGCAGACTGTTCCTCCAGCCCGGCCAGTTCGCTGCGCAGCGTGTCGAGCCGGTCTTTGGAGGCCCGATCAACCTCCTTGGCGAGCGCCATTTCCTCGATCTTGAGCTGGATGATCCGCCGGTCGAGCACCTCGATTGCCTCGGGCTTGCTCTCCACTTCCATCCGGATCCGGCTGGCGGCCTCGTCCATCAAGTCGATCGCCTTGTCGGGCAGGAAGCGGTCCGAAATGTAGCGATTGCTCAGCGTTGCCGCCGCCACGATTGCCCCATCGGTGATCCGCACCCCGTGGTGCAGCTCATAGCGGTCTTTCAGACCGCGCAGGATGCTGATCGTATCCTCGACCGTGGGTTCGCCGACAAACACCGGCTGGAACCGCCGCTGCAGCGCGGGGTCTTTCTCGACATATTTCTGATATTCATCCAGCGTGGTCGCGCCGATGCAATGCAGCTCGCCGCGCGCCAGCGCAGGCTTGAGCAAATTGGAGGCGTCCATCGCCCCCTCGCCCTTGCCCGCGCCGATCAGCGTGTGCATTTCATCGATGAACAGGATGATTTCGCCCTCGGCACCCTTGACCTCGTCAAGCACCGCCTTGAGGCGTTCTTCGAACTCGCCGCGATATTTCGCGCCCGCGATCAGACTGCCCATGTCGAGCGACATCAGGCGGCGGTCCTTGAGGCTATCGGGCACATCGCCGTTGGCGATCCGCAGCGCGAGGCCTTCGGCGATCGCGGTTTTGCCAACGCCCGGCTCGCCGATCAATGCCGGGTTGTTCTTGGTCCGCCGCGCAAGGATCTGCATGGTCCGGCGGATTTCCTCGTCGCGGCCGATCACCGGATCAAGCTTGCCGTCGCGTGCCGCTTGGGTAAGATCGCGGGCATATTTCTTCATCGCATCATAGGCGTTTTCCGCGCTGGCACTGTCTGCCGTGCGTCC
>JANLQQ010000065.1:0-10908 GCA_031367905.1 Novosphingobium sp.
GTCGCAGGTTTCATCGCTGCCACTTTCCAGTCCCTTGCGCAGCCATTCCATCCGCTGGGCGCTGGTGCCATGGGTGAACGAGGCTTCGACCGGACGGCGGCCCGCGCTTTTCATCAGCGTATCATCGCCGATCGAATGCGCGGCATTCAGGCCCTCTTCCATGTCGCCCGGCTCGATCTTGTCGCGGTTCTTGGCGGCCCAGACCCCGGCATAGCAATCGGCCTGCAGTTCCATCCGCACCTGCAGCTGGTTGGCGCGGCCCGGGCTCTGCGATTGGGCGCTGCGGATCTGGTCGGAGGTCCCGGTCAGCGTCTGGATATGGTGGCCATATTCATGCGCGATCACATAGGCGCGGGCAAAATCGCCGCTGGCCCCCAATTTCTGCTCCATTTCCTTGTAAAAATCGGTGTCGATGTAGATGCCCTGATCGGTCGGGCAATAGAACGGCCCCATCGCGCTTTGCGCCGCGCCGCAGCCCGAATTGCCATCCTGTGAATAGAATACCAGCTTGGGCGGGGTGAATTGCAGGTTCGCCGTCTTGAATACCGGTGCCCAGGTCTTGTTGAGCGAGGACAGCGCGTTGCAGGTTTCGCGGCTGAGCGGATCGATCGTACAGCTTTCATTTGGTGTCGTGCCGCCCTGGGTCTGTGCCGGACCTTGCGTTTGGGCTTGCTCCAGCCCGCCCAGCATCTGGCTGGGATCGACCCCGAACACGACTGCCGCAATCAAAGCGATCACCAGTGTGCCGCAGCCGATCTTGCCGCCCGCCATGCCGATCGAGCGGCCGCTGCCGCGCTGATCCTCGACATTGACGGCATTGGGATCGAAATCGTCGAGACGCATGGCAAACTCCCTCTTGATGCTGGACACTGGCTGGAGCCAGCCGCAAAGGCTGAAACCATAAGTGTTCCATCAAGCCACCGGAGTCGAGAATGTTTCTGCAAGGCAAGCGCGCATTGGTAACCGGCTCCACCTCGGGCATTGGCCTTGCCATCGCCCGGGCCATGGCCGCAGAAGGCGCTGAGGTGGTGTTGTCGGGCTTTGGCAGCGAGACGGAAATCGCCAAACTCTGCGCCGAACTCGGTGCGCGCCATGTCGCGGCCGATCTGATGACCGCAGCCGGGGTCGAGACGCTGATCGTCGGTGCAGGCCCGGTCGATATTCTCGTCAACAATGCGGGCATGCAACATGTCGCGGCGGTGGACGAGTTCCCGATCGACAAATGGGACCAGATTATCGCGCTCAATCTGACGGCGGTGTTTCTTGCCTGCCGTCTGGCAATCCCGGCGATGAAGGCCAAGGGCTGGGGTAGGATAATCTCGACTGCATCGGCCCATTCGCTGGTCGCCTCGCCGTTCAAGGCGCCTTATGTGGCGTCCAAGCACGCGGTGGCTGGCTTCACCAAGTCGGTGGCACTGGAACTTGCCACCACTGGCGTCACCGCCAATTGTATCAGTCCGGGCTATGCCTGGACCTCGCTGATCGAGAACCAGATTCCCGACACGATGGCGGCCCGCGGGCTCAGCCGCGAAGCAGTGATCAACAATGTGCTGCTGGCCAAGCAGCCAACCAAGCGGTTCGTCCAGCCTGCCGAAGTTGCGGCGCTGGCGGTGTTCCTGTGCCGGGACGAGGCGGGCAATATGACCGGGGCGAATATCAGCATGGATGGCGGCTGGACGGCGGAGTAGGGGCTGGCCCGACCCCCAAATTCTCGTCATCCTGTACTTGTTTCAGGACCTATTTGGCCGTTTTACTCTGTCGCTTGCCATGAGCTGCAACTACTCCAATCGCGCGTTTGCCGCTGCGGCTGGATGCAAGGCGTAATGGGTCCTGAAACAAGTTCAGGATGACTAGTTTGGGTGTTTGGCATGGGCGCAGCTCCTGCGCAGTGTAACTATCCTACCACCGCCAGGACTTATCGGTTCCGTTCACCGCAGAGCCGCTTGCCGCAGCTGGCGCTTGGTGTAGGTAAGGCGCGATGAAGCGAGGCTTGCTAGCGATGAACCGATGGATCGCGCCGCTGCTGGCGGCGGGATTGCTCGCCGTGCCTGCGGACGCCGCCCCGCGCCGGGATCGCGCGCTGGAAGCTCAACTCCTTGCCCATATCACCGAACTGGCCAGCGATGCCTATCAAGGGCGTGAGCCGGGCACTCCCGGTGAAGCTAAGACGCTGCGCTATCTTGGTAAGCAGTGGTTCGACATCGGGCTGGTTTCCGGCACCAATGACCCTGGCCACGCCTGGTTTGCGCCAGTTACGCTGGTTGGCCGCACCCCCGATGGCAGCTTGGCCCAGTTCAGCCGCAGGGGGCGGCGAGTCTATGTGCCTTCCGGGTCAGTGCTGATGCTGACTTCGGGCAAGCGAAGCCTGATCGAAAATGCCCCGGTGCTGTTTGTCGGCAAGGGGCTGATTGCACCGGCGCGGGCCGAGCTGGCTGGCCGGGTCGCCCTGCTGCTCGATAACGGGCAGGACAATTCGGACCGGCAGAATACGTTGCTGAAAACCGGTGCCTCGGCGGTGCTGACCGTACTTGACGGGGATCGCAGTCTGGAGAATGTCTCAAATCGGCGGCAGCGTTCGGGCTATGCGCTCGCTTCGGACGAGCTCGGCGGCGATCTGGAAGGCTTCATCACTGCCGAAGGCCTGGCCAGTGCGCTGGCCGGAACCAAGCAGACTTTGGCCAGCCTCGAAAGCGCCGCCGCAGACCCGGCGTTTGTCCCGCGCGTGCTTGATCTGGCGGCCACGCTGGAGGCAACCACCCGCGAAACCCGGATCAGCACCCATAATCTGATCGGCAAGCTGCCCGGTCGCAAGCCCGGTGCCGGCGCGGTGCTGCTGGTGGCGCATTGGGACCATTTCGGGGTTTGCGCCACTCCTCCGGCAGAGGATCTGATCTGCAACGGGGCAATTGATAACGCCAGCGGACTCGCCTCGCTGACCGAGATTGCGCGGCGGCTGGCCAAAGCTCCGGCGCTCGATCGCGACGTTTATTTTCTCGCCACTACGGGGGAGGAGCTGGGGTTGCTCGGCGCCTTGGCTTTTGCGGAAAACCCGCCGTTGCCGCTGGGCAAGATCGTCGCGGCTTTCAACATCGATAGCAACGCGCTAGCCCCGGCGGGCGCACCTCTGGGGATTGTCGGCCAAGGCATGACCCGGCTCGACGCGCAAATCGCCGCAGTGGCCAGGGCGCAGAAGCGCAAGCTGGCGGAAGGCACCGCCGCCAACGCCTATGTCCGCCGCCAGGACGGCTGGGCCTTGCTCCAGCATGATGTGCCCGCCGTGCTGGTCAGCAGTGCTTACGGCGACATCGCCCGGATAGAGCGGTTTTTCGACAGCGATTATCACCGCCCCAGCGACGGAGTGAAGCCGGGCCTCGAACTGGGCGGCGCGGCCGAGGACGTGGCGTTCCACGTGGCCCTGGTGCGTTGGTTTGGGGATGTGAAAAGGGTGCCTCTCGCCACCAAATAACCCCCGCCTTGTGCGTTGCGGCAGGTGCGGTTACATGGGCCGCCACGAATCCCCCTCCCAAAGCAAAAAGTGGCGCATATGGATATTCCTCTCGGCCTTACCTTTGACGATGTTCTGCTGCGTCCGGCCGAGTCCGATATCCTCCCCACCCAGGCCGATACGCGCACCTGGCTGACCCGCAGCATTCCGCTCAACATCCCGGTTATCTCCTCGGCGATGGATACGGTGACCGAGGCGGATATGGCGATTGTCATGGCGCAGATGGGCGGGATCGGGGTGCTCCATCGCAATCTCACCGTGGAAGAACAATGCGCCGCGGTGCGAACAGTGAAGCGGTTTGAAAGCGGGATGGTGGTCAATCCGATCACCATTGATCCGAATGCCACGCTGGGCGAGGCGCAGGCGATTATGCTCGCCAACAAGATCAGCGGCATCCCGGTGGTTGAGGCCAGCGGCAAGCTGGTCGGCATCCTCACCAACCGCGATGTGCGGTTCGCCGCCAACCCGGCCCAGCCGGTGCGCGAATTGATGACGCATGAGAATCTGGCGACGGTCAAGCTCGGCTCAAGCGGTGATGAAGCGCGGCGGTTGCTGCATCAGCGGCGGATCGAGAAGCTGCTGGTGGTCGATGATGCGTTTCATTGCATTGGGCTCATCACCGTCAAAGACATTGAAAAGGCCGTCAACTTCCCCAACGCTACCAAGGACGAAACTGGCCGCTTGCGCGTTGCCGCTGCCACCACGGTGGGCGACAAGGGGTTCGAGCGGACCGAGGCGCTGCTCGCGGCCGAATGCGATGTGGTGATTATCGATACCGCGCATGGCCATAACAAGGACGTTGCAAGGGCGGTGGAACGGGTCAAGAAACTGTCCAGCACGGCCCAGGTGATTGCCGGTAACGTCGCCACCTATGAAGCGACCCGGGCGTTGATCGATGCCGGGGCCGATGCGGTCAAGGTCGGGATCGGACCGGGCTCGATCTGCACCACCCGGATCGTGGCCGGCGTCGGCGTGCCTCAGCTGACCGCAATTATCGATGCCGCCCGCGCAGCGGCCGATGGCAAGATCCCGGTGATTGCCGATGGCGGCCTGCGCACCTCGGGCGATGCCGCCAAGGCGATTGCCGCAGGCGCTTCGACCATCATGATCGGCTCGATGCTGGCCGGGACTGAGGAAGCCCCGGGGGAGACGTTCCTGTATCAGGGCCGCGCTTACAAGAGCTACCGGGGCATGGGCTCGGTCGGCGCGATGGCGCGCGGCAGTGCGGACCGCTATTTCCAGCAAGAGATCAAGGACAGCCTCAAACTGGTTCCTGAGGGAATCGAGGGGCAGGTGCCATACAAGGGCCCGGCCAAGGATGTGGTTCACCAGCTGGTTGGCGGGATCAAGGCAGCGATGGGCTATACCGGCTCGGCCACGATCGAGGATCTGCGCACCAACGCCCAGTTCGTGCGGATTACCGGCGCAGGTCTGCGCGAAAGCCATGTCCATGATGTCACGATCACACGGGAAGCGCCGAACTATCCCTCGCGCTGATCTGCCATGACGCCTTCTGCCCGCGTTCAGGCCGCGATCGAGATCCTTGATCTGGTGATTGCGGCAGCGCGCGCGCAGGGCGCTCCGGCTGACCGGATAATTGCCGACTGGTTCCGCACCCGGCGGTTTGCCGGAAGCGGTGACCGGCGCGCGGTGCGCGAGCTGGTTTATGCGGCAATCCGCGCCTGCGGTGAAGTTCCCGCCAATGGCCGCTCTGCTATGTTGCGGCTGGCGGGCGATGATCCGCAGCTCGCCGGATTGTTCGATGGTTCGGCCCACGCGCCTGCACCGATTGCCCCCGATGAGGCTCCAGCGGCCAGCGGGATTGCCCCGCGCTGGTTGGAGGCCGCGCTGGAGCGTTCGGGCATTGCCGGGGATGAGGCCGCCGCATTGCTGGGCCGCGCGCCATTGGATGTCCGCGTCAACACACTCAAGGCCGCGCGCGAGACGCTGGAACTGCCGTTGGCGGGAGAAGAAACGATTGCGCCCAGTGGTTTGCGCTTCCCTTCTGGCACGCAGGTTGAGGCCTGGCCCGCCTATGCCGAGGGCCAAATCGAAATACAGGACAGCGGCTCGCAGCTGGTCTGCCTTGCGCTGGCGGCCCAGCCTGGCGAAGCGGTGGTCGATCTTTGCGCCGGGGCCGGGGGCAAGACCCTCGCGCTGGCCGCCATGATGGACAATCGCGGCGCGCTGTTGGCGTGTGACAGCGATCGCGGCCGTCTTGCGCGTCTTGCTCCCCGCGCCGAGCGCGCCGGGGTCGCGATCATCGAAACGCTGCTGCTCGATCCGGGGCGCGAGAATGTGGCGCTCGCCCGCTGGCAGTCCGGCGGCGATGCGGTGCTGGTCGATGCGCCATGCTCGGGCACGGGCACCTGGCGGCGCAACCCGGAAAGCCGCTGGCGGCTGAATGAGAAGGAGCTCGCCCGGCTGGTCGCGCTTCAAGCCCGGCTGCTCGATATTGCCGCCGCGCTGGTCCGTCCGGGCGGCAGGCTGGTTTATGTGGTTTGCTCGTTGCTTGATGGCGAAGGCGCAGGCCAGATCGATGCCTTCCTCGCCCGCCATCCCGATTGGCGCGCGGTGCCAGTGGAACTTCCGGCCGGTATGCCGCGTTGTGCAGGAATACGCCTTACCCCGTACCGCGACGGGACGGACGGCTTTTTCTTCGCACGGCTCGAAAAGCCGTGATAGCACAGCTGCGATGTCAACCCTCAAGGAGCAGATAATGCGTTATGCCCCCGCCGCCCTCGCGCTGTCCTTGCTGGCTGCTGTCACGGCCAGCGTCAGCTTTGGCGCTTCGGCTGCCCTGCCGCTTGATGCCCGCGCCGTTGCGCTGGTGGCACAAGGCCGCACGGCCCTTGGTGCAGGCAATACCGATGCGGCAATCGATGCGTTTGAAGCGGCACTGGCCGTTCAGCCGGGTCAGGTCGCGATCTACCTCGAGCTGGCCGAAGCGACCCGCCGCCAGGGGCTGCAAGGCAAGGCGCTGCATTATTATCGCGAAGCGCTGGAACGTGAGCCGAATAATCCCTGGGCGATTGCCGGTGAAGGCGCCACCCTGGTTGAAAAGGGCGCGATCGAAAAAGCCCGGCGCAATCTTGTCCGGTTGCAACAGATCTGCGGCGGTGATTGTGCGCCCAGTCGGCAACTTGCCGGGGTAATCCTGAAAGGTCCGGCCCCTCGGATCGTGACGGCTGAGGCGGTTCAAGCGCTGCCAGTAGTTACGCCTAATTGAGCTGACGGCCGTGCGATAACGGCGCTTAGATCAATTCGCGAAATTCTTCCAGAACAGAGCGATACACGCGTTTTTTGAACGGGACGATCAAGTCTGGCAGTAATGCCGGTTCGATCCATTTCCATTCGCAGAACTCGGCCGGATCGTGGGCATCGATGCGGATATGCTCGTCGCTGCCGGTGAACCGCGCGAGCAGCCAATACTGGCGCTGGCCGCGATATTTCCCGCCCCATAGCTTGCCGAGCAGGGTTTCGGGCAGATCATAGAACAGCTCTTCGCGGGTTTCGGCTAGCAGGCTGACGTGCTCTGGCTCAATTCCGGTTTCTTCCCACAGTTCGCGCAGGGCGGCTTCGCGTAGCTCTTCCCCCTCATCGATCCCGCCTTGCGGCATCTGCCAGAAATCGCCTTCACGATTGTCTATGCGCTTGCCGACAAAGGCATGGCCCGCGCCATTGACAAGCATCACGCCAACGCAGGGGCGGTAGGGCAGGTGGTCAAAATTCTTGGTCATGCTGGCCTCTTAGCCGGTAGTCCGCGCCAACAGCAACTTCATGGCCGCAAATATGGCGTGCGTATCGCTCTGCGCACTGGGGATCGCCTTGCGAGTGCTCGAAAAATCGTGAGTCAGCCCGTTCATGTGCAAGTAAAGCGTATCGACCCCGGCCTCGACCAGCTTGGCAGCAATCCGGCGGCCCTGATCCTGCAGCGGATCAAGCCCGGCAGTTGCGACGATTGTGGGCGGCATACCCTGTGCGCTGGCCAGCAGGGGATAAGCGCGCGGATCGCCTGGCGCGGGCTGATAAAGGCCATAGAACCAGTCCATCGTGTCTTTGGTCAGCAGATAGCCTTCTGCAAAGGTCTCCATCGAGCCATCTTGCGATTCGTCGGTGGCCGGATAGAGCAGCACCTGCAGCAGCATCGGCGCCGCTGCGGGATTGTCACACAAGGCGCGCGCTGTCACTGTGGCCAGAGTGCCGCCCGCGCTGCCGCCAATGGTGACAATGCCGGTGACTTGGCGGCCAAGTTCCGCCGGGCTTGCGGCCAACCACCGCGCGGCAGCTTCGCAATCGTCGGGCGCAGCAGGGAAGGGATCCTCGGGCGCAAGCCGGTAGTGAACCGCCAGCACCGGCAGGTCGAGCTCGGCAGAAAGCTCGGTGCAGAGCGAGTTGTGCGTATCAAGATCGCCGATCACAAAGCCGCCGCCGTGGAAGAACAGGACTACCGGGCTGGGTTCGCGGCTTGCGCGGACGTCATAGAAGCGTAGCGGGATATCGCCCGCCGGGCCCGGGCAGGTCAGATCACGGATTACCGCCAGTGGGCGCGGGTCTGCCTCGGTCATGGCCTTGAGTGCAAGATAGCCGGCGCGTTGTGTTTCAGGATCGGGGACACCCTCGGGCGCGGGCAGGCTGTTGACCAGCGCGAGGAAGGCCGCAGCGTCATCGCGGACGAAATGCGTCATGTCAGGAGTGGTCATCTTGGGAAGTCATCCTCTAACTTGATTGGTTTCAGCGGAGGTTAAGTCGCCTTTTGCCACTTGACTAGCGGGCCTCACGGTTCTTTGCTCCATAACAGTTGGCCGCAATACAGATTTTCTTCATTGCGCGGCTAAATGGGAGAGGCCTAGGGCGATCCGCATATTGGCGCGGCACCGCCCTGATGCCTGATGCAGTCTATGCTGCCTGACAAGGATAATACATGGCCACGCAACTCGCGGAACCCCAAGGACGCAATTCCAACCCTGAAACCGTCGTTGTCCGTTTCGCCGGCGATTCTGGCGATGGGATGCAGCTAACCGGCGGGCAATTCACCCTGTCAGCGGCGCTTTCGGGCAATGACTTTGCCACTTTCCCCGATTTCCCAGCGGAAATCCGCGCGCCGCAAGGCACGCTGTTCGGCGTTTCGGCATTCCAGATCAACTTTGGCTCGACCGCGATCGATACTGCGGGCGACGCCCCCGATGTGCTAGTAGCGATGAACCCGGCGGCGCTGAAGACTAATGTCGGGGCGCTCAAGCCCGGGGGCCTGATCATCGCCGACACCGGCGAGTTCAGCAAACGCAACCTCGACAAGGCCAAGTATGAAGTCAGCCCGATCGACGATGGCAGCCTGGCCAAGTGGGATGTGCTGGCATTTGACATCAGCGCGCTGACGCTCGAATCGGTCAAGCCATTTGGGCTTGGCAACAAAGAAGCGCTGCGCTGCAAGAATATGTGGACGCTGGGGCTGGCGCTATGGATGTTCGATCGCGATCGCCAGCCGCTGATCGATTGGCTGAACGGCAAATTCGCCAAAAGCCCGGTGTTGGCACAGGCCAATATCGCCGCGCTCAATGCCGGCCACGCCTATGGCGAAACGGCTGAGCTGGGCGGCCATATCAAGCAGGTTCATATTGATCCGGTCGAATCCTCGCCCGGGCTGTACCGCACGGTCACCGGCGCCGAAGCGGTCAGCCTCGGGCTGGTTGCGGGCGCGCAGCTGGCCGGGCTCAAGATGTTCTTCGGCGGCTATCCGATCACGCCGGCATCGGCGATCCTGCACCATCTGGTGCGGCTCAAAGAGTTCGGCGTCACGACTTTTCAGGCCGAGGATGAGATCGCCGCGATCGCCTCTGCGATCGGTGCGTCTTATGCGGGCCAACTGGGCGTTACCTCCTCATCCGGCCCGGGCATCGCGCTCAAGGGTGAGGCGATGGGGCTGGCGATCATCACCGAACTGCCGCTGGTGATCGTCAATTCGCAGCGCGGCGGGCCTTCCACGGGCCTACCGACCAAGACCGAGCAATCGGACCTTTATCAGGCGGTCTATGGCCGCAATGGCGATGCGCCGCTGCCGGTGATCTCGGCCAGCAGCCCGGCCGATGCGTTTGAAGCAGCGATCGAGGCGTGCCGGATCGCGGTACAATATATGACCCCGGTGATCCTGCTGACCGACGGCTATATCGCCAATGCGGCCGAGCCGTGGCTGGTCCCCGATCCGGCCAGCTTCACGCCGTTTCCGGTGACCTTCCTGACCGAAAAGAACGACGGTGATAATCTGCTGCCGTTCAAGCGCGACGCCACCGGCAAGCGCCCGTGGATCAAGCCTGGCACTCCCGGCCTGATGCACCGGATCGGCGGGATCGAAAAGCAGGTCGATACCGGCCACATCGATTATTCGGCCGACAATCATCAGATCCAGACCGATGCCCGCAAAGCCAAGATCGATGGGATCGCCAAAAGCATCCCGGCGCAGGAAGTGAGCCTTGGAAATAGTTCGGGCAGACTGGCGATTATCGGCTGGGGCTCAACCTACGGCCCGATCCATCAGGCGGTGCGCCGGGCACGGGCCAAGGGACTGGACGTTTCGCATATCCATGTCCGCCACATCTGGCCGCTGCCCGCCAATCTGGGCGATCTGCTGCGCGGCTATGACAAGATCCTCGTCCCCGAAATGAATACCGGCCAGTTCAAGACTGTGTTGCGCGATCAGTTCCTGGTTGATGCGAGGCCGCTGACCAAAACGAGCGGCCAGCCGTTTACGATCGCGGAAATAGAACACGCCATTGTCGATGCGCTGGCCGGCCATGTCGGCGGCGAAGTCCCCGCCGATGACACGCAACTTCCCACGAATGATGCGGTGACCCCATGAACGAGATGACCAGAATTGCCGTGCCGACCTCGCCGAAGGATTGGGAAACTGATCAGGAGGTCCGCTGGTGCCCGGGTTGCGGGGATTATGCGATCCTCAAAGCAGTGCAGCGGACCATGCCAGAGATTGGCGCGGACCCGGCCAACACCGTGTTCGTTTCCGGCATCGGCTGCTCCAGCCGCTTCCCCTATTACATGGAAAGCTATGGCTTCCACACTATCCATGGCCGCGCGCCCGCGTTTGCGACCGGCATCAAGCTCGCCAATCCAGAGCTCGATGTGTGGATCATCACCGGCGACGGCGATGCGCTGTCGATCGGCGGCAACCACACGATGCATATCCTGCGCCGCAATCTCGATTGCCAGATCATGCTGTTCAACAACGAGATCTATGGGCTGACCAAGGGGCAATATTCGCCCACCAGCCGGGTCGGCACCACCTCGCCCTCAACCCCGCTCGGCTCGGTCGATCGCCCGGCGTCCCCTTGCGCCTATGCGCTGGGCAGCGGCGCGCGGTTTGTGGCGCGCGGGATCGATGTCTCGAAGAA
>JANLQQ010000034.1:0-17685 GCA_031367905.1 Novosphingobium sp.
CTGATGTTCCGGCAGTGGCCTTGGCACAACAAGACGTAAGGTTCTTTGAAAACGATGGGTTCATCGCTGATCTTGATGATTTGCGTCAAGGCCGCGTCACCAAGGGCGAAGACCAGCATATTCCAGATTGGCTGCTGGACGACGAGCGGGTTTGGGTGCTGGTACCACTGCTTCATTTTGAACGGCTGGTCGGGATGGTTGTGCTCGCGCGTCCGCCCTATGCGCGGCGGCTGGACTGGGAAGACTTTGATCTGCTGCGCGTTGCCGGGCAACAGCTTGCCAGCTACCTGGCCGAACACGCCGGGCAGGAAGCTCTGGCCGAGGCGAACCGGTTTGACGACTTCCACCGCCGCATTGCCTTTGTGATGCACGATATCAAAAACCTTGCCAGCCAGTTCAGCTTGCTTGCCAGAAATGCTGAGCTTCATGCTGAAAATCCAGAATTTCGCTCTGATATGCTGGTCACGCTGCGCAATTCGGCAGACAAGCTGAATGCGCTCTTAGCGCGACTCTCACGCTATGGCCCGGGGCAGGTCGATGCGCTGGTACCAGTCGAGGCTAACGCCGTAGTTTTGGCTGTGCTGGCGCAGTTCCGCGATCGTCATCCGGTTGTTCTGGTGCACAATGAGCCTTGCGAAGTGGCGGGCCAACGCGAGACGCTGGAACAGGTTCTGGTCCATCTGGTCCAGAACGCGGTGGACGCCAGCGCACCCGCTTCTCCGGTTTTTCTGAGCATCAGTGCGGATGGATTGCAAGGCAGCATCGAGGTCACTGATTCGGGCGCAGGAATGAGCCCCGATTTTATCCGGACCCGGCTGTTCAAGCCGTTTGTTTCGACCAAGCCGGGCGGCTTCGGGATCGGCGCCTACGAAGCGCGCGAGCTGGTTCGGGCCATGCATGGACGGCTTGATGTCGAAAGCCGGGAAGGGCTGGGTTCGCGGTTTACCATGCGCCTGCCGCTGGCTGCAGCGTCAGATCTTCTCAAGACCCTCGATGACAGTGATCAGAAAGTAGCATGATGTTGGACGCAAAACCCAAACTGCTTATCGTTGAGGATGACCCCGGTCTCCAGGCGCAGCTCAAATGGGCTTATCCGGATTTTACCGTAATCATTGCCGGTGACCGGGCCAGTGCACTGACCGCGCTGCGGGCAGAGGAGCCGGCCGTGGTAACGCTTGATCTTGGCCTGCCGCCAGATGTCGACGGGACCAGCGAGGGCTTTGCTGTGCTGGACGAGATCATGGCATTGAAACCCGATACCAAGGTCATCGTCGCTTCCGGCCACGGCGCCCGCGAAAGCGCGCTATTGGCCATCGCCAAGGGGGCCTATGATTTCTACCAGAAGCCGGTTGATATCGAGGCGCTGGGATTGATCGTCCTCCGCGCTTTCCAACTGCACGCGATCGAAGCCGAAAACCGCCAGCTTGCCGCCCGCAGCGATGATTGCAACAAGGTATTGGGGCGGCTGATCACCAGCGCGCCTGAAATGGTCCGCGTCGCCCGGACGATTGAGCGCGTGGCCAATACCAGAGTTTCGGTGATGCTGCTGGGGGCAAGCGGCACCGGCAAGGAACTGCTGGCGCGTGGTTTGCACGAAGCGAGCGAGCGGCGCAACGGGGCTTTCGTGGCGATCAATTGCGCCGCGATCCCCGTAAACCTCCTTGAGTGCGAGCTGTTCGGACTTGAAAAAGGCGCTTTCACCGGTGCCGTAAAAACAACCGAGGGCAAGATCGAACTGGCGGGGGGCGGTACGCTGTTCCTGGATGAGGTGGGCGACATTCCGCTTCAGCTCCAAGTCAAATTGCTGCGCTTTTTGCAGGAACGCGTGATCGAACGGATTGGATCGCGCAAGTCGATTGCCGTGGATACGCGGATCGTCTGCGCGACCCATCAGGACCTTGAAGCAATGATCGCCGATGGGCGGTTCCGCGAGGATCTGTTCTACCGTCTGGCCGAAATAGTCGTGAAAATCCCGAGTTTGGCCGAGCGGCCTGGCGACGCGACGCTTTTGGCCAAGGTGTTTATGGCGCAGTTCGCACGAGAGATGAACCCTGCGGTCAAGGGCTTTGCTGCGGACGCATTGGCGGCAATCGACAGCTGGCCCTGGCCCGGCAATGTCCGCGAATTGGAAAACCGGGTGAAGCGCGCGGTGATCATGTGCGACAGCAAGCTGATTGGTGCGGCAGACCTTGATCTGGTTGAGCCCGATAAGGAGCTGGCGCAGGCGCTAAACCTCAAGACTGCACGGGAAGTTTCAGATCGCAAGGTGATCCGCCATGCACTTGCCCGCAGTGAAGGCAATATTTCCAGCACCGCCAAGCTGCTGGGGATCAGCCGGCCGACCCTGTATGACCTGCTCAAGCACTATGACATGCAGACCTGATCCTGTGCGCAGCTTGCCCCGGATAATGAAGTTGGGGTTGGCAGTCTTTGGGCTCAGCTTGATCCAGGCAGCGACCGCGCTAGTGGCTGGCCCGTGGGCGTTTCTCCAAAGGTGAGCAAGCGCATGGCTTTCGGATGCGGGGCAAGCTTGAGCAGTTGCAGGGACATCTGGCAGCGGCCGGTCAGGCGTTTGATCAGGCGTTGAACATTGCCGGGAATGATCTGTTGCTGTGGATCGATATCAGACGGCTGCGCTATGCCGGTGGTGAGCAGGTTCAGGCAGCCGCCTTGCCGATCGGATCGCCACGAACCAATCGGCCTATGCAGGGAATTGGGAGGGGATAATCCGCTGCTGCTGGAATGCCTCGCAAAATTGAAATAGAGCCCGGTCTTTAAGCAAATCGGGGAAATGCAAAATGGCCGGTGTTCTTGATGGTGTGACCGTGATTGAGCTGGCCGGGATCGGACCGGCACCGTTTGCGGGGATGATGCTCGCCGATCACGGCGCGCGCGTCATCCAGGTCGAACGACCGGGCAATGCGGGCCGGTATGGCGATGGCGGTAACCGCGATATCCTCAATCGCAATCGGGAGCGGATCGAGCTTAATCTCAAGGACCCAACAGCGATTGCACAGCTCAAGAAACTGGCTTGCACTGCCGATGCATTGATCGAAGGGTTTCGTCCAGGCGTGCTAGAGCGGCTGGGGCTCGGGCCGGAAGTGCTGTTGGCGGAAAACCCGAAAATCGTGATCGGCCGGATGACTGGCTGGGGACAGGATGGCCCGATGGCACCGCTCGCGGGCCATGACATCAACTACATCGCACTCAGCGGTGCGCTCCACAGCTATGGCCGCAAGGGCGAAAAGCCGACCTTTCCGGTTAATGCGGTGGGCGATTTCGGCGGCGGCGGAATGATGCTGGCCTTCGGCCTTGTCGCAGGCATCCTCAACGCCCGCAGCAGCGGCAAGGGGCAGGTGGTTGATTGCGCGATGGTTGACGGCGCAGCGATCCTCTCGGCGATGACCTACACGTTCCTTGCCAACGGCCAGTGGCGCGATGAGCGCGGGGTCAATCTGCTCGATTCGGGCACGCATTTCTATGACACTTACGAAACGTCTGACGGCAAGTGGATCTCGCTCGGTTCGATCGAGCCGCAGTTCTATGCGCTTCTGCTTGAACAGACCAGCCTGACGGGCGATCCTGATTTTGCCCAGCAAATGAATCCGGCCAAGTGGGACGTGCTCAAAGAGCGGCTCACCGCGCTGTTCCTCACCAAGAGCCGTGACGAATGGTGCGCGCTGATGGACGGAACCGACATCTGTTTTGCCCCTGTGCTCAGTCTAACCGAAGCACCGCAGCATCCGCACAATCTTGCGCGCGGAACCTTTGTAGAAGCTGGCGGGATTATCCAGCCGGCCCCTGCGCCGCGTTTTTCGGCGACTCCCGCACCGCCAGTAAGGCTCGCCGGGCGCTAAAGCCATGAGCCGCATCGATCCCCTGGTGCGGTTGCTGATCGCCGCCATCGTTCTGGCGACCGTACTGCCAGTCAGCGGCGAAATGCGCGATGCGGCCCAAATTGTCTCCAATGCGGCAGTATTCCTGCTGTTTTTCCTCAACGGTCTGCGGCTGCCGCGGCATGAGGTTTTGGCGGGGCTGGGCAATCACCGCCTGCTCTGGCCATTGGCCGGCTGGGTATTTGGGGTGATGCCAGCTGCTGGCTGGGCGCTGTGGCAGTTGGGTGCTGGCTGGATGCCGCCGCTGGTTGCGCTGGGCTTCCTGTTCCTGGGAGTGCTGCCTTCGACGGTTCAGTCAGCCGCCGCTTATAGCTCTCTGGCTGGCGGCAATGTGGCAAGCTCGGTGGTGGCGGCAGCCTTGCTCAACATCCTTGGTGTATTCATCACCGCACCGCTGTTTTCAGCGCTCGCTGGCGGAGCGGGGTCGGGTTTCGACGGCGATGGTCTGGTCAAAGTGGCGACCATCCTGCTGCTGCCGTTTTTCCTCGGCCAGATAATGCAGGACCAGCTGGGCGGCTGGGTCAAAGGGCATCGCAGCCTGATCATTTGGATGGATCGGATTTCAATCGCGATCGCGGTCTATGTCGCCTTCTCGGGCGCGGTGGCGCAGGGGATCTGGGGCCGGGTCGATGGTTTCGGATGGCTGGCACTGGGGATCGGCTGCGCGGCAATGCTGGCAATCGGGTATGGCGGTGCCTGGTTACTGGGCGGTTTGCTGGGCCTGCCGCGTGGGGATCGGATTACAATGCTGTTTGCCGGGGCACAAAAAAGCATTGCGATGGGCGCGCCGCTGGCCACGGTGCTATTCGCGCCTGCTGCGGCAGGAATTATCCTGCTGCCGGTGCTGGCCTACCATCTGGTCCAGCTGGTCGTCGCTGCGCCGCTGGCGGCGCGGCTCAATCGGTCCAGGCGCTAACAGGACCGGCCCCTAATCGGACCGAACAGCGCTCTCCAGTTCAGCGTCGGGCAGTTTGCGGTTGTGCCGCACCGACCACCACAGCGAAGCGCCGATCATTGCCGCTCCGATCAGTCCGGTGATCGTTTCAGGTATATGGTATTTGGCCGAAAGCAACATAATCGCCCCCAGTGCAATAATCGCCCAGAATGCCCCGTGTTCAAGAAATCGATACTCGGCCAGCGTGCCTTTCTTGACCAGCATGATCGTCATCGAGCGGACGAACATCGCTCCGACCGACAGGCCCAGCGCGATCACGACCATATTGTTGGACAGGGCAAAGGCGCCGATCACGCCGTCAAAGCTGAACGAGGCGTCGAGGACATTGAGGTAGAGAAAGCCGCCAAGCCCGGAACGAATGACCGCGCCTTGTGCTTTGAGCGCTTCTTCGCGGATTTCCAGCACGGTTCCCAATGCCTCGACCGCGATAAATGTGACCAGGCCCAGCGTGCCCGAGACCATGAAGGTCAAGGCATCCGCAGGAGTGAGCGTCAGCGAGACCAGATAGATCACGACCAACAGCACGGCGATTTCAGCCGCCTTGATGCTTGAGACGCGGCTCAGTCTGGACTCGATCCAGCCGATCCAGTGGACGTCTTTGTCGCCGTCGAAGAAGAAGCTGAGGCCAACCATCGCCAGGAACGCTCCGCCGAAGCCGGCGATGCCGACATGGGCGCTGCTGACGATGCTTTCATAGCGTTCGGGATCGTTGAGCGACAGATTGATCGCATCCATCGGCCCCAATCCAGCCGCGACCGCGACGATCGCCAGCGGAAACACGATCCGCATCCCGAATACGGCGATCAGCATGCCCCAGGTCAGAAACCGGCGTTGCCAGATATCGTCCATGTCTTCCAGCACGGCGGCATTCACCACAGCATTGTCAAACGAGAGCGAGATTTCTAGGATCGCCAGTACAAAGACAATCCACAGCATCGAAAGCGTGCCGCTGATCGTGCCGGTCTGCATCCAGCCATACCAGACGGCGATCGCAAAGCAGGCGAGGGTGAAGAGGATCGAACCCTTGTAAAAGCGCAGCACATTTATTCCCTAAATTGATCGGGCAGGCCTTAGCGCACAGTGCTGCCCGCGCAATGCTTCACTTGGATGGCCCGGGGTTCACTTGGGTTGATAAGTCTGTTCGATGGTGGGGAAAGTTCGCGCCCTGACCTCTTCGGCATAACGTGCCGCTGCGCCGGAGATCGTCTCGGCTATTTCCTCATAGCGCTTCACGAACCGCGGCACCCGGTCGAACATGCCGAGCATATCTTCGGTGACCAGCACTTGTCCATCACACTCAGCCGAAGCGCCAATGCCGATGGTCAGGCAGGATACGGCCTTGGTCACTTCGATGGCAATCGGCTCGACCACGCCTTCGACTACGATGGCGAAGGCTCCGGCCCGATCCAGCGCGATTGCATCGGCGATAATCTTTTTCGCCTCGGCATCGTTGCGTCCGCGCGCATTGTATCCGCCCAGCACATTCACGGCCTGCGGAGTGAGGCCGACATGGGCAATGACCGGGATGCCGCGTTCAGTCAGAAAAGCGACGGTTTCAGCCATGGCCGCACCGCCTTCCAGCTTGATCGCAGTGCAACCGGTTTCCTTGAGCAAGCGCGCGGCGCTGGCAAAAGCGATCTGCGGTGAAGCCTCATAGGTGCCAAACGGCAAATCAACCACCACGACGGCGTGATAGCTGCCTCGCACTACCGCCGCGCCATGCGCCGCCATCATGTCCAGCGTCACCGGCACGCTGGAGGGCAGGCCATAGATCACCTGGCCCAAGCTGTCGCCAACCAGCAGCAAGTCGCAGTGCTCATCCAGCAGTTGTGCTTGCCGCGCGGTATAAGCGGTAAGCATTACCACTGGCTGAGCAGTGACCCCGTCCAACTTGCGCTGACGGATAACTGGAACAGTCAGCCGCTTCATCGGCGCTGGAGTGGGATTGGCGCGGCTGGTTGCCGTATCGAGCTGAAAAGTTGTGGACATAAGCAGGCTTGTAGCGGCAAGACGAAAGCTGGGGAAGGGTGAGCAGTTAAGACTTGCCTTGCCGGGCGTGGTTGCTAGCTTCCCGGCTAATCATAATTGTCCAGCCGCGCTTAAACGCCGGCTTTAAGGATTTGGGGAACCGCATGTTCGGTCGCGTAAAATCGCTCGATGCCATTCTGGCGACAGCTGAAAAGAAATCACTCCACCGCTCGCTCGGTGCGTTCCAATTGACCATGCTGGGTGTCGGTGCGGTCATTGGAACGGGCATTTTTGTGCTGACCGCAGAGGCGGCGCAAAAAGCTGGTCCGGGGATGATGCTCAGCTTCATCATTGCTGGCTTTGTCTGCGCGGTGGCTGCGCTCTGTTATGCCGAGATGGCAGCGATGGTGCCTGTTTCCGGCTCAGCCTATACCTATAGTTATGCGGTGATGGGCGAACTTATCGCCTGGATGGTCGGCTGGGCGCTAATCCTCGAATATGCGGTTGCCGCAGGCGCCGTCAGCGTTGGCTGGTCCGGCTATGTGGTTGGTTTAATTGAAAACGCCTTCAGCATCAGCATACCCGATTTGCTGGTGCGCGGTCCGTTCGATGGCGGGATGATCAACCTGCCGGCAATGCTGATTGCAGGTCTTGTGACCTGGCTGCTGGTGATTGGCACCAAGGAAAGCGCGTCCGTCAATGCCGTGCTGGTGGCGATCAAGGTGTCAGCGCTGACGCTTTTCATTATTCTGGCCGTGCCGGTGATCAAGATGGAGAATTTTGAGCCGTTTTCGCCGCTTGGCTTCGGCGGCATTGGCGCTGCGGCGGCGTCGATATTCTTTGCCTATGTCGGCTTTGACGCGGTTTCGACTGCGGCCGAAGAGACGATAAATCCGCAGCGCAACATGCCGATCGGGTTGATCGGCAGTCTGGCGATCTGCACTGTTTTTTATCTGCTGGTCGCAGCCGGTGTGATCGGTTCGGTGGGCGCGCAGCCATTGATGGATGCAGCGGGCCATGCGTTCGGACCGGGCAGCCCTCAAATGGCCGCCCAATGTGCCGCCATCAGCGAGCAGGCCGTGGTCTGTTCGAAAGAAGCGATTGCCTGGACACTGCGTGAAATCGGCTGGCCGCAGATCGGCAATCTGATCGGGCTGGCTGCTGGCCTTGCCCTGCCTTCAGTCATCTTGATGATGATGTTCGGACAGACCCGGATTTTCTTCGTGATGAGCCGCGATGGCTTGCTGCCGGAAGTTTTTTCGAAGATCCATCCGCGTTACAACACCCCGTATGTCATCACGATCATCACCGGTATTTTCGTGGCGCTGTTTGCGGCGCTGTTCCCGGTCGGGTTGCTAGCCGATGTTTCGAACTCGGGCACACTGTTTGCCTTTGCTGCGGTTTCGATCGCGGTTCTGGTGCTGCGCCGCACCGATGCTGGTCGGCACCGCCCGTTCCGTACCCCCGCAATCGCGTTCACCGCGCCCGTGGCGATTGCCGGGTGTATTTATCTGTTCTTTAGCCTGTCCGGGGTGACGATCACCTTGTTTGCCGGTTGGGCTGTGGTCGGGCTGGTCGTTTATTACGTTTACAGCCGCAGCCGCAGCCATGTCGGCCGTGGCCTGATTGAGGTTCATGAGGGTGATGAGGGCATTCCGCCGCAGCCGGTTGCGCCGCTGCCGGGCGGAATCAAGCTCGACTGATCGGGTCGGCGGTTGTTTTGAAAAGGGCCGTTCCCGGCTAGGGAGCGGCCCCTTTCAAATCCGAGATTACAACAATCGGTTTGCTTGAGGCTGAATCGAAGGCTGCGGCGCAATGCAGCCGCTTTGCGTAATTGCGCAACCAAATGTCTTGCTCCGCCTTGGGCTGCGCCAAATCGATGGTTTCCCCGGGGTTGCCGCCGCACGGCTAGTCGCTGCGCGCGAGGAGGGCGGAGTGTTTCGCGATCTGCGCGAACTCAAGGACCGCACTGGACTTTCCCCCGCGCTGCGTCTCGCGATGAAGGAGCGGAACGGATCACCTCCCAACAGCCGAAAATGACTCTGAGCGAAGAAGTGGTGGGCGACTACCAGACCCAGCGACTGTCGCTTAAAGCGCATCCGCTCGCCTTCCCGCGGGCCAGTCTGGCCGAACGCGGCTTCGTCCGTGCGGCCGAGTTGCGGATCCGCAATTGCGCTCGGCAGCGCAAGTGGCTGGCGTGGTGCTGATCCGCCAACGTCCGGGCAGCGCCAAATTATCATGGACGCGCGGCTGATGGAGGTGCCCGGAAGGGTCGAATATGACGTCGAGGTGATCCACGTGATCGCGGCCATTCTGACTGATGCCACCCCGGTGTTGCATGGGCTATCAAACGACCTGCAGGAGCCGAGCATTGCTCATGCGGATCATATCGGGCGCGGCCACCCACGCAACACCCGCGTAATTCCGAAATCGCGGGATTTTCATTAGTTGTTGGCCTAGAAGAGGTAAACTTAGGAAGAAAATCATGCGCCAACAATCCGTCTTCGCAGTGATGCTCACCATTGCCCTCGCGGCTTCGCCGGGCACCGCGCTTGCCGCGCCAGAGAAGCATCTCCCATTGCCTGCAGCAATCTACACCGATTCCGCGCCTGACAAGCTCCATCCTGCGCGTATGGAAGTGCTGCACATTCCCAGTGGCGGGGTGCAGATAAACGGCGTTGCCTATCTCGCCTCGGGTTCGGGACCGCACCCGACACTGGTGATCTGCCACGGCTGGCCGGGCAACGAGAAGAACCTGGATTTGGCGCAAGCAGTGCGCCGCGCCGGATGGAACGCGATCACCTTCAACTATCGCGGATCATGGGGCAGCTCCGGCAACTTCCGCTTCGCGCAGAACCCGGAAGATGCCGCAGCTGTGCTCGCCTACCTGCGCGATCCGGCCAATGCTGCAAAGCTGGGCGTCGATCCAAAGCGAATGGTATTGATCGGTCATTCGATGGGCGGCTGGGTCACTGCAATGGTTGCGGGAAAGGACGATGGGCTGCTTGGCGCCGGGCTGATCTCGGCCGGGAACATGGGAGTGATGCGCGGGTTGGACCGGCCCGGCCTTATCAAACTTTCGAGTGAAAATGCGGAAACCCTTGCCGGGACTTCGCCGGAGATCATGGCCGACGAGTTGATCGCCGGGCGTGATACCTTCAACTTTCTCCCATCCGCTGCAGGTCTGGCGAAGAAGTCAGTGCTGGTGCTCAGTTCCGACGACGGTCTGGCGCCGCAAACCGATGCGTTGATTGCAGCGGTGCGGGCAAAAGGCGGCACGCGGATCACCGCAGTCCACGCGGCGACCGATCATAGCTGGTCCGATCGCCGAATTTTCCTTGAGGGCCAGGTGATCCGCTGGCTGCACTCGCTGCTCAACGCCAGTAAAGCCCGCTAGAGCAAGATGCGATAAAGCTGAATCGCATCACGCTCTATAGTTCTTTGTTGTTGCGTGATTTATTGTGAAAAACCGGTTCCCACTTTTTCTCATCACACACTAAACCGCCTCGAGCGAGTACCCCGCCGACCTGACCGTCCGCACCGGATCGGGTGCGCCGGCAAGTTCGATCCCCTTGCGCAACCTCCGGATATGCACGTCCACGGTGCGCAGTTCGATATCGCTGTCAGTCCCCCAGACCGCATCGAGCAACTGCCCGCGTGAGAAGACGCGGCCTGGATGCTCCATGAAGAATTTGAGCAAACGAAACTCGGTAGGACCAAGCGAGATAGTCTGGCTGCGGCGAGTGACGCGGTGGGCAGTGGCGTCGAGCGAAAGGTCGCCCACCGTGAGCACTTCTCCCGCCAACGCAGGGCGGATCCGGCGCAGGATCGCATTGACCCGGGCGATCAGTTCGCGTGGGGAAAACGGCTTGGTGACATAGTCATCCGCGCCGGTCACTAGCCCGCGAATCCGGTCATCCTCAGCTTCACGAGCGGTCAGCATGATGATCGGGACGTGGGCCGTAGCCTTTCCCTTGCGCAGGCGGCGGCACACCTCGATCCCGCTGGTCCCCTCGATCATCCAGTCGAGCACGACCAGATCGGGGGTCTCCTCAGCGGCGAGCAACAAAGCCTCGTCACCATCGGCCGTGACCGACACCGCATAGCCTTCCGCCTTGAAGCGAAATTCCAGTAATTCGGCGAGCGCTGGATCATCCTCGACCAGCAGCAGGCGAGGGGCTGGCATCAGCCCGCACCCTTGTCTTCCCGGTCAGTCAGATAGCTCCCGGTTGCCGCGTAATAGACCATCTCGGCCACATTGGTTGCATGATCGCCAATCCGCTCGATATTCCGGGCGACGAACAGCAATTGCGCGGCGCTGCTGATTGTAGCGGGATTTTCCATCATGTGGCTCAGAAGGTTGCGGAAGATGCTGTCGTAAAAGGCATCGACCTTGTCATCGCGCTCGACAACTTCTGCAGCCAGCGCGGCATCGCGCGCGGCATAGGCGGTCAGCACATCGTGGACCATCCCACGGGCAATTTCGGCCATCGCGGGCAGCAGAGTCAGTGGCGCAAACTTCTTGCGGGTTTCGATCTTGACCGAGGCTTTGGCGATGTTCTTGGCATAGTCACCGATCCGTTCGACGACCCCGGCGATCTTCAGCGCGGCAATGACTTCGCGCAGATCGACCGCCATCGGCGCACGCAGCGCAATGACTCTCACCGCCAGCTTGTCAACCTCGGCTTCAAGTGCATCGATCCGCTTGTCCCGGGCGATCACGCTCTGGACCAGCTCGGGATTGCCTTTGACCAGTGCCTCCATCGCTTCGGATAGCGATACTTCGGCCAGGCCGCCCATTTCCGCGATCAGGCCACGAAGCCGGGTGATGTCCTCATCGAACGCCTTGACTGTATGCTCTGCCATTAGCCGTGTCCTAAGCTAGCCATATCGGCCCGTAATGTAGTCTTTGGTGCGCTCTTCGCGCGGATTGGTGAAGATGTCAGAAGTCTTGCCATATTCGACGACCTTGCCGAGGTGGAAGAACGCAGTGCGCTGTGAAACGCGCGCGGCCTGCTGCATCGAATGGGTGACGATAACGATCGCATAGCGGCCCTTCAATTCGTCGATCAGTTCTTCGATCCGCGCGGTGGCTATCGGGTCTAGAGCCGAGCATGGCTCGTCCATCAGGATCACTTCTGGATCGACCGCAATGGCGCGGGCAATGCACAGGCGCTGTTGCTGGCCGCCCGACAGTGTAGTGCCGCTGTCAGTCAGACGATCCTTGACCTCGTCCCACAGGCCGGCCCGGCGCAGCGAGCGTTCAACGATCTCGTCAAGTTCGGACTTGCTACCCGAAATGCCGTGGATCCGCGGTCCATAAGCGATGTTCTCGAAAATCGATTTGGGGAACGGGTTGGGTTTCTGGAACACCATGCCGACGCGCGCGCGCAACTGCACCACATCCATCCCCGAGCGGTAGATGTCCTGTCCGTCGAGCTTGATCTCACCCTCTACCCGCGCACCCGCGATGGTATCATTCATCCGGTTGAACGAGCGCAGGAAAGTGGATTTCCCGCAGCCCGAAGGGCCGATGAAAGAGGTGACGTATTTGGTCGCAATGTCGATCGAGACATTATCGATTGCGCATTTTTCTCCGTAAAAAACGGAAACATTGCGCGCGCTAAGTTTAGCATCGGCGGCGTCAAGTTTGTGTGTTGTTGTGGTCACCAGCGGTTCTCGAAACGGTTACGAAGATAGATGGCGAGGCCGTTCATCACCAGCAGGAAAGCCAGCAGAACGATAATCGCGGCGGAGGTGCGTTCAACAAAGCCCCGGCTGATCTCGTCGGACCAGAGGAAGATCTGGACCGGGAGCACGGTAGCTGGAGAGGTGAACCCATCGGGCGGGCTGGCAACAAAGGCGCGCATTCCAATCATCAGGAGCGGCGCAGTTTCACCCAGCGCACGGGCCATGCCAATGATCGTGCCAGTCAAGATACCGGGCAGGGCGAGGGGCAGAACGTGATGGAACACCGTCTGCACCCGGCTTGCCCCGATCGCCAGCGCAGCATCGCGGATCGAAGGCGGGACTGACTTGATCGCATTGCGCCCGGAAATAACAATCACCGGCATGGTCATCAGCGCCAAGGTCATGCCGCCGATCAGCGGGGCGGAGCGGAAGTTGGGAAATAAGCCAAGGAAAACCGCCAGCCCCAGTAGGCCAAAGATGATCGAAGGAACGGCCGCCAGATTGTTGATCGAAACCTCGATGAACTCGGTCCAGCGATTTTTGGGGGCGTATTCCTCAAGATAAACCGCCGATAACACACCGATCGGGAAGGCCAGCAACAACGTCACCAGCATCGTCAGCATTGAGCCTTTGAGCGCGCCCCAGATGCCAACAGCTTGCGGATCCGTTGCGTCGGAACGTGCGAGGAAACCGAGATCGAGCGCGCGGACTAGTTTGCCCTGCTGCTTAAGCTGAGCGGCCAGGGCTTTCAATTCATCGCTACCTTCGCCGCGCCAGGCTGAGGCCAGATCATCGCTGACCGGCAGTGAAACATCCAGCTTGCCTTGCAGCTTGGCCGGATCAGCGATCAGCCGCTTGGCCACTTCGCGCCAGGCGCTATCGTCAAGTTGGGCGGCGGCGCTGTCACCCGCACTTTGCGCGGCGGAAAAATTAACTACATCGGCAAGGCCCGCTCCTTCAAGCGCCGCAACTGCGCCAGGCCCTTCAAGCTGGCTTGGATCGACCGTTATTGCGCCGCTCGAAAAATCGATCGGGAAGCGCAATTCGGTACGCTGAAAGCCGCCGATTGCGTTTGAGGTCATCGTCACCAGCAGAAATGCCAGCACCAGCGCTGAAAACAGCACTGCGACAAACCCCAGCGCACGAAAGCGCCGCTCGGCGACATAGCGCTGTTTGATCCGGGCGGTGATGCGCTCGTTTCGGGTCATGGCGTAAATTTCACTCATAAGCTTCGCGGAACCGTTTGACGACGCGCAGCGCAATGAAGTTGAGCAGCAGAGTAACCAGGAACAACACAAATCCCAGCGCAAAGGCCGATAGGGTGGCGGGGTGATCGAAGCTCCCCTCGCCGGTCAGCATGGCCACGATCTGGAACGTGACCGTGGTCATGCTTTCAAACGGATTGGCGGTAAGGCGCGCAGTTGCGCCGGCGGCCATCACTACGATCATTGTCTCACCAATTGCCCGGCTGACTGCCAGCATTACCCCGGCAACAATGCCCGGCAGTGCCGCTGGGATCAGGACTTTGCGGATCGTTTCAGATGTGGTTGCGCCCATCGCCAGGCTGCCATCGCGCATCGCTTGCGGTACGGCCGCAATGCTGTCGTCGGCCATGGACGAGACGAATGGAATGATCATAATACCCATCACCAGGCCGGCGGCCATCGCGCTTTCACTGGATGCACTGGCAATCCCAATGGCCTGGGCACCATCACGGATCACCGGAGCAACGGTCAGCGCTGCAAAATAGCCATAAACCACCGTCGGCACCCCGGCGAGGATTTCCAGCAGCGGTTTCATCCATCGGCGCAAGGTGGGTGAGGCATATTGGGTGAGGTAGATCGCACTCATCAGCCCAAGCGGGATAGCGACCACCATAGCGATGATCGCACCGATGAAAATTGTTCCCCAGAACAGCGGAATCGCGCCATAGCGTTCACCCATTCCCGGTGTTGGTGTGGCCATCGGGTCTGGACCCCAATGGGTGCCAAACAGGAATTCCGCCGGGCTGACAAAGCCAAAAAAGCGGACCGTCTCGAACACCAGCGAGGCCAGTATCCCAAAAGTAGTAATAGTAGCGACCAGCGAGGCGATCAACAGCGCGCCCATAACCGCGCGCTCCACTCTGGTTCGCGCCGTAAAACCTGGGCGCAGACGCAGGAACGCAAGTGCACCACCGGCAAAGCCAAGCAGCACAGTTATAACGATACCTATCGAGCTATAGCGCTGAATTGCAATGCGAAACGGTTCTACCAGCGGAGCAGACTGCGGATTGAATGCAGCTGCCATCTGGCCCCCGGCAATCGCCTGGGCTTCGGATAGGATCGCATCGCGGCCAATGCCAAAGGCAGGAAGCTGTGCCGCTGCCGGATCGCCAAGGACATGGCCAAGGACCAGTCCGGGGCTCACCGCGTTCCAGACCAGCGCAAACAGAATCGCCGGGACAATCGCCCACAGTGACACATACCAGCCGTGATAGTTGGGCAGCGAATGAAGCTGCGTGCCGCCTGCGCGCGCAGTCTTGCGAAAGGCCCAAGCCCGTGAACGCGCCGCCAGCCATCCGATCAGGCCCAGCCCAAAGGCGAGCAGGATGGGAATAGCTGGCGACATGGTTCGGCGGTTTCCTTCAGGCTTACTTGAGCGTGGTTGGATCGAGCAGCGTCATCGCGCTGACGATAGCAGCATTCTTGGCCTGAACATCATCAGGCGAGACAACCATGCCCTGTTTGGCCAGCAGACCGTCCTTTGACCAGCTCTTGGCCCATTCAGCCACAAATTCCTTTAGTCCCTTGATCGCGTCGAGGTGGGCTGCCTTCACATAGATGTAGAGCGGACGCGCTCCCGGATAGCTGAAATCGGCGATCGAGGCATAAGTGGGAACAACCCCGTTCATGGTCAGACCGTTCAGTTTGTCGGAATTTTCTTCAAGATAGGAGAACCCGAACACGCCGATTGCCTTGGGGTTGGCTTCCAGCTTCTGGACGATGAGGTTGTCGTTCTCACCCGCATCGACATAGGCGCCGTCGCTGCGTACTTCGCCGCAGAGCTTGTCATGCTTTTCCTTGTCGCTGTCCTTCAGCGCCTTCATTTCCGGGTTGGTATCGCAGCCCTTCATCAGGATCAGTTCCTTGAGTGCATCACGCGTACCCGAGGTAGAAGGCGGGCCATAAACCAGGATCGGCTCAGCCGGGAATGCGGGGTTCACATCCTTCCAGGTCTTAGTGGTGTTGGGCTTGCCGAAGGGATTGGCGGCCAGTGCTTTGTAAACATCAGCCTGGGTCAAGGCGAAACCTGGACCAGTCTTGGCTTCGGCGAAAGCGATACCATCAAGCCCAACCTGGATTTCGACGATCTTGTCGACGCCATTCTTGGCACATTCCTGATATTCGGACTGTTTGATCCGGCGCGAGGCGTTTTCAATGTCGGGGTGCGAAACGCCAACGCCTGCACAGAACAGTTTCATGCCTGCGCCCGTGCCAGTCGATTCGACAATGGGTGATTTGATTGCCGCGTTGGTCTTCGACAGTTCCACCGAAACCGCCTTGGCGAAAGGATAGACTGTAGATGAGCCAACCGCGCGGATTTGCTCGCGCGAGCCGCCCTCAGTGCCGCCGCATCCAGCCAGCGTAACAGCCGCCGCTGTAGCGAAAAGAAGTGCGTATTTATTCATGGACCGGGTCTCCAGTTGGAATATCTGATGTGGCTCTGCAGCGGTTCCATGACAGATTTATGACAGTTGGGAAGCAGGAGCAGCGGGCATAGGCGGAAAGCAAACCGTGAAGGTAGTTCCCTCGCCCACGGTGCTGGCAATGTCCAGCGTTGCGCGGTGGCGTTCAACGATGTGCTTGACGATGGCAAGGCCAAGACCAGTTCCGCCAGCTGCGCGGCTGCGGCCAGGGTCGGTGCGATAGAACCGGCGGGTCAAGTGGGGCAGATGCTCAGGTGCGATGCCCGGGCCGCGATCGGCAATGGTCAGGGTAGTCGCACCGCTTAGGGCGTGACTGACCCTGATCGCCACAGGCTTGGCGGGATCGCCATATTTGAGCGCATTGTCGATCAGGTTGCGGAGCAACTGCTCAAGCTGGCTGACCTCGCCCAGCACGTTTGCGTCATCATCGGGGAAAATTGTTACAAGGCGGTCTCGGCCATGGATTGACGCAACTTCACCCACGACCCGCGCGGTCAGCTTGGTCAGATCGATCGGTTCGGTCGGGCGATCATGCTTTTCCGCCTCGACATGGCTTAGCGACATCAAATCTTCGACCAGCGATTGCATCCGCCGGGCCTCGCGCAGGACAACCTCGTGGAATCGGGTTCGGGTGGCCTCGTCCAACGCCGCCCCGCCTTCGGCCAGCGTTTCGACATAGCCAATGATCGCCGCCAGCGGGGTTCGCAGCTCGTGACTGGCGTTGGCGACGAAATCAGTGTGAGCGCGGCTGATGTCGGCTTCGGCAGTCCGGTCGGACAGTTCAATCAGCCAGCGCTTTTTGTCGATCCGCCGCCGGGTCAGCTGCCACAGGCTGCGCCCGCCGGTAAAACCGGTGATGGTCACGCTATCGCCCCAGCCTTCGTCAGCGCCCATTTCCAGCAGCCGCATCGCATCGGGATGGCGCAGAGCAATCCGGGCGTCCTGACCAAGAATATGCGCGCCCAGCGCCTCACGCGCAGCAGCGTTGGCCAGGGTGATCCGGGTATCTTCCAGCACCAGCAACGGCTGACTCAGTGATTCAATCATTTCACGCGTGGCATCGCGTGAGGCTTGCTCGGCGTTGATCCGGGGGCCTTCGGCTTCAGGCGCAGGCAGCGTCAACCACAGCGAGCCTAGCCAGATCACCGCCACGCCCAGTGCCAGCGACAGATCGGCCCCGGCGATAACCATGCCAAGGCAGGTGGCTGCGGCAAGGGCGATTCCCGCCAAGGGTAGGGCGCGCTTGCCGGACATTGTGGCGCGCTAACTAGCCGGGCAAGGCCTTGCTCGCCAGCGGCAATTTTTCAGGTGACCCAAATTGTGCCTCGCTGGCGTCAATCTGGTCGATCGAGCTGCGGAGCCGCTGCGCTGCGGCTGGATTTAGCCGGTGCTCGAACAAGGTCAGGTGCCGCAACAGCGTCCCCCGCACCGCGCGCCCGCCTTGCTTGATCGGTTCGCCCATTTCCCGATAATATTCAAGCCCATAG
>JANLQQ010000063.1:0-18343 GCA_031367905.1 Novosphingobium sp.
CCCACAGCCGCCTGCTCGCCCGCCACGAAGATCGCCGGATCCTGATGGTGATTTCCGATGGCGCGCCGGTCGATGATTCAACCCTCAGCGTGAACAACGCGGGCTATCTTGAGCAACATCTGCGCAAGGTGATCGAGTGGATCGAGAAACAGTCCCCGGTGCAGCTGGTCGCGATCGGCATCGGCCACGACGTAACCCGCTATTACCGCCGCGCGGTGACGATCATGGATGTCGAGCAACTGGGCGGAACGATGATCGAACAGCTGGCCGGATTGTTCGAGGGGGATTGAACGCATGAACGTCTCCGAAGCCGTCACCAGCCGCCGCTCTGTGCGCGCTTTCCTGGATCGGCCGGTTGACCGGGAAGTGCTGCGCCGCGTGCTCGAAACTGCGCAGAACGCGCCTTCAGGGGGCAATACCCAGCCGTGGCACGCAACTGTCCTTACCGGGCAGCCGCTCGCCAAACTGCTGGCTGCAGTGGCGGAGGTTCTGCCGCAGGGATCGGCGGCGCATCGGCCTGAATACGCGATCTATCCGCCCGGACTGGACGGCGCCTATGAACAGCGCCGCCGCGGAATCGGCGAGGCGATGTATGCCGCGCTGGAGATCCCGCGCGACAATAAAATGGCGCGGCTGATGTGGTTCGCGAAAAACTTCCGCGCCTTTGAGGCGCCGGTGCTGATGCTGATCCACACGCCGAAGTATATGGGCCCGCCGCAATGGTCGGACATCGGGATGTGGCTGCAAACGCTGATGCTGCTGCTGCGCGAGGCGGGCCTCGACAGCTGCGGGCAGGAGGCCTGGGCGATTTATTCGGCGCAGATCCGGGCCTGCGTCGAAATTCCCGATGATCATATCTTCTTCTGCGGCCTCGCCATTGGCCACCGTGATCCGGATGCTCCGGTCAATAACTTCCCGGTCCCGCGAGCGGCCTTGGATGAGGCAATCCGCTGGGAGGGGTTTTGATTGTCGCGTCGTCCCCGGCTTGACCGGGGACCGCTGGCCGCATCGATGCCAACTCGCGCCGATGAGGCCAGCGATTCCCGCTTTCGCGGGGATGACGAGAAGCTTGCGCAGGGATGACGAGCAAGGCAAATGCCCCCCATGACTGACGCCGTTCCCCTCAAGCTGTTCAACAGCCTGACCCGCCAGCTGGAAACTTTCCAGCCCGTTCATCCGGGTGAGGCGCGCGTTTATACCTGCGGGCCGACGGTCTATAATTACCAGCATATCGGGAATATGCGGGCCTACGTATTTGCCGATGTGCTGGGCCGGACGTTGAGCTTCAAAGGATATGACCTCACCCACGTCATAAACATTACCGATGTCGGTCATTTGACCAGCGACGCCGATGCGGGCGATGACAAGATGGAGAAGGCGGCTTTGGCGGCGGGCAAATCGGCCTGGGACATTGCCCGATTCTATCAGGAGGATTTTGAAACCGACCTCGCGCGGCTCAACATCCGGAAACCGCAGCATCCGCGCGCGACCGACTATGTTGAGGCGATGATTGAATGGGGCAAGGCGATTGCCGCCCAGCATTGCTACGAGCTGGATAGCGGCCTTTATTTCGACACCTCTACCGTCGCCAATTACGGACGGTTGGCCCGTGCCAATACCGACGACGGTGAGAGCCGGATCGATCCGGTCGATGGCAAGCGCCATACCGCCGATTTCGCGATCTGGCGCAAGACGCCTGCGGGCGAGACACGCCAGATGGAATGGGATTCGCCGTGGGGCCGGGGCGCACCGGGGTGGCATCTGGAATGCTCGGTGATGTCGGGGCAACTGCTCGGCTTTCCGTTCGACATTCACACCGGCGGGATCGATCACCGCGAGATCCACCACCCCAATGAAATCGCGCAGAATCAGGCGTTCTGCCAGTCGGACGCGAGCGGTGCGAATATCTGGATGCACAATAACTTCCTGGTCGAACGATCGGGGAAAATGTCGAAGTCGAGCGGCGAGTTTCTCCGGCTCCAGCTGCTGATCGACAAGGGGTATCATCCGCTCGCCTATCGGCTGATGTGCTTGCAGGCGCATTATCGGTCGGAGCTGGAGTTTTCGTGGGAGGGGTTGCAGGCCGCGCAGATTCGGTTGAAGCGGATGGTCAACGCTTGCATGATGCTGCGACGGAGCGATGTGTATCACGAAACCGTGCTGAGCTATCAAACGGATCAAAAATCAGCGATTTCTAGACTTGGTCCTGACAGGCGGTCTCACTTGTTCACTTTTGAACACGCAATCAGCGATGACTTGAGCACTCCGACAGCGTTAGTCGTCTTAGAGGCAACGCTTGGTACTTTCGGAAGTGCTGCTTGGGTCAGAGATGCGATTATTACTGTGATGGAAATGGATCGTGTCATGGGACTAGGACTATTGAATACCTCCCGCACCGACCTACGCATCCGGCCCAAGTCCGCCACCATCACCGAAGCCGAAATCGAATCCATCCTTGCCCAGCGCAAGGAAGCCCGCGCGGCCAAGGACTTCGCAACGTCGGACAAACTCCGCGACGAACTCGCAGCAAATGGCGTCGAAGTCATGGATGGCGATCCGCTTGGCTGGGACTGGAAGCTAGGCTAGCTAGATCCTCTCCATCGACTTGCGATGGGGAGGTGGCAGGCCGTAGGCCTGACGGAGGGGTGGGATGCATCGACCGGACAAGCCCGCACAAACAGTCCGGCGGGCCAAAATCCTGCGCCGCACAATGTCGCTCCCTGAAGTCCTGCTGTGGCGCGAATTGCGCGGCTCGCCCGAGGGACTGCGGTTTCGCAAGCAGCATGCGGCAGGCGATTATGTGCTCGATTTCTTCTGTGCGCGTGCCAATCTCGCGATCGAGATCGACGGCATTTCTCATGACATGGGCGACCGGGCGAAGCGCGACATAGTCCGAGATGCATGGCTGAGCGCAAGGAGGATTGATACGGTGCGGGTTCCAGCAAGCGAGGTCCTGCGCGATCCGGAAGCGTTGGCGGAATCGATCATTGCCTTGGCGCGGGCGCGGTTGAGCGAGTTCGGCAAGACCCCTCCGTCATCGCTGCGCGATGCCACCTCCCCATCGCAAGTCGATGGAGAGGGGTGCTCGTGATGAAACTCTGGCGGCTGACCCGCGCGCCCTATGTGGCGCTCGACGGGAAGGGCGCGCTGCTGGGCGGGGCGCGCTATGCGCCGCCCGGTGTGCCGGTGGTCAGCCTTGCCAGCGAGGCGGGCCTCGCGGTGCTGGTCGCGCTGCGGTATCAGCCGCGTGATCTGCAGGACATTCCGGACGATTTCGTGCTCGGCTGGACCGAGGTTGATGCTGTGCCGGAGCGGGTGCCCGATGAGCGCGGCGAGGATGCGATCCGGGACTTCGTTGGCGAGTGGCTTGAGAGCCGGCGCTCGTTGCTGGTCGCCGTGCGCTCGAAGGTGCTGCCTGAAGCCGAGGTTGTACTGCTTAACCCGGTTCATCCTGGGGCGGTCCGGGTGCCGTCGCTTGTCACCCGGCCGTTTTCGTTCACCGATTGCCTGCACACGCCGCCGATGTTGGCGCGCTATGGGGAAATGCAATGACCAAGACCAACGCGATCCTGTCCGCCCTGGTGCGCCCGATGATCGAGCCACGCTTGCCCGAGTGGATTGAACCGCATTGGTTCGCCACCACTGAAGAGCTGTTCGATCTGGCACCGGAAGCGGAAATCGGCTGGTTCGATCTCTACAAGAAAAGCGACATGGCCGAGGCGGTGCGGCGCGCAGGCAAGCTCAAATGGCTCAATTCGATCTATGCCGGGGTTGATGGTATGCCGCTTGATGTGATGGCCCAGCGCGGCGTGGCGTTTACCAACGGGGTGGGGATCAATGCAGTCACCATCGCCGAATATGTGGTGATGGGGATCCTGACGGTTGCCAAGGGCTACCGCGAGGTCGTCCGCGCACAAGAGCGGCGCGAATGGCTGGAGGATTCGCCGGGCAAGCGCGAATTGCTCGGCTCGAAGGCGCTGCTGCTCGGCTATGGCGCGATCGGCAAGCTGGTTGACGAGCGGCTGGGAGCGTTCGGGGTGGAGGTGGTCAAGGTCCGCCGCTCCTCCGGTCCCGCCACTTTGGGTCCGGACGAATGGCGCGCGCGGCTGGGGGAGTTTGACTGGGTGATCATCGCGGTGCCCTCCACCCCCGAAACCGCCGGGATGATCGGCGCGGGCGAGCTGGCGGCGATGAATTCAGCAGCGGTGATCGTCAATATCGCCCGTGGCGAGGTGATCGATCAGGCTGCACTGGTTACGGCGCTGGAGGCGAAGCGGATCGCCGGTGCCTTCCTTGATGTCACCACGCCAGAGCCACTCCCGGCCGATCACCCGCTGTGGACGCTGGATAACGCCCATATCACCATGCATTTGTCGGGCCGGGCGCAGGACAAAATGTTCGCCCGTTCGGTCGAGCGGTTTTTGATCAATCTGAAACGCTATCGGGCAGGGGAAGCACTGGAGCCGCTGGTTGATTTGACTCTGGGCTATTGATTTACTCGTCATCCCGGACTTGATCCGGGATCGCTGGCCTTGTCAAACCGGCCTTGCGTTGATGAGGCCAGCGGTCCCTGGTCAAGCCGGGGGCGATGATTTGTCAGCCATCCTCCAGCAGTAGCACCTCCACTTCCAGCTGCAGACGCGGCTGTGGCAGCAGCACATGTTCCAGTGTTAGAACAGCCGCATCGGCGACGAGCTGGCGCGGGATGGTGAATTCGTGATCGGGCAGGGCGTCGATAAAGGCCTCACCTGCGGCCACCGCCTCGATGCCAGTAAAGGCCAGCGCGATGGTGTGGCGGCTGCCGGAAAAAGTGACGCTGGCCCAGGGGCGCTCGCTGTGGCGGATCAGCTCGGCGCGGCCCCCGGCGAGCGTCATCAGTGCGGACAGCAGCTGCATCCATGGACCGCGGCGTGCGCCCCGATTGGCTTGTTCGATCATTGCCTTGCCCCCTGCTGGATCAAATTGCATTGCCCGACTCCTGATATGTGTTCATGAAATGTTCTATTCTTTTTTCGGTGTTTTCGCGGGGCACCCGGCCATTGCGCAAATCTTCGACGAAGCGTGGATCATGCGCGGCAAGGCGGCCGAACTTGGTCCACGGCATTCCGGTCTGACGCAGAAAGCGTTCGATCCGGCTAATCAGCATGGGTATTCTCCCTGAGCGATTCGTGGTAGGAATAATCCTGTAGTTGTAGAGCGAAATCCTACTTGTCTAGGAAAAATACATCATCTATTGAAGATTGATGGTTACTGCCAACCCCCGCGTGCGTTTGCTTGAACTCGTCAACCAGCATGGCGCCAGCCTGTCTGGCCTGTCTGAGTTGATCGGACGAAATCAGACTTATTTGCAGCAGTTTATCCGCAAGGGTAGCCCGCGAAAACTGGAGGAGACCGACCGGCGAACGCTGGCGCGCTTCTTTGGCGTGGCCGAATCTGAGCTGGGCGCGCCGGAGGACTTTTCCTCCGCTGCGCCCGAGAAACGCAGCCGAAGCGAATGGGTTGATGTTCCGCGTCTCGCGCTGGGTGCTTCCGCTGGGCCGGGCACGCTGGCCGAGGAAGAGGCCGCCATCGGTGCCTTCCGCTTTGGTGCGCGGTGGATGCGCGAGCAGGGCCTCGATCCGGCAATGCTCTCGGCGATTGTGGTCGCGGGTGATTCGATGGAGCCGACGTTGCGCGATGGGGACGAGATTCTGGTCGATCGTACGCCCCGGGCCTGGCGTGACGGGATTCATGTGGTTCGTGCAGGAGACGCGCTGTTGGTCAAGCGGCTCGACACCGGCCGCCCCGGCACGCTGGCGCTGGTCAGCGATAATCCGGCATACCGGGTGATCGAACTCCCTCCCGATGACGTGCAGGTGATCGGCCGGGTGGTCTGGAAGAGCGGGCGGCTTTGAGCGATGCGTCGTCCCGGATCAAGTCCGGGACGACGGGTTGATTATCGCGCCATCCTTCGCCATTTTGCAACTATGACCGAACAAGCTCAACCCCAACCCCAACCGCCGATGCGGGTCGCGATCATTCCGGTCACGCCGCTGCAGCAGAACTGCTCGCTGCTGTGGTGTACCAAGACCATGCGCGGGGCGCTGGTCGATCCGGGCGGTGATCTTGACCGGCTGAAGCTGGCGGTCGAACGGGCCGGGGTGACGCTGGAAAAAATCCTCGTTACCCATGGCCACCTCGATCATTGCGGCGGCGCGGGAATTCTCGCCAAGGAACTCGGTCTGCCGATCGAAGGTCCGCAGGAGGCGGATCGGTTCTGGATTGCCCAACTGGGTGAGGACGGGCGCAAATATGGTATCACCAGCGAAGTGTTCGAGCCGGATCGCTGGCTGCACGATGGCGACAAGGTGACAGTGGGCGAACTTGAGCTGGATGTGATCCATTGCCCGGGACACACCCCGGGGCATGTCGTGTTTTTCCATGCGCCATCACGGTTCGCGATTGTCGGAGACGTTATTTTCCAGGGATCGATCGGGCGGACTGACTTTCCGATGGGCAATCATCAGGATCTGATCGATTCGATCACCAAGAAGCTGTGGCCGCTGGGCAATGATGTGACGTTCAATCCCGGTCACGGTCCGGTCAGTACGTTTGGGCGTGAGCGGCAGACCAATGCCTATGTCAGCGATTATATTCTAAGCTGAGGGCCCTCCCCGGGTGGGGGGAAGGCCTTTTGCTCGGTCAGATCGTTCCGGTCGCTACCAGCACCGCCACAATGGCGAGGCCAAGCTGGGTCAGCATGGTGGTGAGTGTGCCAATCATCCGGCCTTTGGCCAGGTTGGTTCCGTCCATCCCAAGACCATGGGCGACGCGGCCCAGCATAAAGATACCGGCCACATAAGGTAGCCATTGGCCGCCCTTTCCGGCCAGTTCCAGCGCCGCGATCAGCGCCAGCACCCACGGTGTGTTTTCGGCAAAGTTGAGCTGCGCACGCATCCGGCGCTCGAGCATTTCGCTGCCACCATGGCCGATACTGATGCTATCTTTAGTGCGAATCTGGCCGCAGCGGATGCCTAACCAGATGTTGATAATAGCCGCCGCCGCAGCAGTAGTAAGAGTAGTTGTGAGTAACATTATTCTCTCCCCTGTGGTATTCGATTGCCGAGCTAGCCCGAGGACGCTTGCAACGCACGTTAAATTCGCTATAGGCCCGCCTTCGCAGTCGCCAGCTCCATGCCAACCAGCATGGGCCTTGCGCGGCCTTCATACGACGAACCGAATTTGCAGGAACAGGTGCCGCAATGGCTGTCCCAAAAAGAAAAACTTCCCCCTCACGTCGGGGCATGCGCCGCAGCCATGATGCGCTGTCGCCCGCAGCATTCCATGAATGCTCCAATTGTGGTGAGCTGAAGCGTCCGCACAATTTGTGCGGAGCTTGTGGACATTACAACGGGCGCGAGATTATCGCGGTCGGGCTCTAAGCTCCAAGCACCTAGGAAAACGCGCACATGAGCCTTCCGCGTATCGCTGTTGATGCGATGGGCGGCGACGAGGGTGTGCGCGTGATGATCGAAGGCGCGGCGCTCGCTCGCCGCCGTCATGATCGTTTCAAATTCCTGCTGGTTGGCGATGAAGTGCGGATCAAGGCTGCGCTGGAAAATCACCCCAACCTGCGCGAGGCGTCGGAAATTCTCCACGCCGATGATGTCGTCAGCGGTGATGAAAAGCCGACCCAGGCGCTGCGCCGGGCTAAAACCACCTCAATGGGTCTCGCGATCAACGCGGTGAAGACCGGCGATGCTGGCGCCGCCGTCAGCGCCGGCAACACCGGCGCGCTGTTGGCGATGGCCAAGGTGGCGCTGCGGACCATGCCGGGGATTGACCGGCCCGCGCTGGCCGCGCTGCTGCCTACGCTGGGCAAAAATGATCTGGTCATGCTTGATCTTGGGGCCAATACTGATTGCGATGCCCGCAATCTGGTGCAGTTCGCGATCATGGGCGCGGCCTATTCGCGGATCGTGACCGGGCTTGATGCCCCGCGCGTCCGACTGCTCAACATCGGCACCGAAGAGATGAAGGGCACCGAGACGCTGCGCGATGCGGCCAATCAACTCAAGGCGGCGACCCAGCTGGCGATGACTTTCGATGGCTTTACCGAGGCAGACAAGCTTTCGCGCGGCGATGTCGATGTGATCGTGACCGACGGATTTTCCGGCAATATCGCGCTGAAAGCAGTTGAAGGCGCGGCACGCTTTGTGGCTGACTTGCTGCGCCGCAGCTTTGCCAGTTCACTCCGCTCCAAGGTTGGCTTCTTGATCTCGCGGCCGGCGACCGAGCTGTTGAAGCACCATCTTGATCCCAACAACCACAATGGCGCGGTGTTCCTGGGCCTCAACGGCGTGGTGGTGAAAAGCCACGGCAGCGCTAATGCGCTGGGTGTGGCCAATGCGGTTGCAGTGACGGCCCGCCTGCTGGAGGAAGATCTGACGACCCGGATCATGGCGGATCTGGCAATTATTGGCGAAGCCAGCCTGCGTCAGGCGCCCAGGGCGACGGCGAAGTGACCCGGCGTTCGGTCCTGATCGGCACCGGTTCCGCGCTGCCGAAGCGCAGCGTGAGCAACGCGGAACTCGCAAAGCAGGTCGATACCAGCGATGAATGGATCGTTGAGCGGACCGGCATTCGCAACCGCTATATCGCAGGCGACGATGAGACGACCGGCACGTTGGCCACCGCCGCCGCCCGCGCAGCGCTGGACGCGGCAGGGCTAGAGGCCAGCAGCATCGGGTTGATTATTCTGGCCACGGCAACCCCGGACCAGACCTTCCCGGCCACCGCCACCCAGGTCCAGCATGCGCTGGGCTGTAACGGCGGGATCGCCTTTGACGTCGCGGCGGTCTGTTCGGGCTTCCTCTATGCGCTGGGCGTGGCCGATTCGATGTTGCGTACCGGAATGGCACAACGCGCGCTGGTGATCGGGTCCGAAACCTTCAGCCGGATCCTCGATTGGGAAGATCGCACAACTTGCGTCTTGTTCGGCGACGGAGCCGGAGCGGTGGTGCTTGAAGCGCGCGACGTTGTGGCCCCAGATGGCCCGGGGATACTTGCCACCCGGCTGCATGCCGATGGCGCGCACGGTTCGCTGCTCTATGTCGATGGCGGCCCGTCAAGCACCGGGACCGTCGGAAAAGTCCGTATGAAGGGCCGCGAAGTTTTCCGCCATGCTGTCGTCAATCTGGCTGAAGTATTGAACGAAGTACTTGAAGAGGTTGGCCTTTCCTCGACTGATCTGGATTGGGTCGTGCCGCATCAGGCCAACCGGAGGATCCTTGATGCCACGGCCCGGAAGCTGGGCCTGCCGCCTGAAAAGGTGATCGTGACGGTTGATCGCCACGCCAATACCTCTGCCGCATCGGTGCCGCTGGCGCTCGATGTGGCGGTGCGGGATGGGCGGATCAAGCCAGGCGATCTGGTGATGCTGGAAGCGATGGGCGGTGGCTTCACCTGGGGCGCCAGCCTGCTGCGCATGTAATATCGGACGGCTTCCCCAAAGGCCCGGGCATTCCATTGCAATCGCTTGCTATTCGCGTATGCTCCGAGTCGTAGGTCGCGCTCAAAGCTGGGGGAAAGGGCACTATGCGCTCCATGAACACACTGACTCGTGCCGATCTGGCTGAAGCGATCAATCGCAAGCTGGGTTTGTCGCGTTCTGAATCGCTCAACATGGTTGAGGCAATTCTCGATCACCTTTGCGATGCTATGGCTGAGGGTGAAAACGTCAAGATATCGGGTTTTGGCACGTTTCTGTTACGCGACAAGGCGCAACGGATTGGCCGTAATCCCAAGACCGGGATCGAAGTGCCGATCACTCCGCGCCGCGTTCTTACTTTCCGGGCGAGCCAGATGCTCAAGGATCGGATCATCAAGGGGTGAACCAGATTTCGTCCCAGTTTGGCGCCCATCAATTTGGCGATGGAAAAGCACCCGATGCGCTGCGAACCATCGGCGAAGTGGCCAAGGCGCTTGGTATTCGCCAGCACGTTCTGCGATATTGGGAAGAACAGTTCCCGATGCTAAAACCGCTCAAGCGCAGCGGCGGACGGCGTTATTACCGACTGGAAGACATCCAGCTGGTCGCGCGGATCGATCAGCTGGTTCACCGCGAAGGCTATACCCTGCGCGGCGCGCGGCTGTCGCTTGAAGGTAAGAGTACAGAAGCGCCTGCCTTTGCAGCAGCAGCGTTGGCCGCAGCGGCTGACCCCATCCGTCAGCAGTTGGCGGCAATCCGCGACCGGCTGGCCGCAGCGCTTATCGTAGCCTGATCCTTACCCCCTACCCAGCAGGCAGCGGCCCGCCTATGACCCGGTTACAAGATTAGCCATTTGGGTAAAACGAAACCATGACTGACACTTATGATACCGAACTCGGGCTGTTTGTCGGCGGTAGCTGGCGGCTGGGTGAGGGGCGCGACACTCAGGCGGTGGTCGACCCCTCGACTGGCGCAACCATCGCCGAGGTCCCGCTGGCCAGCGCCGCCGATCTGGATGAAGCACTGGCGACATCAGAGCGCGCCTTCGCTGTCTGGCGCGCTACCGATGCCGACACGCGCAGCGCGATCCTTCGCCGCGCCGCCGGCCTGATGCGCGAGCGGACCGAAGCGATTGCCACGCTGCTGACCCGCGAACAGGGCAAGCCGATCGCCGAAGCGCGCGGCGAAGTGGCTGGCAGCGCGCAGCTGTTCGAATGGTGCGCCGAAGAAGCCAAGCGGGTTTATGGCCGGGTGCTGGTGCGTCCCACCGGCCAGCGCAGCCTGGTGATCAAGCAGCCGGTGGGTCCGGTCGCGGCGTTCAGTCCGTGGAACTTCCCGGTTTATCTGATGGCCAAGAAACTTGCCCCGGCGCTGGCTGCGGGCTGCTCGGTGATCGCCAAGCCGCCCGAGGAAACCCCCGGCTGCACCAGCGCGTTGATCCGCTGTCTGATCGATGCAGGCCTGCCCGATGGCGTCGTCCAGCTGGTTTACGGGGTGCCCGATACGGTCAGCCGGCATTTGCTGGCCTCGCCCGTGATCCGCAAGATCAGCTTCACCGGCTCGGTCCCGGTCGGCAAGCACCTGATGCGGCTGGCGGCAGATGGCCTCAAGCGCGTGACCATGGAGCTGGGCGGCCATGCGCCGGTGTTGGTGTTCGATGATTGCGATCTGGACAAGACGCTCGACATGGTAGTGCCGCAGAAGTTCCGCAATGCCGGCCAGGTCTGTGTCTCGCCCACCCGGTTTTATGTGCAGGAGGCGATCTACGACCGCTTCATCGAGGGTTTTGCTGCCCGCACCCGGCAAGTCACCACCGGCAATGGCTTTGCTGCCGACACCAAAATGGGTCCGCTCGCCAACGCCCGCCGGCCCGGTGCGATCGAGGCGCTGGTCGATGATGCCCGCAAGGCCGGCGCGCGGGTAATGGCCGGCGGCGAGCGCGGGGAAGGCGGCTTCTTTTTCCAGCCAACCCTGCTTGCCGATGTGCCGGACAGCGCCGCAATCATGGCCAATGAGCCGTTCGGGCCGGTTGCGGTCGCTGCGCCGTTTTCCACGCTCGACGATGCCATCGCCAAGGCCAACCGCTTGCCGTTCGGCCTCGCCGCTTTTGCCTTTACCGAAAATATGCGCCGGGCCAATTTGCTCGGCGATGCGATCGAAGCCGGAATGGTCGGCATTAACACCTTCGCGATCAGCACGGCCGACGCGCCATTCGGCGGAGTCAAGGATTCAGGGTTCGGCAGCGAAGGCGGGATCGAAGGGTTCGAGAGCTATCTGGTGACCAAGGCGATCCATCAGGCCTAATGTCATCCTGGGTCTAGCCCGGGACGTTGGATTAAACTGTTTCCGGCCCCAGTGCCGGATCGAGGTCGCGCGGGCGGATCAGATGAGCCAGCCGTCCGCAGCGCTCCCTGAGGTCAGCCCAATGGCTGATATCAAGCTCTAGAACGGCGAATGATGCGGTTGGGAATTTCACTTCGACCAGATCGCGCAAGGGGCTGGTCCCGTCATCGGGGACCAGATCGAAGATCACATCCTCCAGCCCCGGATTGTGGCCAACCATCAGGATCGAGTCCGCCGCGTCTTTTTGTTCGCGCAGCAGATCGAGCAGCGTGGCTGAGCTGGCGAGATAGATCCGGCGGTCCCAATTGACCGCGATCGGCCGGCCCGAGGCCTTGGCAGCCAGTTCGATGGTTTCGGCCACCCGAACTGCAGGAGAAGCGATTACCCGGTCCCATTGCACCACGTGGTCGCGAAGATGCCGACCCATCAGCCCCGCGCCCTTTTCACCACGCAGATTGAGCGGGCGATCGAAATCGCGCGCGCGCGGGTCATGCCAATCTGACTTGGCGTGGCGGAACAAGCCCAGGATTTTCAAGCGCGGTCCTCAACTTTAGCAGGCATCCTTGAAACACCGGCCGTGACGCGTTGTAAAGCCTCGTCCAGCGTGACCCGGTGAATCGGGGTGCCCGGCGGGAAGGCGGTGAGCAAGCGGCTGGGGAAAGCGGCCGAGAGGACCACGAAATGGCCGTGGTCGTCGGCGCTGCGGATCAGCCGCCCGAACGCCTGGGCGAGGCGCGCGCGAATAATCCGGTCATCATAGGCCGCTGCGCCACGTCCGCTGTCAGTGTTGGCCGCAAGCCGCCGGGCGCGGTGGAGGATTGAGGGCTTGGGCCAGGGCACCTGCTCCATCACCACCAGCCGTAGCGAATGCCCCGGCACATCCACCCCATCGCGCAGCGCATCGGTGCCCAGCAGCGAGGCGCGCGGATCGTCACGGAAGATATCGACCAGCGTGCCGGTGTCAATCGGATCGACATGCTGGGCGTAGAGCGGCAGGCCGGTCCGGGCCAGCCGATCCGCGATCCGGCCATAGACCGCGCGCAGCCGCTTGATTGCGGTAAACAGCCCCAGCGCGCCGCCGCCCGATGCTTCGATTAATCGCGCATAGGCCCCGGCCAGGCCCGAAATGTCGCCCTTGGCGACGTCGGTGACGATCAACACTTCGGCTTGGGCGGCATAATCGAACGGGCTGTCGAAGGCGGACAGTCGCGGTGCAATTTCAAGATGCCCTGCGCCGCTTCGGGTGACCGCAGCGTCCCAATCGACACCGCCCGGTATCCGCTCGCTCAACGTGGCGCTGGTCAGCATCACCCCATGCGCGCCTTCCAGCACGGTGCGGGCAAACGGCTTCATCGGATCGAGCCAGCGCCGGTGGATACCAACATCAAACTCGCGCGCGTCGGACCGTTCAACGCTGAGCCAATCGACAAATTCGGGATCGGCTGGCCCGCCCATCCGGTCGAGCAGCGCTTCCCACGCGCTGAGCAGATCGATCCGCCAGCCAAGCGAATGGCGCGCCCCTTCGATCCGGGCCCGGCCGGGGCCATCGAGCCAATCCGGCCCATCCTCAATCAAGGCTTCAAGCCGCCCGCCAAGCCGAATCAGGGGGCTGCGCAATGCGGCGAGCGCGGACTGGGCTTGACCGGCCAGCTCGACAAAGGCGCCATCAAGCTGCGCGGCTTCGGTTTCCAGCCCATAGCCCGCTTCCTGCCCGCCGCTTTCGTCGCGGGCATAGACTGTCGCCCGGACTGCGCCGAACAAGGCTTCGAGCGGCCCGAACGGCGCGCCTTCGAGCAGCCTTTGCAGCCAGCCGTCGCTCGGCAATGCCTCGGCTGCATGGCGCGCCGCAGCGATCGCCTTGCCGCCGACTTCGTCATAGCTTGCAACATCGGCCAGCCGTGCCGCGAGGCCCCGGCGCCGACCCTTTGAGCCGCGTTCCGGCCCCACCACCCAGCGGCGCAGCTCGATCGTCTCGGCGCCGGTCAACGCGGCGGCGAAGGTCGCGTCTGCGGCCTCGAACACATGATGGCCCTCGTCGAAAATGATCCGGGTCGGGCGCTGGGCGGCGTCGCCGCCCCTGCTGAAGTTGGCTCGGGCGGCATTGACCATCACCAGCGCGTGATTGGCGATTACCAGATCGGCCTGGGCACTGGCCCGGGCAGCCCGTTCGATGAAGCATTTGCGGTAATGCGGGCAACCGGCATAAACGCATTCGCCGCGCCGATCGGTCAGCGCCGCGACCCCGCGCTGGCGGAACAGCGTGCCGAGCCAGCCGGGCAGATCGCCGCCGATCATGTCGCCGTCCTGGCTATACCCGGCCCAGCGCGCTACCAGCTGCGCGAGGACCTCAGCGCGGCCAGTGAAGCCGCCTTGCAGCGCATCCTCCAGATTGAGCAGGCAGAGATAATTCTCGCGGCCTTTGCGGATCACCACTGGCTGGCTGCCATCGGCGCGGGGGCCATTCCATGCTCGGCGACTTTCGCGGCGCAGCTGACGTTGCAAGGCCTTGGTGAAGGTTGAAACCCAGACAGTCCCGCCCGAGTTTTGTGCCCAGAGTGATGCCGGGGCGAGATACCCCAGCGTCTTGCCGATGCCCGTGCCAGCCTGCGCCAGTAGCATATGGGGCAGGGCTTCCCGTCTACGCGGACTAAAAACATGAGCAGTTTCAGCTGCATAGGCGCGCTGGCCGGGGCGGGTTTCGGCGGCGCTGCCGGTCAGCATGGCAAGCCTTGCGGCGACCGCTTCGCTATCCAATTCAACCTGCGCCGGCTGGGGCCGCTCGGGCGTTTCATCCCATTCGGGCAGGCGGGCGAACAGCCAGCGCTCGGCCCGTTGGGGCTGGCGGATCCGTGGGGAGAGCAGCGCAGCCCACGGCCAGCGCAGTTTTGTTAGTGATTGCAGCGCGCTCCATGCCCCCTCACGCTCGGGCCATGCATCGACACTGCAAGCCGATAGCAACGCCTCCGCCGCCTCTTGCAACAGCGCGGGAACAGCATCGTCACCCTGCGGTTCGGCCAGCCCGAGCGCATGGGCCAATCCCTTCGGCGTCGGCACCATAAACCGGGCTGGGTGGATGAACGCAAACAGTTCCAAAAGATCGAGCCCGGACAGATCAGGATAGCCCAACCGGCTCGCTACCAGCGGCGCATTGAGCATAAGCAGCGGGGTATCGGCCGCTGCCATGATCGCCTCGCCCTTGCCCACACCGCGGGTTGAGCCATCACCCTCTCGCAGCCAGCAACCGCCATGGCTGGCATGAAGCGCGGGGAGGGGGAGCGGTTCAGGCGGCATCCAGGACTTCTGGCGTTAGTGGAACGAAAAGTAAACAGAATGATAAAGTCATTGTTTTTTCAATATGATTAATCGTCTGTATTGTTGGAGTATCAGCAAACTGCGTTTTCTCGATTGTTAAAAAGCCAAATTAATTACAATCTGTCTCGGGGTCGCGAGTCGTTGGATAGTAAGCCAGAACAGACGGCCGCGTTTGGACTATTAGCGAGACTTTGGATTATCGTTAATAATCAATGGCAGCCGTGCGTTTCAATCTTGAAGCAAAGGGATAGGTCATGAAAACAATTCAAATGGTCTCCACAGTTGTCTTGCTCGCCGCAACTACGGTTACGGCGCAGGCGCAAAACTTCACCTTTCAGGCCACTGCCAACACGCCGACCACGGTTGGCGGGCCAGATATGTATGGCAATCTGACGGTCGGTTCGACCTGGACCGGAACCAGCTCGGTAACTTGGGCCGATGGCAAGAAGTCGACCGACAAATACACCTGCGTCAGCACCAGTCAGCCGCCCAACGCCAAGATATTCGATAGTCATGTAATCTGCGACGGGAGCGGTCCGGATGGCATGTACTCATCGGCCTGGGGCTGCAATTTCATCTCGAAGGATCGGCTGTCCCAGGGTTGCGTCGGCGGCCTGACCGGGCGGACCGGAATCTATGCCGGTAAAGGCGGCGCGATTACCTTTAGCGGCAGGGCCGGGACCGGGACCGGTGCCGGCATGTGGGGCCCGGCAGTCAGCGGGAACTGAACGGCAGCCGGGAGCTCGGGCTCACCTGGCCCGGACTCCCGGCCTGCTATTGCCTGTGCACGGATTACCGCTAGGCTAGCCCAAAGAGGGCGGGCATGGCGATTACCGAAACGCAGGATTTCCTTGATGAAACGCGCAGCCTGCACGGGCTGATCGCGGGGCTGGACGACGCGGCTTTGCTCCGTCCGACCCAGTTCAAGAATTGGCCGATCGAACGGATCATCGGCCATCTCCATTTCTGGAACCGCGCCGCGTTGCTCTCGGTCAGCGACGAGGCGGGCTTTGTCGCGTTCATGGATGATGCCCGCAGCCGCATGGCCTCTGGCGGGATGGCGACGCTCGAGGCGGAGTGGCTGGCCGGGCTTGGCGGCCAGGCACTTGTCGCGGCCTGGCTGAGTTTTGCTGAAGAGCTGGCCGCAGCGGTTGCCCCGCGTGAGGCATCGGACCGGGTCAAATGGGTCGGCCCTGATATGAGCGTGCGCTCGTCGATAACCGCGCGGTTGATGGAAACGTGGGCGCATGGTCAGGCCGCGTTCGATGCGCTGGGCGCTGAGCGCGTCAACCGCGACAGCATCCGCGGGATCGTGGTGCTGGGCGTCAATACCTATGGCTGGACTTATGCGGTGCGCAAGCTGCCCGCGCCTGAGCCCAAGCCGTTTATCGAACTCGCGGCGCCGTCGGGTGCCATCTGGCGCTTTGGCGTGGATCAGGCAGACGAACGCATCGAAGGTCTGGCCGAGGAGTTTTGTCAGGTGGTCTCCCAGGTCCGCAATATTTCCGATACGAAGCTGTGCGTAACCGGCACCAATGCCGCTGACTGGATGGCCCGCGCGCAGTGCTTTGCCGGCCCACCCGAGAAGCCTCCCGCACCGGGTGCACGCTCAATCAAAGGGCGATAACAAAAGGCGCCCGCAGCTTGGTCCAAAGCTGCGGGCGCACGGTGCCTGGCCCTTGGGGAAGGGGGTGGGATCAGGGCATCAGCACCGTATCAACAACGTGGATTACGCCATTGGATTGCATGACATTGGCGATAGTCACCATCGAGTGGCCACCCTTGGCATCGGTAAGCATCAGGCGCTTGCCATGCATGGTCGCGGTAAGCCGGTGGCCCTGCACGGTGGTCAGCATGGCTCGGCCCTTGCCGCGGCGGATCGCGGCGACGATATCGCGGCTGGTCATCCGGCCAGCGATGACGTGGTAGGTAAGAATGGTGGTCAGCGTGCCCTTGTTCTCTGGCCTGACCAACGTTTCCACCGTTCCGGCAGGCAACTTGGCGAAGGCAGCATTGGTCGGCGCGAAAACGGTGAACGGACCGGGCGAGGAGAGTGTTTCAACCAGTCCCGCGGCTTTTACGGCAGCAACCAGCGTGGTGTGATCTTTCGAATTGACCGCATTTTCAACGATGTTCTTCTGTGCATACATCGCTGCACCGCCGACCATCGGATTGGCGATTGCCGAAGTGGTAAGTGGGATAAGTGCCAGGGCGGTAATGGCGGCAAGGGGGAACATGCGACGCATTGGGGAATCTCCGTGATTGATCTGCAAGTCCGGCTGTTCCCGGCTTGCGGCAGAGATACGCAGCCTGCGCGGCTGCGGATGCATCAGGTCGCGATTATTTTTCCGCTGGCAATAATCGGCCCGGTCGCCTGGCCGGTGGGCGAGCCGCCGCGCGGCTCGCGGGTGATCGCAAAGCTGGTCCCCGGCGCGATCAGGCTGCGGTGCGCCGGTGCCACCTTGTGGGTTGCAGGCGTGAGGGTATCGATCACACCCAGCGAGCTTGCGGTGCCATCAGCCGCGATAATCCATAGCTCGGCATCGCCCGTGCCAACATCGAGTGCCGCCGGAGCGACCGCCAGAGTGCCCTGCGCTGGATCGAACGCAATTGTCGCGCTGAGCGCCTGATCGCCGACCAGCGAGGCCAGCAGGACATGCGCGCTTTGCGGAGCAGGGGCCGGAGCCGGAGTTGTAACGGGCACTGGGCGCAGAACGATGAAACTCATCAAGCCCACCGTTAGCACCATCATCGCCAAGGCCGTCGCCCGCCACCGCTGGGCCAGCCCGGCGCTGTTGTCATTGGTGGGAAGCGCCGCGGAAATCCGCGCCCACAGAGCCTCGCGCGGGATGATCTTGCCTTCACCGGCCAGTCCGGCCAGCTGCCCGCGCCACCAATCCGCGCGCAGCTGCAGCGCAGGATCCCCTGCGATCCGCGCCACGGCCGCCTCTGCCTCGGCCCCATCAAGCAACCCCAAAGCCCATTCCGCAGCGATCAGATCGTCGTCTTCGTTCATCCAAGACACTCCCTGAGCTTGAGGAAGGCGCGGCGAATCCGGCTTTTGACCGTGCCGAGTGGCTGGCGCGAACGCTCTGCCAGCTCACCATAGGTGGCGCCTTCGTAAAAAGCGGTGCGGATCAGCGTCGCATCGCCATTGGACAATTTGCCCAGGCAGTATTCGATCCGGGTTTCGCCTTCCGTTTCGATCATGCAATCAAG
>JANLQQ010000068.1:0-4748 GCA_031367905.1 Novosphingobium sp.
GGCGTTATCCCCGGTGGTTTCGGCTACAAGGCTGAAGTTGACTACGCCAACAGCGCGGTCGGTTTTGGCGATGTCATTTTGACCTATGCCCCCGCCAACAAGCCGTTTGCGATCACACTGGGCAACCACGAACCGCTGGACGGCATGGAGCAGCAGACCAGCTCGCGCTGGTCGAGCTTCATCGAACGCGCCCAGATCAACGACGCGTTCGGCAACACAAGGCGTCTGGGGCTTTCGGCTGGACTCAAGTCGAGCGACGGCCTGCTGCGCGCCGATGCTGGCTTGTTTGCCGCCCATTCGATCGACGCTTCGGTCGATAACGATGGTTGGATCGGTGCGAGCCGCGTGACCTACACGCCTTATGTCGGCAATGGCTTTGTGCATCTGGGTGCCAACTTCCAGCATCGTGAGTTCCAGTCCAACAACGGCGGCGTTGCAAGCGTTTCAACCGGCGCACCTTCGACCAACCAGTTCGGCCGCTACCGTGCGCGTCCGTTCCTGCAGACCACCGATGTGCGCTTTGTAGACACCGGCAACATCGCCGCGCGCGGCGACGATATCTTCGGGGTTGAAGCCTATGGCGTGTTCAAATCGCTGCATATCGGCGGTGAGGCGCAGATGCTGAAAGTCCGCACTTATCGGCCCGGCGACATCCGCACCGGACTTGATGCCTTCGCCGGCGGCAGCGGGGTTACGCCTTCGTCCAACCCGACATTCTGGGGCGGCCACGTTGAAGCCGGGTTCTTCCTGACCGGCGAAACCCGCGGCTACAAGAACGGCCTGTGGGACCGGACCAAGGTGCTTCACCCGATAAACAAGGGCGGAATGGGCGCCTTCCAGGTCATCGGCCGCTTCGATTACCTCGATCTTGAGGATGACAAGCTGATCACGGCGCCGACCACCACCTTCGCTACCGGCGTAAACTCGCTGGCAGCGGTGACGGCCCGTCAAGCGCGCGGTGGCAAGCAGATGGGCTATCTCCTCGGGCTGACCTGGATCCCGACCGATTACGTCCGTTTCCTGGCGAATTATATCCACACCGATGTGCGGGGCGGCCCGTTCGCTCTGGCAGCCGAGCCGACCTCGACCGATCCGGTCAACCAGCGCGGCTACACCACCGATGCCTTCGCCCTGCGCGCCCAGATCGACTTCTAGGCGCATCGCGGCAACCCTGTCCGGCCCATCCCCCCCGGCCGGACAGGGCGACTGCGCAGAGTTCACCGCATGGCGACCGGCGCGAACAGCGTGAGTTCAAATCCTAACCGACCTCGCCGTCGTCGTCCGCCCATTCGGCTATCATCGCCCTATTTTCGCGGCCCCTGACCGCTATATCATCGAGCCATTTGTCGAGCGAGGCGATGGTCTCGTCCTCATTACCAAAGGCCTCAAGCCTCCATTCGGCCTTGAGCCGCTCGTAAACCGGATGGCCGGGGCGCAGATTGGCAAAATGCGCACGCCCGGCATCATAGCGCTCCGATCGGCGCTGGCGCAGCAGGAACTGGAGCAGCCCGGTGTCATAGCGGATCCACCGCGCCACCACCTCGCCGCCGCGCACCACCACGCGCTCCTCGCCGGCAATCGCCCGCTCGAGCGCGCAATCCTCGAGCCGCGCCATCCCCCGATCGATCGCCGTCTCCCACGCCGCCGCAAACCCTTGCGCCCCCGGCATATTGCGCAGCCGGTACAGCGCCTCCAGACTTGCCCCGATGCTGCGCGCCGCCTGCGTCACGATCCCGGTGGCGGCGAGCGAGGAAATGAACCCCCGCTGCCGCTCCGGCGTGATCGAATTGCGCCGCGGTGCGCTGTGGAGATAGGGCGCAAACCCCAGCAGCGGATCATCGGGATCCGGCGGCTCGGACTGAAACGCAGTGCGCGAAGTGCGGCGCGAAGGGCGGGCGGAGTTGCACAGCAGCTCGCCAGTCAGCGGGCCAGCCAGCGGGCCAGTTAGCGGCGCAGGTGGGTCAGACAGATCGGACAAGGCGGGAACCTCCGGGGCAAATGTAGGATTCGCCCCCCGGATGGAGGTTCCGGATATCAGGGGAGGGGGAGTGTAGGAAAATGGTTTGTGGATCGCGCTGACGGGGGAGGCGTCATCACAGGTCCCGAGCCCAACCAATCCCCTGCGCTCTTCTCATTTTAGCTAGTGGAGTAAAGCGCGATGCAACCTAGCATCACACCATAATATTGATGAAAAACATCAGAAATTGAGCGGCATGGGTCATTTAGTGCCGGTGCCGCAAGGGAGAGGTCTATGACTAAAGCTAGTGTGTCCATTGAAACGAAGTGTGCGGGTCGAAGAGTTCGTTCTGTTCTCTTCAGCACAGCTGCCAGTATGGTACTATGTGGTATTAGCGCACCAGCTTTAGCGCAAGCGGCAGAGGAAGCAGGCGATAGTGATGCAATCATCGTCACGGCGCGCCTGCAGTCCGAGACACTCCAGGAAGTACCTGTAAACATCACGTCAATCGGCGCTGGCGCGTTGGATACTTACCAGATCAACGAAGTGGCCGACGCGGTAGGCCGCATACCGGGCCTTAACGTTCAAATCGGTGGCTCTGGCGCTGGCGCTCAAATCAGCCTGCGCGGCATTGGATCGACCAATATCTCATCGGCTTTCGACTCTGCCGTGGGGATTGATATCGATGGTGTTCAAGTCAGCACGCAGCGCCTTCTGCAAACCGCATTTTTTGACGTCGAACAGATTGATGTGCTCAAGGGGCCGCAATCCCTGTTCTTCGGAAAAAGCGCGTCGGCTGGTGTGTTTTCCCTTCGTTCAGCCAATCCGACCAAGACCTGGGAGGTCGGCGGCAAGGCCTCGTATGAGTTCGAGGAGCAGGGCTATACGGTTGGTGGATATATTTCCGGGCCGATCAGCGATACACTGGGCATCCGGGTAGCCGGACAATATCAGAACCTTGAAAAATATGTTCAGCTCGAGGCTGGAACCCCGGCGCGCGACAAGAACAAGGGGCTGACCAACTTCATCGCCCGCGCAACGCTCCAGTGGGATCCGTCCGACAGTTTCAGTGCAAATCTGAAGGTTAATTACAATAACCAGGATAGCGAAACACTGGTTGGCCACTCGGATATGGAATGCGGTGCCAATGGCGTGGCAGATCCTGTAGTTCTGGGCCTTGCCAATGCCAGAAATTTCATCCTCAGCGGATTTACCGCCCCTCTCGCAATCGTGATAGCGCCCAGTCATTCCTGCAATATCAACGATGGCCTCTATCCGGCTTCCGACGGGCACCCGTTGATCGACACGGTTCCAACCGGAACCACTGGATCCGGCCGGGACATCAGCCAGCCCTACAATGAAACGGAAATCTTCTTCGCACGGCTGCGTTGGGATCTGGACCTGACCGAAGCACTGAAACTATCGTCGGTATCCGGCTACCTTAACCTGGATAATGAATATAACGACAACTTCGCCTACACTGGCAAGCTGGCTGACGGCCGGCCTGCAGGGCTGATGGCGCCGTTCCGCAATGGGCTGACCCAGTATACCCAGGAACTGCGGCTAACGAGTGACTTCAGCGGCGCGTTCAACTTCATGCTTGGGGCGTTCTGGGAAAAGCGCGACATTCCCTATTCGACGTCGCAAAATGGGTTCAATGTCTCGCTGGCCCGGCCTGACCCGGTAACCGGATTCACCTTTGACTGGTTCGCCGAGCGAAACAGCAAAGCAGATGCGTTGTCGTTCTTCGGTAGTACAACAATCGATGTTACCGATAAGCTTGAGCTTTCAGGCGGCCTGCGATGGACCAACGAACATAAGTCTACGACGATCGGCTTTCCATATGTTCACCTCGACAATACCGTGTTTGTTGGCGCACTTTTGGGAGGCTTCCTCGGCTCGGGCTTCTTTGCCGGCCCGATCAAATTCTCGGACAGCAATTTTTCGCCAGAACTCACCGTCAAGTATCAGGCAACCGATGATATCAATATCTATGCGTCGTATAAGACCGGCTTCAAATCAGGCGGAATTGATAATAATGCTTTGCCGGCGATCGGTTTGGCTGACTTGAACAGCACCAATCCCGCTGTTCGTGCGGCCGCAGAAGCAAGCCTGCGGTTTGGGTCGGAAACGTCGAAAGGCGGAGAGATTGGCATCAAAACGCAATTTGCGGATCGCACCGTCACGCTGAATACCGCGCTGTTCTATTATCAGTTCACCGGGTTGCAGGTGCAGATCTTTGACCCGGGCATTTTCAATTTCGTCACGTTCAACGCCAGCCAGCTGACTGCCCAGGGCGTTGACATTGACTGGTCATGGCGAACCCCGGCTCAAGGCCTCCGCTTGTCTGGTGCGCTGTCCTACACTGACACCCGGTATACCAAACAGTTCATCACCCAGAGCGAAGACCTCAACGGCCGGGTTGCACCGCGCGCGCCAAAACTGTCTGGCAATGTTGCGGTTGATTACAAGACGCCCATGGGAGATTCGTTGGAATTTGGCCTGAGCGGCAACGCCTCCTACACCAGTTCCTATTTTGCCAGCTCGCTGACATTCTATGATGATTACAAGCAAAAGAGTTACGTGACCCTCGATGGAGCAGTGTCGATCGGTGCCCCGGACGGCAAATGGAAGCTGTCGCTGATTGGCACCAATCTGACTAACGAGATCTGGGTCAACACTGCCGGAGCTGCGCCGTTCAGCGGTGCCGCACCTGGTGATGACCGGATCGTCACCCAGAACCGCGGCCGCCAGCTCTTTGTGGAAGCCGCCTTCAAGTTCTGATCAGCCC
>JANLQQ010000112.1:0-3491 GCA_031367905.1 Novosphingobium sp.
CACCGAATTCCGCCGCGCCTATATCGGCTTTGAGGGCACGATCCCGGGTAACTTCGGCTACCGGGTCGAAGCAGATCTGGCGGGCAGCAGCGTCGATCTCACCGATCTTTATCTGACCTACAAGGCCAGCCCCAAGCTGACGTTGACGCTGGGCCAGCACAAGACATTTGGGGGACTGGAAGAAATAACCTCTGACCTGTTCACCAGCTTCATGGAACGCGCTGCCTTCAACAGTGCCTTCGGGTTTGAACGCCGGGTTGGCCTAAGTGGGACCTATTCGGGCAAGGCTGTGCTGGTGCAGGGCGGGGTGTTCAGCGACAATGCGACTGATCTAAACACGGACAGCAACAACAGCTACAGCCTCGATGGCCGCGTGGTGTTCATGCCCAAGCTGGCGGGCGGCCAGTTGCATATCGGCGGCTCGGTCCATGTCCGCGATTTTAACGATGCGCAGACCACCACCCGCTACCGCGCCCGGCCGTTCGTCCACACCACCGACCTGCGCCTGATCAACACCGGCAACATCGTCTCGACCGGCGAAATGGATTATGGCGCAGAGCTGGCCTATATCGCCGGGCGGTTTCACGCGACCGCCGAAAGCCACTGGATGACGGCCAAGCGCCCGGGCTTGGCCGATCCCACTTTCAATGGCGGCTACGCCGAAGTCGGCTATCTGCTGACCGACGATACCACTGCGTACAAAGGCGGGGCTTACGATCGGATCAAGCCAAAGCATCCGCTGGGCAGGGGCGGGATGGGCGCGTTGCAGCTTAACGCGCGCTATGACTGGCTTGATCTCAACGATGCCGGAATTGTCGGCGGGCGCCAACAGGTTGCAGCAGTCTCGATGCTGTGGATCCCGATCGATTATGTCCGCTTCATCCTCAACTACGGCCATTTGTGGCTGAACGATGCAGCAGTCGCGGCCGGAACCTCGCGGGATTATAGCGCCGATGCGGTCGGCGTGCGGGCGCAGTTCGACTTCTAAAGAGTGGCCAGCACCGGGATCAGGGCGTCGAAGTGGTGGATCACTGCATCGGCGCCCAGCTCTTCCACCGGCAGATCGTTGAACCCGAAGCTGACCGCGACGCTGGGCAGACCAGCCGCGCGGGCGGCGCGGATGTCGAAACTTGAATCACCGACAAACGCCGCCGCTCCTCCGCCCAACTGCGTCACCATCGCATGCAGCGGATCGGGCGCGGGCTTGAGCGCGGCGATCCCGGGCGATCCGCCGCCGATCACGCAGTCAAACCGTGCCAGCAGGCCGAGCGCATCCAGCAGCTTCAGCGCCAGCGCTTCTGGCTTGTTGGTCACGACCGCCAGCTTCGCGCCGCCTGCCCCCAATGCGTCGAGCATGGCCGCGCCGCCGGGATAGAGCGCCGTGTGAACCGCGATATTGCGTTCATAGAAGGCCAGAAGCTCGGGGCGGAGCGCTTCCTGATCGATCCCGTGATCGCCGCCGGTCAGCACCAGCGCACGGGCCAGCATCATCCGCGATCCGCCGCCGATCAGCGCGGAAACCTGCTCTGGCGCGACAGGTTCGCGGTCCACCAGCGCGAGCGCATGATTGACCGCCGCGCCAAGGTCTGCGGCGGTATCGAGCAGGGTTCCGTCAAGATCGAACCCGACGATTTTGAAAGGCATTTTGTCCATTGCCCAGTGCCGATAACCGCAGGTGTGGAAACGGCAAGCATTTGCTGGCAAGAGAGCCGCTATGAGCGTGAACGACACCCCTCCACTGGCCGTCCCTTTGGCCGTAATCGTCCTTGCCGCGGGCAAGGGCACCCGGATGAAAAGCGATCTGCACAAGGTGCTGCATCCCATCGCGGGCCGGCCGATGCTGCTGCATCTGATGGCCAGCGTCGATGCGCTTGCACCCGCCAGGAAGGTGGTGATCGTCGGCGCTGGCAAGGAACAGCTTGAAAGCGTTCTGGCCGGGTCGGCGGAATTGGCCGTGCAAGAGCCGCAGCATGGTACCGCCCACGCGGTCCAGCAGGCCGAAGCCCTGCTGGCCGACTTCAGCGGCGATGTGCTGATCCTGTATGGTGATGTCCCGTTCGTCAGCACCGAGACCATGCTCGCAATGCTTGAGCGGCTGCATCGCACGGATCATCCGGCGCTAGTTGTGCTGGGGTTCGAGCCGGACGAGGCGCTGCACTATGGCCGGATTCTCGCCACCGGTGACCGCATCGTCAAAATGACTGAGTTCAAGGATGCGAGCGAAGCTGAGCGCGCCGCCCATTTGTGCAATTCAGGCCTGATGGCCGCGCGCTCCGCCGATCTGTTCGCGCTGCTTGCCCGGGTCGGCAATGATAACGCGCAAGGTGAATACTACCTGCCCGACGTGGTCAATATCGCGCTGTCCGATGGGCGCGGCTGCGCGGTGGTGGTGACGGATGATCCCGATGAAGTGGCCGGGATCAACAGCCGGGCGGAACTGGCCGATGCAGAAAGCCGCTGGCAGTGGGACCGCCGGATCAAGGCGATGGACGATGGCGCCTCGCTGATCGCGCCCGAAACGGTGTGGTTCGCCTGGGATACACAGCTGGGTCGCGATGTCACGGTGGAGCCCAATGTGGTGTTCGGCCCCGGGGTTTCCGTGGCTGACGGGGTGAAAATCCGCGCCTTCTGCCATATCGAGGGCGCGACATTGGCGAGCGGCGCCGAGGTGGGCCCCTATGCGCGCCTGCGTCCCGGTGCGGTGCTGGAAGAAAAGGCCAAAATCGGCAATTTCGTCGAGATAAAGAATGCCGTGATGGGCAAGGGCGCCAAGGCCAACCACCTCTCCTACATCGGCGATGCCGAAGTCGGGGCAGGGGCGAACATCGGCGCGGGCACCATCACCTGCAATTACGATGGCTATTTCAAGCACAAGACCGTGATCGGGGCGGGCGCCTTCATCGGTTCGAACTCTGCGCTGATCGCCCCGGTAAAAATCGGCCGCGATGCGATTGTGGCGGCCGGCAGCGCGGTTTCGTGCGATGTCGCCGATGGCGAGCTGCGGATGGTCCGCGCCGAACAGCTGGTCAAGCCGGGCTGGGCCGACCGGTTCCACGATGCGATGAAGAAACGCAAGGCGGAGAAGAAGGGGTGAAACTTGCCGGTGCTTGACATGATATCATGATATGATATCAGTATATCACTATGACCCGCATTCTCGCTGACCTCCCCGATGATGAGATCAAGCGGCTTGACCAGCTCGCTTATGAACAGGGCAAAAGCCGCGCGGCCGTCCTGCGCGAGGCGGTGGCGGCCTATCGTCCGCAAGGGGCAGGCGGCGATATGAGTTGGCTCGACGCGGGGTTTGGTCTGTGGGCGCGCAACGGCGTTGCTTACGATCCGCACGAATACGATCGCAAGCGGCGCGCCGAATGGACGCGTTATTGGGACGACGATTACGAGGAAGTCCGTGCCGAATCGCCCGACATGTTCGACGAGGAGGATGACCGCCAGCGGCAGATCTACCTCGATATGCTGGCGGGCAAATATCC
>JANLQQ010000113.1:0-4342 GCA_031367905.1 Novosphingobium sp.
CTCGATCCTGCGCTTCCTGAAGCGCGTGCTGGGATCGCTGGCCGGACATAAGGTCGACATTACGGTTTGCGGCGAGATGGGCGGGCGGCGGCTTGAGGCGCTGGCATTGATTGGTCTTGGCATTCGCCGCCTCTCGATCACTCCGGCTGCCGTCGGGCCGATCAAGGAGCTGGTCCGCAAAATCGATATTGCTGAAATCTCTGCAGCGATGAATGGCTGGCTCGCCTCGCCGCCACCCAATTTGCGCACGGCGATCACCGAATGGGCCCAGCAACGCGGGATCGATTGCGATTGATCAAGCCAGGGTTTTGGACCGGTGCCTGAGCGTTCTGTCACAATTCCGGCGCATCCTGCCGTTCACTGGCGGGAAGCCTGTTGATTTGCGTTGACTTTGAACCCTGAAAACAGATTCGTCAGGCAGGCGGGTTAGCCGACTAATTCTTACCCACGGGAATGGGATGACAGACGAACAAATGACCGAAGCGGAATTACCGCTCGAGGGCGTTGGAGCGCGCCTTGCTCGAGCACGCGAAGCTGCGGGAATCAGCCGCGTTGAATTGTCCGGCATCACCAAGATCCCTGAACGCCACCTCGTCTTGATCGAGGCGGGGGACTTTGCCGCGCTTCCGGCGCGGACCTACGCGGTCGGTTTCTCGCGCAGCTATGCCCGTGCAGTCGGACTGGACGAGGCGGCGATTGCGGCCGAGGTCCGCGCCGAGCTTGCCGCGATCGAACCGGAAGTGCGGCGGTCCTTGCCGGCATTCGAGCCTGGCGATCCGGCCCGTATTCCCAGCGCACGGTTTGCCTGGGTGGCGGCGTTGATCGCGGTCATTGTAATCCTCGCTGGTTTTGCGTTTTGGCGCAGCTATTACCTGCCCGGCGGTACCCTGCCTTCGCTGATCGATGAACCGCCGCCAGTTTCGGTGAGCAGTGATGCTCCGATAGTAAACGTTGACCGCACAACTACGCTTAGCGGCGGTGCGGTAGTGTTTACCGCGCTTGAGCCTGGCGTGTGGGTTAAGTTCTATGACGCTGCCGGCGCGCAGCTGATGCAAAAGGAGCTGGCGCTGGGCGAAACCTACACCATTCCAGCCGATGTATCGGGCGTTCAAATGTGGACCGCCCGGCCGCAGGCACTGGCGATCACCATCGGCGGTCAGGCTGTGCCCAAGCTTTCCGAAGTGCAGGTCACGATGAAGGATGTGCCGGTTAGCGCCGCCGCGTTGCTGGCGCGGCCGCTGCCAGGTGCGATTGCCACGCCCACACCCGAACCTGCCAGCACTAGTTCGGTCCGAACCGCGCCGCAGCGAAGCACAGCGCGCCCGCAGCGAGCAGCTCCGCCGTCTGCTCCGGTGCAGCTTGTCCCTGGACCTGCGCCCATCACCGCAGCATCGGTTGCAGCTGTTCCGGTTGCGGATAGATAGCCGTCTGCGCTCGACAGCGCGGGCTTGGTAGGGCAAATCATTTTCGCTGGTTCATCGCCGGTAGGCCTAATGGCTTTATACTGCGATGAAGACTGAACGGGATAAACGGGTGAGATGACAATGATTCTTCGCACGAAGCGGCCGCTTTTGGTGGCGCTAGTTTTCGCGCTGGCTAATTCTGCGGTCAGCCCTGCATGGGCGCAGAGCGTCTCTGATGCCACCGCCGAAGCCCGGCTGCGCAAGGTTGAGGCAGAAGTACGGGCCTTGCAGACCAAAGTTTTCCCAGGCGGTGATGGCAAGTTTTTTCCGGCCCAGGTCCAGCCCGGCCAGCCGGTGAGCAGCTCAATTGGTGCGCCCGCGACAACCCCGATCACCGACTTGCTCGGCAGGGTTGACGCGCTCGAAGCCCAGCTTTCCCGGCTGACCGCGCAAAACGAAGAGAATGCGAACAAGCTGGCCAAACTGGAAGCCCGGCTCGATGTACTGGCCCCGGCCATTCCACCGGCGGCGATTGTTTCTGCCGCAACCGATGGCGATGCGGCGTCGGGCAATCTGGCCGCGATGACTGGCGGTGCCTCTGCACCAAAGCCTGCCGTAACAACGGTTGCGGTAACAAGCCTGACGACCAAGCCTGCAGCGGTGCCGAAACCAGCTGCTGCCAAACCTGCAGCCGCCAAGACCCCAGCCGCCTCGGCCCAGCGCATTGCCGCAGTCCGCGCGGTGCTAAAACCGGCTACCACCGACCAGGCCGATGACGAATACAGTTATGGTTTTCGCCTGTGGGAAGCTAAATTCTATCCCGAGGCGCAGCAGCAGCTGAAGCTGTATCTTGACAAATATCCGCGCCATGTACGGGTCAGCTATGCCCGCAATCTGCTCGGCCGGGCCTATCTCAATGGCGGCAATACCGATGAGGCGGCGCGCTGGTTTGTGGCTAATTATAATTCCAACAAGGCCGGCGATCGCGCGCCAGATAGCCTGCTTATGCTGGCCGAGACGATGCGCCAGCGCAAGGATACCAACCGCGCCTGCATCGCACTGGCGCAATTCGTCGATGATTATCCACGAGAGGCAGCTGGTCGGCTAAAGGTGCAATATGATGCGACCCGTGCCGGGGTGAAGTGCAATTGATCGGCCGCAGCCGCCCTTAGCCGAACTGACCGCGCGCTTTGCTGCCGATCTGGCGGCGCTGGGCCCGTCTCGCTGCCCGCTGGGTGTGGCAGTGTCGGGCGGGCCGGATAGTGTGGCGCTGTTGCTGCTCGCCCATGCCGCCATGCCGGGCGGGATCGAGGCGGCCACAGTCGATCATGGCCTCAGGGCCGAAGCTGCCGATGAAGCCGCCTTCGCCGCAAGCATTTGCGCTGCGCTGGGTGTGCCCCATGCGACCTTGAAGGTCACGCTGGCGCCCGGAAACCTTCAGGCTGAAGCCCGGGTTGCCCGTTATGCTGCGCTGGCTGACTGGGCCACAAATCGCGGGTTGGCCGCAATCGCGACTGCGCATCATGCCGATGATCAGGCCGAAACGCTGCTGTTACGGCTTAATCGCGCCAGTGGCGTGGCAGGCCTTGCCGGGGTTCGTGCCACCGGACAGACCGGGCCGAACGGCGCGGTGGTGCTGCGCCCGCTGCTCGGCTGGCGGCGCGAAGAACTGGCCGCCGTAGTTGCGGCGGCCGGGATCGAGGCAGTGCAGGATCCGTCCAACATTGATGAGAAGTTTGATCGCGCCCGGATCCGCAAAGCCATTGCCGAGGCGAGCTGGCTTGATGTGCCCGCACTCGCCGCCAGCGCGGTGCATCTTGCCGATGCCGATGCCGCGCTCGATTGGGCGGCGGCGCGCGAGTGGGCAGCGCAGGTTGAGCGCACGGCGATGGGGATCATCTATCGTCCGCACGCACCGCGCGCCATCGCGCTGCGGGTGCTGACCCGGATTGTCACCGAGCTGGACGGTGAGGTACCGCGCGGAAGCACTATCGCGCGGTTGTTCGATGCGCTGGTGGCGCGCCAGCCAATGTCGATCGGAAACCTTGTCGCGCGGGCCTTGCCCGAGGGCTGGAACTTCATGAAAGCGCCCGCACGGCGCAAACCATCGCCGTCCAAACCCATTCTGCTGCATCCGCCACAGCAGCTGCGGAACGACCAGTAAAGATCGACCATATGGCTTACAGCGTTCCCATATCGATGACGAAGCGGTACTTCACGTCGGCCTGTTCCATCCGTTCAAACGCTTGGCCTATTTCGTCCATGCGGATCATTTCGCATTCGGGCAGGATGCCCTTTTCGGCGCAGAAATCGAGCATTTCCTGGGTCTGGGCGATGCCGCCGACGCCCGAACCGGCGACGGCTTTTTGCCCGCCCAGCAGCAGCCCCGAATGGAAGCTGGGCAGCATGTCGATTGCGCCGACGATGCACAGCGTGCCCTGCCGGTCGAGCAGGAACAGGTATGGCGTCAGATCATGCGCAACGGGGATGGTATCGAGCAGGAAATCGAAGCTGCGGGTGGCCGCTTACATTGCCGCCTTGTCGGTCGCGATCAGGACATGATCGGCTCCCAGCTTCTTGGCATCCTCGCCCTTGCCCGGCGAAGTGGTGATGATCGTCACTTCGGCGCCCAAAGCCTTGGCAAATTTGACCCCCATGTGACCCAGCCCGCCCAGCCCGATCACGCCAACTTTCGTGCCCGGCCCGACGTTCCAGTTCTTGAGCGGTGAGTAACTGGTGATCCCGGCGCACAGCAGCGGCGCAGCGAGCGCCATGTCCAGCGCTTCGGGCACGCGCAGCACATAGGGCTCTGCCACCACGATCGACTTGGAATAGCCGCCATAGGTCGGGCTGCCGTCGATCCGGTCCTTGCTGTTGTAGGTTCCGGTCACGCCCTCGCGGCAATATTGCTCTTCATTGTCTTCGCAGGCATCACACTT
>JANLQQ010000134.1:0-1734 GCA_031367905.1 Novosphingobium sp.
GCGTCCGGGCCCGTCATCATCACCTCGGCGACCTTGTCGGTCTGGCCGCGAATGGCGGCTTCCAACTTGTCGCAAAGTTCTGGATTTTCCTTGAGGAAGGTCTTGGAGTTTTCACGCCCCTGGCCAACCCTGATCGAATCATAGCTGAACCAGGCGCCCGACTTCTCGACAATCCCGGCCTTGACCCCAAGATCGAGGATTTCGCCGATCTTGGAAATGCCTTCGCCATACATGATGTCGAATTCGACCTGCTTGAACGGCGCTGCCACCTTGTTCTTGACGACCTTCACCCTTGTGGTGTTGCCGACAATATCGTCGCGGTCCTTGATCTGGCCGATGCGGCGGATATCGAGGCGGACCGAGGCGTAGAACTTGAGCGCATTGCCGCCAGTGGTGGTCTCGGGATTGCCGTACATCACGCCGATTTTCATCCGCAGCTGGTTGATGAAGATCACCATGCAGCGCGAGCGGCTGATCGAACCGGTCAGCTTGCGCAAGCTCTGCGACATCAGCCGGGCCTGCAAGCCAACGTGGCTATCGCCCATCTCGCCCTCAATTTCAGCGCGGGGCACTAGCGCCGCCACCGAATCAATCACCAGCACATCGAAGGCATTGGAGCGCACCAGCGTATCGACGATTTCGAGCGCCTGTTCACCGGTATCGGGCTGCGAAACGATCAGTTCATTGATGTCAACGCCGAGCTTCTTGGCATAGACCGGATCGAGCGCATGTTCGGCATCGATGAAGGCCGCGGTGCCGCCGTTCTTCTGCGCCTCGGCAATCACGTGCAGCGCCAGCGTGGTTTTCCCTGAGCTTTCCGGGCCATAGATTTCGATCACCCGGCCGCGCGGCAAGCCACCGACGCCAAGCGCAATGTCGAGCCCGAGCGAACCGGAGGAAATCGTTTCGACCTGCATCGCTTCCTTCGAGCCCAACTTCATCGCGCTGCCCTTGCCAAAGGCGCGATCAATCTGGGCCAGCGCTGCCTCAAGCGCCTTCTGACGATCCATGCTTTCCTTGCCTTCCTGAATCAGTTTGAGCTGTGCAGCCATGCTTCGTCCCCTTGCCTAGTCAGCTGACCCGAAAGGTCAATGGCAGCTTGGTATTAGCTTTGTTCTTATAGAACAAGGGGGGAACGAAAAATATTTCGCGATTGCTCTAACGGCGGGTAGACACAATAATTTGTCCAACTTTATCAGATAGTTGCTGCACCGAAAACGGCTTGGGGATGAAGTACATATTCTCGATGTTGATCTGCTCACGCAGCTGTTCCTCGGCGTAACCGGACATGAACAGCACGGGCAGGCTGGGTGCGAGTTTGCGGATTTCGCGGGCCATGGCGGGGCCGTCCATCGCAGGCATCACCACATCGCTGACCACCATATCGAACACGCCGCCCGCTTGGACCAGTTCCAGCCCTTCCTCGCCGTCGCGGGCTTCGGTGACGGTATAGCCCGCCCTAACCAGTGCGCGGGTCGCTACGGCGCGGACCATGTCTTCGTCCTCAACCAGCAGGATATGACCGCCGCCGGCCCAGCTCGATACTTCCTTCGGCGGGGCTGAAAGCGCGGGCAGATCGCCGGGGCTGGCGTGATGCACTGGCAGATAGACAGTGAACTTGGTCCCTTTACCCACTTCACTCTCGGCAAAGATGAACCCGCCCGATTGCTTGACGATGCCATAGACGGTCGAGAGGCCGAGCCCGGTGCCCCCCATGATTCCACCCCGGCCCTG
>JANLQQ010000080.1:0-14999 GCA_031367905.1 Novosphingobium sp.
TCCCAATGGTGGGTGAACGCGGTGTTGAACTGCTTTGACAGTATCGTCATTGCGCTGCGGTTTTCAGGCAGCCGATCGGCGATGAAATCGACTGCCGTTTCAATCAGCATCAACGCCGAAGCTTCGAGCGGCTCGAGAAAGCCATTGGACAAGCCAACCGCGACGCAGTTGTTTACCCAAAATGTCTGGCGGTGGCCGGCGCGGATGCTGATCCGGCGGGCCGGGCGATCGTCACAGCTTGGTCCGATATAGCGGCGCAGAGTGGCCTCGGCTTCATCATGGCTGGTATGGCGGCTGGAATAGACGTAGCCGGTGCCGCGCCGGGTTGGCAGGCCGATGTCCCAGATCCACCCGGCGTCTTGCGCCGTCGATATGGTGTGGGTCGCGATTGGCGCATCCTCGCGGTCATAGGGCACCTGCAGGGCCAGGGCATGATCGGCAAACAATGTATCGGAGCATTCGATAAACGGAACGCCATAGACCCCTTCGATCATCAGGGCGGCAAAACCCGAGCAATCGATAAACAGATCGCCTTCAATGCAGCCATTCAACTTCGTATTGATGCTGGCGATATCACCGTTTGCGCTTTGATTGATCGTTGTCACATCATCGATAATGTGGCGCACGCCAAGCTTTTCAACGCTGAAATCGCACAATAATCTGGCAAATTTTCCAGCGTCGAGGTGATAGGCATAGTTCGCCAATCCGCCATATTCCGGGCTGGTAATCGATTTGGGAGCACGGCCGGCATCACACAGTGCAGATTGAAAATCGACTGCATCGGCAAAGTTCAGCCCGGCGTCTGCCGCACCGCGCAACCAGTGACCAGACAGATCGATCTGGGGCGCAGCGTGGGGCGGGTTTAGCGGGTGGTAATAGCCGTCTTGCGGGGTGCCGTCGGTCCAGCCGACGAATTTTGCGCCTTGTTTGAATGCGCCGTCACATTCGCAGATAAACCGGGTTTCCGAAATGCCGATTTTCTTCAGCGTGTTGCGCATCGTAGGCCAGGTCCCTTCGCCGACACCAATGGTGCCGATGACTGACGATTCGACCAGGGTAACCCGCACACCATCCGGATTGGCCGTGCCGTTTCTGGCGGCGATCCGCGCTGCAGTAATCCAGCCGGCACTCCCGCCGCCGACAATCACCACATGTCGTATCTGCTGCTCCATTTTACGCTCCACGCTGCCAAGGTCCAGACCCACGCTGACTGAATCAGGTATAGCGGAATACGCCGTTGTCAAAGCAAACTGGCAGGATTGCGGAAAGAGCACTGCCTGTCAGTGGCTTTCTGCCGATCCGTCAGATCAGCCGAGCTGCCACACTGCAACCCCGGCAGCGGGAATCTGCGGCCCGCCCAGCACAAATCGCGCGCCCTCAGGGCAAGGCGCGGCGGCGGTTTCTGCCGAATAATTGAACCCAAAACACAGATTTCCCGCCCGCCGAATGCGCAAACCGTGCGGGAGATCACATACCTCAACGCCCGCCTCTGCGGCCATCCGCGCGATCAGGCGGTGCAGCAGGCGTTCGTCTGGCCACCCGCTGACATAGCGTATCTTGCCCTGCCGAAACACGATCCCGGGCCCGCTTTCAAGCCGTTCTTCTGGTATCAGATCGCTCTCAACATGCTCAAGCCAGTGGCGGATTTCAAACTCGTCGCCTTGCTCTGACAGCCCGTCGCGTAGCGATTCAACCCGAACAATTTTGATCGGCAACAGCGGTTGAAGATCTCCCGGGGGCAGCGCCGCTGGAATGCCGAAGCCGGAAGTCTTGCTGCCGGTTCGCGGCCCGACCAGAACTGGCCCCGCGAAGGCTGCCAGCGCCTTCACCGTCGCTGCCGAAAGGATCGGCAAGCACGGCACCAGGACCATGTCGTATCCATCAAGCGGCGTTTCGGGATGGATGATGTCAATATCAATGCCCAGTTGCCGCGCCGCCGAATAGAACTCGTAAGCCAATCTGAGCGCGCTGAACCCGCGGCCTTGCGGCTGGATGTCGGTGATCCAGTCGGATTGGTAATCAAACAGCAAAGCGGCAGATTTGGGCGGCGATCCAAGCGCGCCAATTGCAGCGATCTCGGTTGCTGTCTGCCGCGCCTCGTGCGCGCCGACATCGTCGACACCGTCGGGGCGGAGCAGCCCGGCATGCATCTGCTCCTGGGCTTGCGGGAACTGGCGCCAGCGGAAATAGCTGACCATTTCAGCGCCATGCGCCATTGCTTCCAGCGTCCATAGCCGAACCATTCCGGGCAAGGGTGAGGGATTGAACCGGGCCCAGTTCACTGGACCGGGTTGCTGCTCCATCACCGACCAGCGGCCGCGCGAGCAGCCGCGGTAAAGATCATGATGGAACGCGGCGATATCGGGGTGGCCCTGACGCGCGTAGCGCAGCTTTTCGGCGTCGGAGAACCAGAATTGCTCGAGAAAGCCCAACGGGTAGCTATCCCAGCTGGCTACATCGAGATCGCGGCCAAGATCGTGATGATCGAACTGGGTGAAGAAGCCCATGAAATTATGGACCACGTCCCGTCCGGGAGATGCTGCGCGAATAATCTCGGCTTGAACCCGATTGAAACGCACCACCTGATCGGACGAGAAGCGCCGGAAATCGAGCAAATGAGCGGGGTTCGCTTCGGTTACCGTAAGGTTTGGCAGATCAATCTCGGCAAAGCCCTGATACTCCATGCTCCAGAACACATTGCCCCAGGACGTATTGAGTGCGTCGATCGACTGATAGCGATTTCCCAGCCAGTCGCGAAACGCAGTGCGTGCGGAGACCGAATAGCTCGGCACCGAGTCGTGGCAGCCGAATTCATTATCGGTTTGCCAGGCGACAACTGCGGGGTGATTGCCATATCGGCTAGCCATCGCCTTGACGATGCCCTTTGCGGCGAGGCCGTATCCCTGATGCGAAAAGCAATAGTGCCGCCGCGAACCAAACCCGCGCGGATGGCCTTGGGCGTCCAGCGCGATCATATCGGGCATCCGGTCAACCAGCCACTTTGGCGGGGTTGCGGTGGGCGTTCCCAGGATGATCCCGAGGCCCGCGCTGTGCAGGGTCTCGATCGCCCGGTCCAGCCAGTCCCATTCAAACTGACCAGGCGATGGTTCAATCCGGCTCCACGCGAACTCGCCGATCCGCACGCGAGACAAGCCAATGGCCACCATCCGGCGCGCATCTTCCGCCCACATACGCTCGGGCCAATGTTCGGGATAATAACATACACCAAGGCGCATCGGCAGGTTCATCGGGCAAGCTCAACAGCGATAGGCCATGCCGGTTCAGGCAGGGCTGGTGGCAGAACCTGGTTCATTGCCCTATGCCGGCCCCCTCTGCCAGCATTTTTGCCGTTTCGGCACTGTCCCAATCATGCCCGCCGACCAAGCGCCAGACCTCGCGGCCAGCGGCGTCGTAATAGACGGTGGTCGGCAGAATGCCGGTGTTATAATGGAAATTGAGCTGATTTTCGGGATCGAGCCAGGGCTCAAGATTTTTGAGCTCGCGCGCCGTCAGGAATGCGGCGATTTTTTCGGGCTGGGCCATGTCTTGTGACACGGTGAGCACGTGCGTTTCCCCTCTGCCGGCCAGCCGATCCAGCATCGGCAATTCGGCCACGCAAGGGCCGCACCAGGTAGCCCACAGATTGATCAGCAGCGGCTTGCCCTTGAGCGAGGTGAGCTGCAGCGTTTTGCCGGCCGGATCGCTGAAAGTGAACTCGGGCAGCTGGCTGCCCTTGTGGCTCCGGTCGATTATGCCAGACAGCACCGCACCGCTGCTGGACGCTTGCGGTTGCGCGTCCTTGCCGCTTTCCCTATCGCACCCTCCGAGTGTTAAGAGCACTGGCAGTGTGAAGCCAAGGACAGCAAGCTTGAGCAACCGGGATAACAACAAGGCAGACTCCAACGCGATGTGGGGTGGGCGGTTTGCCGAAGGACCGTCGGCAATCATGCGCGAGATAAATGCCTCGATCCCATTCGACAAGGCATTGTGGCGACAGGATATCGCCGCGTCAAAGGCGCATGTCGCAATGCTGGGGGCAACCGGGATTGTCACGGTTGATGATGCAACCACGATTGCGGCCGGACTGGACCGGGTCGCAAGTGAATATGAAGCGAGCGGGGTGCCCGAGAACTGGGACCTTGAAGATATTCACATGACCACCGAAAATCGGTTGGTAGAGCTGATCGGACCGGTCGCCGGGTGGCTCCACACCGCGCGCAGCCGCAATGATCAAGTTGCGACCGACTTCCGGCTGTGGGTGCGTGAGGCTTGTGTTCAGGCCGATGCAGCGCTTGGGGCGTTGCAGGCGGCGTTGGTCAATCGCGCGGGCGAGCATGCCGCCAGCATCATGCCCGGCTTCACCCATCTCCAGATCGCCCAGCCGGTAACGCTGGGCCATCATCTCATGGCCTATTATGAAATGGCTGCGCGCGACCGGTCGCGCTTTGCCGATGCGCATACGCGGATGGGCCAGTGCCCGCTGGGTGCAGCGGCGCTGGCCGGAACCGGCTTTCCGATTGATCGCTATGCCACGGCGGTGGCATTGGGCTTTGTCGGCCCCACCGCCAACAGCCTCGATTCAGTCTCCGACCGAGATTTCGCACTCGATTACCTGATGAGCGCGGCGCAGACCGCGCTGCATCTGTCGCGGCTTGCCGAAGAACTGATCATCTGGGCGAGCCAGCCGTTCGGGTTTGTGGTGCTGCCCGATAGCCTTTCAACCGGCAGCTCGATCATGCCCCAAAAGAAAAACCCTGATGCGGCTGAGCTGGTACGCGGCCATGCGGGGCGGATCATCGGTTGCCTGACTGCCCTGATGATCACCATGAAAGGCCTGCCGCTGGCCTATTCGAAGGACATGCAGGACGATAAACCGCCGGTATTCGAAGCCGCCAGTCTCCTCACCCTGTGCCTTGCCGCGATGACCGGGATGATCGAGGGCGCGGGCTTTCGGATCGGACGAATGCGCGCCGCAGCGGAACTCGGCTATGCGACGGCCACGGATCTGGCCGATTGGCTGGTTCAGCAAGCCGGGATTCCGTTTCGCGAGGCGCATCACATCACTGGCGCAGCGGTCAAGCTGGCAGAAGGCCAGGGAATTGCGCTGGATGCCCTGCCACTGGCCGATCTCCAGGCGATCGACCCGCGGATTGACGAACGGGTGTTTGCGGCACTTTCGGTCGAAGCTTCGGTGGCGGCGCGCGCCAGCCATGGCGGAACTGCGCCGGACGAGGTAAGGAAGCGAATTGCCGAGGCCCGTATCGCGCTGGGCATGGAGTAATCGCAATGCCTCGTCTTGCCCCATCCCGGCTTATTTTCGGCGCCGCTTTGTTTGGCCTCTCCGCTTGCGGGGTGAAGGCCGGTCTCAAGCCGGTCGCGGGCACTGCCCTGCCGCCGGCGCCCTATGGCCGCGAAGACACGCCGAGCGCGGAAGATTTGGTCAAAACCACGCCCCAGGCTGCGCCCGAGCGCAGTGTGGAACTGCGAAAACGGTCGGAAGAACGCACCGACGATCCGTTCGATCTGCCGCCTGACGAATAGCGCGGCCTCACGCTTCAAGGTTTATTCATGGACCATTTCACTCTCCGTAGCGGCGTCCTCCACGCCGAGGATGTTGCGCTGACTGCTATTGCGGAAAGCGTTGGCACCCCCGTCTATGTCTATTCGCGGGCAACGCTCGCGCGCCACGCGCGGGTATTCCGCCAAGCGTTGAGCATCCTTCCGCGCGTTCAGATTGCCTATGCGATCAAGGCCAACCCCAATCTTTCGGTGCTGCGCGTCATGGCGCGCGAGGGTTATGGCGCCGATGTCGTCTCGGGCGGCGAAATGGACCGTGCGCTGGCGGCCGGTATCCCGGCGGCAGGGGTGGTATTTTCGGGCGTGGGCAAGGATGCGGGTGAAATGATTCGCGCGCTCGAAGCCGGAATTGGTCAGTTCAATGTCGAATCCGAGGAAGAAGGGATTGAGCTTGCCGCCATCGCCGCCGCGCGCGGGCTGCGGGCCAGCGTCGCGCTCAGGGTCAATCCCGATGTCGATGCCGGGACGCATGGCAAGATCTCGACCGGCAAGGCCGAGAACAAGTTCGGGGTGCCCTATGACCGCGCCGGGGCGATTTATGCGCGACTAGCCGGGCTTGCGGCCCTCGATATGCGGGGCCTTGCGGTGCATATCGGCAGCCAGCTGGCCAGCCTCGATCCGCTCGAGGCGGCCTTCACCAAGATGGGCGCGCTACTGGCTGCGATCCGGGCGGATGGGCAGTCGATCACGCATATGGATCTGGGCGGCGGGATCGGGGTTCCTTACAAGGCGGGCGATGTTTATCCCACGCCGGAAGAATATGCGGCGATGGTTGCGCGGGTCACCGCCGATTGGGACGTGACACTGATGTTTGAGCCGGGGCGGGTAATCGCCGGCAATACCGGGGTGCTGCTGACCCGGGTGATCCGGGTCAAGGTAGGAGCGGGCGCTCCGTTCGTAATCGTTGATGCGGCGATGAACGATCTGGCCCGGCCTGCGATGTACGATGCCTGGCATGATTTCATTGCCGTTGAGCCGAGCGGTGAGACGATGACCGCCAACATCGTCGGCCCGATTTGCGAAAGTTCGGACACTTTCGCGATGGGCCGCGAAATCGATGTGGTGGCAGCCGGAGACCTAGCGGTGTTCCGCACCGCCGGTGCCTACGGCGCAACCATGGCCAGTACGTACAACAGTCGCGCGCTGGTGCCCGAAGTAATGGTTGATGAGGACCGCTGGGCGGTGGTCGCAGATCGGATCGACCCGGCGACGATCCTCGCCGCCGAGCGCGTGCCGGACTGGCTCAAATGATTGGTAGCCTGCCCCTGTTCCACCGCATCGCCGGGCAGCCGGTAATTGTGCTGGGCTCGGGCGAGGCGGCGGCGGCCAAGCGGCGGCTGGTTGAGCGTGCGGGAGGCATTGTGGCGGGCGAGGATGCCGCAGCCCGCTTGGCGTTTGTCGGGATTGAAGATGATGCCGAAGCTGCGACGGCGGCACAGCGGCTGCGTGCGCGCGGCGTACTGGTCAATGTAGTGGACCGCCCGGCGCTGTGCGATTTTACCGTGCCCAGTCTGCTCGATCGCTCGCCAGTGCTGATCGCAATCGGCACTGGCGGTGCTTCCGCGGGCTTGGCCAAGGCGCTGCGGCTGCGGCTGGAAGCGCTGCTTCCGCCGGGGTTGGGGCGGTTGGCCGACACGCTTTATGCTGCCCGCTCTGCCTTGCGCGCGCGCTTCCCGGACGGCAGCGAACGGCGCCGCGCACTGGACGCCGGCTTGGCCGAAGGCGGGCCGCTCGATCCGCTGCGCGCGGGGAGCGAGGCCGACGTAGATCAGTGGTTGCAGGGCGCAGCGACATGCGCTGACGCCGCCGCCGAATTTACCCTGACCAGCCCTGATCCCGATGATCTCACCCTGCGCCAGGCGCGGCTGCTGGGGAGCGCGGACCTGCTTGCCTATGAGGCCGGGGTGCCGCCTGAGATCATTGCCCGGGCCCGGGCCGATGCAGGCCAGGTTGAGCTGAGCCGAGGTGCGCCTGCTCCGGCGCATGTCGGGCTGGTCGTGGTTATTCGGCTGGCTCAGACACCGGACTGAGCAGAATGTTCATCAGCGCGGTCGCGATCGGCTTGTCGCGGTTGTCCTGCCAGGCCTCAGCGCTGACACAGGCGAGGCGCCGTCCGGCGCGGGTGACCCGGCCGACCGCAAAGGTCCGCTGCTGGGTTCCGCCGCGCATGAACTCCACCGCGACATTGATCGGCTTAAGCCGCACCGCGTCGCCGCGCCGGGCCAGCTCTGCCTGAAGCGCGGCAATCGCGGCCATTTCCATCAGCCCGCTCAGCGCGCCGCCATGCAAGAAACCAGGCCGGCCCTGGATTCGATCGGAAAACTCGACTGCCAGCACCGGCATGCCAAGTTCGACATGATCGATTTCGATCCCGAGCGCCCGGGCATAGGGGGATAGGCCGTCAATCACGGGGCTCATCCTGCTGGAGCCTCCAGAACCATGAAGGTGCCAGCGACATGGGCGACCGGATTATTGATATCACCATCATGGGCGACGCCGCGGACGAATGCGATCGAGCGGGTCAGCTTGTAACATTCGCCGCGGCCGATCACCGTCCTGCCGGGCACAGCAGCGCGCATGTAATCGACCCTCAGATCAACCGTGACCTGCGGCTGGAATGGTCCGCGCAGCGTCCACACTGCCATCGAGGTGGCATTGTCCATCAGACTGATGATCGGGCCCGAAGCGAGTACCCCGCTGTCCGCAATTCCGACGAGATCCTCGCGCCAGGGCAGGGCCAGCTCGACCCAATTGGCTCCGTGGGCATGATAGAGCATGCCCAGCCAACCGCCGTGGCCGAACCGGGTGAGCAGCTTGCTGGCCAGTGCAGGATCGAATGCCATCCCGGCCGAAATCGGTCTGCGGCTTGCTGGGGGCGCGGATAGGTCAGTCATCGCCGTTCCTGTGCTGGCATGGGGTGCCGATTACAATGTTTTAATTTCGGCAATCGGATCAGCGCGGCGATGTGGCGTGGGCTGGGGCATGTCGCCTCGAGCAAACGAAGGGTCGCAATCATGAACTTGCCCAAAATCGACGTTACAGCACTTCCCGATCTCGACACGGTGACTGGCGTGTTCGGCAGCCTGATGCATCCGGTTCAAGCGATGGCTTCGGATGATACGCTGATTATCCTGATGGTTTTCATCTACGATGCTATCCGCCACTAAGGCGCGGGCGGTATGAAAATTCGCGCAGAACTGCAGGCGCTGCGGAGCGATGATACTCCGCAGCGCCAAGCCCAGCAGCGGCTCAAGGCCGCGCTGGACGGCTGGCGAGCCGGCTCGCCCGTTCAGCTGGCCGAAGACGAGCTGGCCCGGCTGGCTGGCGGGGCTGTGCTGGAAGACCTGCCACTGCTGACTGCCTTGTTTACCCCGGACGATCTCAGCGCACGGCAATTCGTCGCGCCGCTGATCAGCCAGCTGTGCGCGGAGCTTGCCGAGGCCCCGCTGGGCCTGGTTCCGCTGCGTCACTTTACCGATGATGCGCTGGCCTCAATCATGCTGGCCCGATCGGGCTTTGCCACGCTGTCGCTGCAAGTTTTCGATGGGGCGGGAATAGCACGCCGTCCGCGCCCGGTTTCAGTCAGCTTCTCGCCGAGCCAAACCTGGGAACAGGTCCTGGCAGGCAGCGCTAGGGCGGAGCTGATCCATTGCCGACAAACCTATCCCGATCGCGCCGATCTTGCGGCTGAAACGATTAATCTGAGGCCGGGTACTGCGCTGATCCGGAGTAATCGTCAGACCGCGCTGGTGCTCGGTAATCTGGAAGGCTGCCTGGTGACCCTGCGGCTCCAGCGCCGCAGCGCCAGCGGCGGCGTGACCCGCGAATACCAGTTGGCGGATGGCGCACTTATTCATCAAGCTGCCGGGACCCCGCGTGAAAGCCGGCTTGAGCTGACCGCCGCGCTGCTGGGCCGGATGGGCCGGGTGGACGCTGCGCCCTTGCTGGCCGCAATGGCGCAGGAACAGGGCGGCGCTGGCTTGCGCTGGCAGGCGCTGCGCGAATGCCTTGGCCTTGAAACCGCCGAGGGCTTCCGTACGCTCTGCGCAATTGCTTGCAATCCGGCTGATCCGTTGGCCCCACCCGCCGAAGCGTTGCGGGCACAGCTGCTTGAAGCACACCCACAACTGGCCGAGGTTGAACCATGCCCCGTGTGATCGATTTTGCCGACGACAGGACCGCCAGCCTTGCCGAATGCAGCGATGCGCTGGCTGCGCAGGGCTTCAACCCCAATGATGAAGCCAGCCTGGATCATGCGGCACGGTGGCTGCGGCGGCTGGGCAATGATCGCAATTTCCTCGGCGATCTGCTGGTCGATGAACTGGCGGGGCGGCACCGCGATGATGTGCTGGAAAACAGTTATGGCCCCCAAGTGGTGATGCTGGTCCCGCCAAGCGGGGATTTCTTCATCCGCGCCAATCTGTGGCCATCGCCCGCCGAACCCATGATGCGGGCCAGCGGCGGGGCCTCGTTCGTGTACGGAATGCCACACGATCACAACTTCAACTTCCTGACGCTGGGCTATTTCGGCTCGGGCTATTGGAGCGACTATTACGAATATGATTATGGCGCTGTCACCGGCTGGCGCGGCGAGGAAGTGCCCAGTCTGCGGTTCATCGAACGCTCGCGGCTCGATCTGGGCAAGCTGATGCTCTACCGCGCCCATCTGGATGTTCACGCCCAGTTTCCGGCCGATGATCTCTCGGTCTCGCTCAATATCATGCATACCAGCGGGGCGCAGGGCTGGACCGATCAATATGGCTTTGATCTCGATCAGCGGCGAATCAAGGCAATTGTCTCAGGCGGTTCGAGCGAAGCATTCCTGCGGATCGCGGTGGGATTGGGGAGCGAGGAAGCGCTCGATCTGGCGCACCGGTTTGCCACGCGCCATCCCAGCGACCGGATGCGGCTTTGCGCGTGGGACGCGCTAGCGGCGGGCAGCGAGGATTCGGCTGCGCGCGATGCGCTGTGGGCTGAGGCGGAAGGGGCGGGAAGCAGGCTAGTCGCGATGGAAGCCCGGTCGAGAAGGGCGGAACTGGTGGGTTAGGTAAACCCACCCGCTAGAGCATCGATGGCCGCCTGCAGGATTACTGCTGCTGCCGCCGAATCGATCCGGTCGACCCGCTTGGCACGGCTAATATCTTGTGCGATGAGCCCCCGCTCGGCACTGGCAGTGCTCCAGCGCTCGTCCCACAGTAGGATTGGCAAGCCAAGCACGCCAAGGTTACGGGCATAGGCGCGGCTCGATTGGCTGCGCGGGCCTTCACTGCCGTCCATGTTGATCGGCAGGCCGATGACGATACCCCTGGCGCTGCGCTCGGCGATCAGTGCCTCCATCAGCAGCTTGTCCGCGCCAAACTTGCCGCGCTTGAGTGTCTTTCCCGGTGAAGCAAAGCGCCAGCCCGCGTCGCAAAACGCGGTGCCGATCGTCTGGGTGCCAAGGTCCAGCCCCAGCAGCGTCCCGCCGCCGGGCAGGCTGGCGCGAAAGTCCAGCGCATGGGCGGTGATCAGGCTGCTGGTTTCCACGCTGCCACTCGCTTGGTGAAATCCGCCCGGAGATTGGTCCAGAACAGCGGGATATCGTAGACGTGGTAATTGTTCCCAGGCAGCACGAATGGACCCATTTCAGGTGGCGCACCGATCGACAAGATGCCGTCTCGGCGGCACGCGGCCGAGGCCATTCCGGGCTTCATCCTGCCCGTTTTGAGCAGCGCATCCGGAACCATCGCGCCAAGGTTGGCACTGGCCGGGGCAGCGCCGCCAATCCTGCCGGTCAGCGGGTTGGAGCACAGGAACGGACTGTCTTTCAGCGGCTGGCCGTCCAGTCCTGGATGGCGCGCATAGGCTGCGATCATCATCGCCGGATCGGCGGCTTCCGCATAGCTCAGCCAGCTTACCACGCAGCCAGTCTGTTCGGGAGCGGTGCAGGCGGGCAGGCCCATCTGCGGCAAATCATGGGTCAGCGAGACCGGCCAGCCAATCGCATAGACCGCAGCTATCCGCCGAGCGATTGGCCGCCCGGCGATCCGGTCCTGCAACAAATGGATCAGGTGAAACGACCCTTGACTGTGGCCCGCCAGCACGATCGGCAGATTGGGATCGCTGTGCGCGACGAAATAATCGAAGGCCTGCAAGACATCGGCATAGGCGGCATCCAGCGCTTCGGTACTTTCGAGTGCTTCGGTCAGGAAAGCGCCAAACGCAGCCTGACGATAGCGCGGCGCCCACAGCTGGGACGCGGGCGCAAAGGGGCTGGCAAGTCCGCGCACCATAATTTGGGCCATCGCGCGCGATGGCGCATGATCGAGCGCGGCGTTCCAGTGGAACTTTTCGAGATAGCTGGTCGGATGGACGAAAAACACCGCTGCCCTGACCGGGGCCGGATTGGTCGGGGAGCCCTCCGGCACCCATAGCGCCGGATCCTTCGCACCCATTCCAGGCCGGGAGACCCACATCGCCGGATCATCATAGATTTCGGCAGCAAGCGGGGCTTGCGGCTTGAACGCTTCCGATGGGACGAAGGCGATCCGCGACAGCTGGTCGGGATAGAATTCAAGCGCCAGGCGCCCGCCCAGGTACAGAACGATCAGGAAAGCGATGAGGTAAAGGAATTTGCGAGCCATGCCGGGTCAAGTTACCTCGTGCGGTTCATAGCGCTCGGCCGGTTCGTTTCGCTCAGATTGCCGTTCGAGCGCGATCTTGATCATCGCGATCAGCGGATCAGCCAGAGCCAGCCCAAGGATGCCGAACAGCGCCCCCATCACCAGCTGCGCCCCCAGCACCAGCGCCGGGGCCAGATCGGCGGTTTTCTTGGCGACCATCGGCACGATGATATTACCGTCAACCGTCTGAACCACGATATAAACGAAGATACAGAATATGCCCATCTCCGTTCCGCCCGAAAAGCCGACCATCACCATCAACAAGCCCGAGATTGGCGCACCGATGTTGGGGAGAAACGCCAGCAGCCCGGTCAACAGGCCCAACAGCGCAGCCAGCGGAACGCCATAGAGCGCCAGCATGATCCAAGTCGCGACGCCCTCCACCGCCATGCCGATCAGCCTCCCGAACATCAGCATCCGCAGCGATTTGCCCATTTTTGCGGCGGTACCTTCAAAATGGCTCCGTTCATTGCTCGGCAGGATCCAGGCAACGCCGCGCTGATAAAGCCGCGGTTCGGCGGCGACATAGATACCCAGCACCATGATCAGGAACAATGTGGTCAGCGCGCCAATCAACCCGCCGACTGCCTTGGTCAGTTGTGAGACCCCGCCCAATGCCTGCTGGGCCAGTGCTTCGGCATTCTTGAGGTTGATTGAGACCCCGTGCCCCTCAAGCCAGGCCGCGACGCGCAACGCCTGAGTCTCGACAGTGGCGGGTAAAGCCGCCGCCTGTTGGGCAATCTGGCTCCCGGCGAAATAGGCCACCCACACGACAAAGCCGGCGCCTGCCAACAGCACGATGGTAACCCGCAGTCCTCGCCCGATCGGCAGCACCCGGCCCAGCAGCCGCGCCCCGCCATCGATCATCGCGGCGAACACCAGCCCGCCAAAGATCACCAGCAATGGCTGCGCCATATAGACCGTCAGGATCACCAGACTGGCCATCCCGATCCACACTGCTGCACGTTTGACTTCCTGACGCAGCACCGGATCGGTAAAGTCGGTCGGCCCGGCGTGCTCGGGTACAGGGGCCTTGGCCGAAGGCTTGACCGCGGCGGTTTTGCTTTGGGCCATTACTTGCTGCCTTTCGCCTCAATCCCAGATTCAATTCTGGGCCGCAAGCTGGTCCAGCCGCGGCCACCGCGCAAGGCACCCCACCAGCTCAGCGGGTTCCAGCGTTCACTGCCATTGAGCGAGAAGGTCAGAAATTCGGCGCGCCCGCCGATGTCCGATAGCGGCACCGGCCCGCCCAGGCCATTTTCATAAAGCTGCGCCCGGCTGTCGGCGGAATGATCGCGGTTGTCGCCCATCAGGAAGACATGGCCTTTGGGGACGGTGACTTCCTTCATGTGGTCCAGCGTCTGATCAAGATGGTCGATCACCAGATAAGTCGCGCCATTGGGCAGCGTTTCGCGCAGCGTTGGCGGTTCATAGATCTCGCGCCCACTGGGCAGCCGGGTGCGATAAGCGGCGAAGGTAGCGTTGCACGGGCTGCCCTCGCACATCAGTTCTTCGTCTGCGGCGAGTTGCACTGGTGGCTCGACCGCCTGAGGCACCGGCGTGCCATTGAGGATAATCTGCCCATCCACCACCGCAATCCGATCGTTCGGGAGTGCGACCACCCGTTTAATCAGATCTTCGGTTCGGTTGCGCGGCACAACGATCACCACGTCGCCATATTCGGGGGTGCTGCCAAGCAAGCGTGAAGTGCTGCGGGGCAGAATGTGGAACGAGGCCGAAGCCCAGTTCCAGCCATAAGGATATTTGCTCACCACCAGCCGGTCACCGACCAGCAGGTTCGGCATCATCGAGATTGAGGGGATGTAGAACGGCTTGGCGATGAAGCTGTGGAACGCCAGCACCGCCAGCAGCATCAAGGCAAGGCCGCGAAGTTCGGCCAGCCAATCCACCTTGGCCGAAGTCTCGGGGGCCGGAGCCTTGGGCGCGGCATCATCACTCATCACGGTTTCACTCACAAGATTCGCGCCTCAATAACCACAAAGGCCTGTGCCCATGGATGATCGTCGGTCAACGTCAGATGAACCACGGCTTCGTGGCCGTCGGGAGTAAGCGCGCTGAGGCGCAGCGCTGCGCCACCAGTCAGCGCCAGCGTCGGCGCACCACTGGGGGCGTTGATCACGCCGATGTCCTTCATGAACACCCCGGCCTTGAACCCGGTCCCAACTGCCTTGGAGAAGGCTTCCTTGGCGGCGAAGCGTTTGGCGAGAGTTCCCGCTTTAGTAAACGGACGCCGCGCGGCCTTGGCGCGTTCGATCGCGGTGAACACGCGCAGTTCAAACCGCTCGCCGAACCGGTTGAGCGATTTCTGAATCCGCTCAATGTTGCAGAGGTCGGAGCCGATGGCGATGATCATCTGGCCTCGTCCATCAGATCGCGCATCCGCCGCACTGCGGCTTCCAGCCCGGTGAAGATCGCCTCGCCAATCAGATAATGGCCGATGTTGAGCTCGGCCAGCTGGGGGATTGCCGCGACGGCCTGGACGTTTTCGAAGGTTAGCCCGTGGCCGGCATGCGGCTCGATCCCGATCTTCACCGCAAGCGCTGCCATATCGGCGAGGCGGCGCAGCTCGACCGCCTGAGCCTCGCCGGTTGCATGGGCATATTCGCCGGTGTGCAGCTCGACCACCGGCACGCCAAGCCGCATGGCCGCTTCAATCTGGTGCGGCTGCGGGGCGATAAACAGGCTGACCCGGATGCCCGCGTCGCGCAGGCGCGTAACAATCGGCGCGAGGCGGTTGTG
>JANLQQ010000084.1:0-7981 GCA_031367905.1 Novosphingobium sp.
TCGTGCTCGCGCCGAACCCGAGTTACCCCATTCACACCTTCGGCTTCATCATCGCCGGGGCGACGATCCGCTCGGTGCCCACGACGCCGGACGAGAACTATTTCCGCGCGCTCGAGCGGGCGATGGCCTTCACCGTGCCGCGCCCCTCGATCCTGATCGTCAACTATCCCTCGAACCCGACGGCGGAAACGGTGGATCTAGCCTTTTACGAACGACTGGTCGCCTGGGCGAAGGAAAACAAGGTCTGGATCCTCTCCGACCTCGCCTATTCCGAACTTTATTACGACGGGACCCCGACGGTCTCGATCCTTCAGGTGCCCGGCGCCAAGGACGTCGCGATCGAGTTCACTTCGCTGTCGAAGACCTATTCGATGGCCGGGTGGCGGGTCGGCTTTGCGGTGGGCAACAAGCGGCTGATTGCGGCGCTGACCCGGGTCAAGAGCTACCTTGATTATGGCGCGTTTACGCCGATCCAGGCGGCTGCCTGTGCGGCGCTTAACGGCCCGCAGGATATCGTCGAGAAAAACCGCCAGCTCTATCAAAAGCGCCGCGATGTGCTGGTCGAAGCATTCAGTCGCGCCGGGTGGGACATTCCGGCTCCGCGCGCCTCGATGTTCGCCTGGGCTCCGCTACCCCCGGCGCTGAGAGAGATGGGCAGCCTTGAATTTTCCAAGCAACTTTTGACCCATGCCGAAGTCGCAGTCGCGCCCGGGGTTGGCTATGGCGAAGACGGCGAAGGCTATGTCCGGATTGCACTGGTCGAAAACGAACAGCGGCTGCGTCAGGCGGCCCGCAATGTCCGGCGCTATCTGGCCAGCATGGGCGTCAACAGCTCGGCTGCATAGGGGGGCGGCTTGCGGCAGTTTCGTTGGCTAGCGACAGGACCGGTACCCGCCGGAATGGACTTGCGGCGGCTCGGTTGGCAAGCTGTAGCCGGTACGGTCCCGCCCGGGGAACAGGCGCTTTATCCGCTGCTGGTCACGCCGACCGGCCTGCCGATCATTGACTGGTTTGCGCTGGTCGGCTCCGATCAGCCGTTCCGGTGCCGCGTCCTGCTGTTCGACATCGCCGATCCGGCCGAGCGGGCCCGGCTGCTCAGACTGGGCTTTGGCGATGCGCTGGGGCCGGATACTTCACTGGCCGAAGTCGAAGCTCGTGCGCTCAGGGTCATTGACCTCGCCCAATCGCTGCCGCGCTATCGCCTGTTGGGACAGTTGCGGCTTGATCTGCTTGCTCGCGACGCCTTTGTCGCACGCCGTGCCGTCGGTCTCCATCCGCGCGAATTTGCGCTGCTGTGGCGGCTGTCTGATACGCCAGGCCGGACAGTTTCTGCCGGTGATTTGCTCGGCGACGTCTGGCGGCTAAGCTTTCGCCCCGAAACCAACAGCTTGGCCGTACATGTCAGCCGGTTGCGCAGCAAGTTGCGGGTCGCCGGGCTTGATGGACTGATCGAGACCCTGCCAGCTGGTGCTTACCGGCTGGCCCTTGGCACCGCGCCGCCAATGGTGGCCGTAGCACCGCCGCATGAATTCGCGCTGGACGCCTATCTGCGATTGAGCGAGGAACAGCTGAACAAGCAAGCACAGGATGCGCATTATGAGGCATGAGCTGAAACCCAACGACCGCGTCAGCATCGCCATGGAAGGGAATGGCGTTGCACAGGTCCGGATGATTCGCAGTGACAAGATGAATGCACTTGATCCGGCGATGTTCGAGGCACTGATCGAGGCTGGTCAGGCGTTGTTCGATATGCGCGGTCTACGCGCGGTTGTGCTGGCGGGCGAAGGACGCTCGTTCTGCGCCGGGCTCGATATGGGCAGTATGGCGGATACTGCTCGGCATGACCGTGCACCCTTGACCGAGCGTAGCCACGGCAATGCCAATCGCCCGCAACAGGCTGCGATGCAGTGGCGCAAGCTGCCCGTCCCGGTGATCGCAGCAGTTCATGGGGTGTGTTTCGGCGGCGGCTTGCAGATTGCCAGCGGCGCGGATTTCCGGGTGGTAGCGCCAGACGCGCGGCTGGCCGTGATGGAAATGAAATGGGGCCTAGTGCCGGATATGGGCGGATACGCGCTGTGGCGCGGCACGGTGCGCGACGATATCCTGCGCGAGCTGACCTACACCAATCGCGAGTTCACCGGGCAGGAGGCGCTGCAATACGGCTTTGCCACTGTCCTAGCTTCCGACCCAATCGCCCGCGCGAGCGCAATCGCTCATGAAATTGCGAACCGCAATCCCCATGCCCAACGCGCCGCCAAGGTCTTGTTCAACCGCTATCTGGAAACCTCGACCGACGATATTCTGATGGGCGAGAGCATCGAACAGCAGCGCTTGATTGGCGGCAAGAACCAGATCGAAGCGGTGATGAGCCAGCTGGAAAAGCGCACCGCCAACTTTATCGACCCGTAAAGCTTCAGATCCGCTCCACTGCTGCCCGCGCAATCGGCGAAAGAGCCGCGCGGTCATCGGCCAGTATTGCCGCCTTCATGCGGGGATCCCAGAACAGCCGGATATGCTCGGCAGTGGCGGCAATCGCCGCTTCCTCGCCCTGGACGGCAAAATTGCGGGCGATCTGATCGACCATGTGGCGGAGCGGTTTGACGTCCATTATTCGGCAGGCTCAACCGCTTCGATCCGGCGCGATTTGGCAGCTAGCTCGGCGTAACCCTCTTGCCAGTCACTCGGGCCGTTGGAGGACATGACCTGCACCGCCGTCACCTTGTATTCCGGGCAATTGGTCGCCCAGTCCGAAAACTCGGTGGTGACGACATTGGCCTGCGTCGCGGGGTGGTGGAAGGTGGTGTAGACCACGCCGGGGGCGACCTTGTCGGTCACCTGCACGCGCAAAGTCGTCTCGCCGGTGCGGCTGGTGAGCCTGGTCCAGTCGCCATCGTTGAGGCCGCGGTTTTCAGCGTCTGTGGGATGCATTTCGAGCAAATCTTCGGGATGCCAGATGGTGTTGGCGGTCCGCCGAGTCTGCGCGCCGACGTTGTAATGGCTCAGGATCCGCCCTGTGGTGAGCAGCAGCGGAAAGCGTGGTCCGGTTTTCTCGTCGGTCGGGACATAGTCAGTGACGACAAACTTGCCCTTACCGCGAACAAAGCCATCGATGTGCATGATCGGACTGCCATTGGGCGCAGCGTCATTGACCGGCCATTGCAGCGATCCGGCCTCGTCCAGCCGCGCATGGGAAACCCCGGCGAAGCTTGGCGTGAGCCGCGCTACTTCGTCCATGATCTGACTGGCATGGGTGTAGTTCCACTCCAGCCCCATCGCATTGGCCAGTGCCTGGGTGACTTGCCAATCCTCGAGTCCGTTGGCCGGCTCCATCACCTTGCGGACCATCTGGATGCGGCGTTCGGCGTTGGTGAAAGTGCCAGTCTTTTCGAGGAAGGTTGAGCCGGGGAGGAAGACGTGGGCGTAATTGGCGGTCTCGTTCAGGAACAGATCGTGGACGATCACACAGTCCATCGCCTTCAGCCCCGCCGCGACATGTTGCGTATTGGGATCGGACTGGAGGATATCCTCGCCCTGAATATAGATCGCGCGGAACGATCCATCCATCGCGGCATCGAGCATATTGGGGATACGCAGTCCCGGTTCAGGATCTAGGGCCACACCCCAGTCCGCCTCGAACAGCGCCCGGGCGCTGTCGTCCGAGATGTGGCGATAGCCGGGAAGTTCATGTGGGAAACTGCCCATGTCGCAGGCACCCTGCACGTTGTTCTGGCCGCGCAGCGGGTTCACCCCAACACCGCGCCGGCCGATATTGCCGGTCGCCATCGCCAAATTGGCGATCGCCATCACGGTCGAGGAGCCCTGTGAATGTTCGGTCACGCCTAAGCCGTAATAGATCGCACCATTGCCGCCCGTGGCGAACAGCCGCGCAGCAGCGCGCAGATCGGCTGCGGGAACCCGGGTGACGGCTTCCAGCACTTCGGGACTGTGCTTTGCGTCCGACACAAATCGCGCCCAGTCCTGATATTCGTCCCAGTCGCAGCGTTCGCGGATGAAGGCCTCATCGGCCAGCCCCTCGGTGACGATGACATGCGCCATGGCGGTCAGCACCGCCACATTGGTGCCGGGCTGGAGCGGCAGATGGTGGGCTGCTTCGACGTGGGGGCTGCGGACCAGATCGATCCGGCGCGGATCAATGATAATCAGCTTCGCTCCCTGTCGAAGGCGGCGCTTCATCCGGCTGGCAAATACCGGATGCGCGTCGGTGGGATTGGCACCGATTACCAGAATGACATCGGAATCCATCACGCTGTCGAAATCCTGCGTGCCAGCGCTGGTCCCGAAAGTCGTCTTGAGGCCGTAGCCCGTTGGTGAATGGCAAACCCGCGCGCAGGTATCGACATTGTTGGTGCCAAAGCCTGCGCGGACCAGCTTCTGGACCAGAAACGTCTCTTCATTGGTGCAGCGGCTGGAGGTAATCCCGCCCAGCGCGCGGGCGCCATATTGCGTCTTGATCGATAGCAGGCGGGCAGCGGCGAAGCCCAGCGCCTCATCCCAGCCAACCTCGCGCCACGGCTGATCGATACTGTCGCGGATCATGGGGCTGGTGATCCGGTCCTGATGATTGGCATAGCCCCAAGCGAAGCGCCCCTTGACGCAGGAGTGGCCACGATTGGCTTTGCCGTCCTTCCACGGCACCATCCGGACCAGCTGTTCCCCGCGCATTTCCGCGCGGAAGGTGCAGCCCACCCCGCAATAGGCACAGGTGGTGATCACCGATCGTTCGGGCTTGCCGATCTCCTTGACCGCTTTTTCCTGCAAGGTTGCGGTGGGGCAGGCCTGAACGCAGGCACCGCAGGATACGCATTCGGACGAAAGGAAATTATCCTCGGCTTGCCCCGCGCTGACTTTGGAGGCAAAACCGCGCCCGTCGATGGTTAGTGCGAAAGTGCCCTGGACCTCGTCGCAGGCGCGCACACAGCGCGAGCAGGCGATGCACTTGCTCGGATCGAAGTCGAAATAGGGGTTAGACGTATCCGGGATGAGGCCGAGATGATCCGCCCCGGCGTAACCATAACGGACATCGCGCAGGCCAACGGCCGCAGCCTGATCCTGCAGCTCGCAATCATTGTTGGCGCTGCAGGTCAGGCAATCGAGTGGATGGTCGGAAATGTAAAGTTCCATCACCCCTTTGCGCAGCTTTTGCAGTCGCGGGGTCTGGGTATGGACGACCATTCCTTGCGCGGCGGGGGTCGTGCAGCTGGCCGGGGTGCCGCGGATGCCATCGACCTCGATCAGGCACAGTCGGCACGAACCGAATGCGGCCATGTTGTCGCTGGCGCACAGCTTGGGGATCGATCCGCCGCATGCCGCCGCCGCGCGCATCACGCTGGTGCCGAGCGGCACAGTCACTTCGCGGCCATCGATGGTTAGCGTGACTGCGGTGTCCGAGGTCACTTCAGGCGTGCCGAAATCGGCCTGAGGTTCATAGCCCATCGTGTGTCTCCGCAGCGGAAAGGTCCGCCGGTGTGTTGATATTAGCAGGTTTGGCTGCAGTTTTCACCGGCTTTGCGCCGATCGCTTCGGCAAAGGCCCGCATCGAGTGGCGGGCATCGCTTTCCAGCAGTGCGTCAAGCACGGGTGAGGCGCTGGCGGGCCACAGCCCAATCACCGGCTGATCGGCCAGATAGGCAGGCGCAGGCGACAGCAGCGCAAGCAGATCGTCGGGCAACCCAGCCGAATCCACTCCGCAAGACAGTACCGCTGCATAGCTTTCGTCGCGGGCCAGATGCAGTGCGGCAGCCAGGCCGGCGAGCGGCCCCATCCCGGGGTGCGGCCAATCGGGCAGGGTCGGCGCTGGCGTGGTTTCCCGGCCCACCACCACGACATATTCGCACCACAGCGAAAGCGCGTCGACCGCGCGGGCAATCAGTGTACGCCCACCCAGCTCAGCCAGCGCCTTGTCGCTGCCAAACCGGATGGACTTCCCGCCGGCAAGGACGACGCCGAGGATCATGCGCCAAAATCCTCCGGCCAGTGCTTCAGCGCGGACAGCACCGGATAGGGCGTGAACCCGCCCAGCGCGCAGAGCGAGCCAAACTTCATCGTCTCGCACAGATCTTCGAGCAGCTCGATATCATCCGCGCGGCTGCGCCCGGCTTTGGGGGCGTTGTGCATCTGGGGGAGCACTTCGACACCATCGGCCTTGCGGCCACCCGCGCGGATCCGGTCGATCAATTCGACGCCGCGGGTCGAGCCGATCCGGCAGGGCGTACATTTGCCGCAGCTTTCAACCGCGCAGAATTCCATCGCGAAGCGGGCCATTTGCCCCATGTCGGCGCTATCGTCGAACACGGTGATCCCGCCGTGGCCGATCAGCGCATCGGCGGCGGAATAGGCTTCATAGTCAAAGGCGATATCGAACTGGTGCGGGGCGAGATAAGCGCCCAGCGGCCCGCCGACCTGCACCGCCTTGACTGGCCTGCCCGAGGCGGTTCCGCCGCCTACATCCTCGATCAGTTCGTTCAGGGTGATGCCGAAAGCCGTCTCGAACAACCCGCCATGCTTGATGTTCCCGGCCAGCTGGATCGGTATGGTGCCCTTGGAGCGGGCGATCCCGTGGCTGTCATAATGGGCCGCCCCGCCTTCGATCAATATATGCGGCACTGCGGCCAGCGTCAGCACATTGTTGACCACCGTCGGCTGGCCGAACAGCCCTTCAATCGCGGGCAGCGGCGGCTTGGTGCGCACTTCGCCGCGCTTGCCTTCGAGGCTGTTGAGCAATGAAGTTTCCTCGCCGCAAACATAAGCCCCGGCGCCGACACGGACTTCCAGCTTGAACGGGGCGATAATTTGCGCTGCGAGAGTGATCGCTGCATCCAGCTTGGCAATGGCGTGCGGATATTCACTACGAACGTAGATGAACCCCATCTGTGCACCGACAGCATAGGCAGCAATCGCCATGCCCTCGATCAGCTGGAAGGGATCGCCCTCCATCAGCATCCGGTCGGCAAAGGTAGCGCTATCGCCCTCATCGGCGTTGCAGACGATATATTTGCGCGGGCCAGCCGCACGGGCGACAGTTTGCCACTTGATCCCGGCCGGAAACCCCGCCCCGCCGCGTCCGCGCAAGCCCGATTGGATCACTTCAGCGATGACCGCTTCGGGGCCAAGCGAGCGGGCGCGCTTGAGCCCGGCCCAGCCGCCGGTTGCGGCATAATCATCAAGGCTGAGCGGCCGCGTGCGCCCGGCGCGGGCAAAGGTCAACCGCTGCTGGCGGGCGATAAACGGGTGATCGGCGACCGGGCCAAGAGCTTTGTCGCTCGTCCCGGAGAGGATACCCTCGATATCGTCCACCGTCACTGGACCCCAGCCGATCCCGTCAATTTCTACCAGCGGCTCCAGCCACTGCATCCCCCAGCTGGAGACCCGCTCTACCGTGCATCCTGCTGCAACAAACACCTCTGCCACGCCGTCCGCGCCGCAAGCCAGCGCCAGCGCATCGTCCGAGATCCGCACCACACTCATGCCGATTGCACCAGTCGGACTAGCGCTGCCTCATCCAGCCGCGCATATAGCTTGTCGCCCACCCGCGCGCTCGGCCCCGCGCTGCACAGGCCCAGGCAGTAAACGGCCGAAAGCCTGACCCGCTCGCCCGCCGCCGCCTCTGCCGCCGCCACCAGCGCCTCAACCCCGCGCGCCTTGCAGGCTTCGGCCCGGCACAGTTGCACCACCGGGCGAGGATCGGCCGCGGGCGTGAAATCGGGGTAGAAGCTGACCACCCCGTGCACTTCGGCACGGCTCAGGTTCATAGCCTTGGCGATCTGCGCCTCGGCCTCGGCGTCGACGCAGCCGAATGCGTGCTGCACATCATGGAGGATCGGCAAAAGCGGACCCTCGCGGCCGACATGCTCAGCACAAATTTCGGCAAGGCGGCTGGCCTGACTCATGCCTTGAGGCGCTCCGCATGCCAGGCGACATGGTCGGCCATAAAGCTGGAGATGAAGTAATAGGAATGGTCATA
>JANLQQ010000015.1:0-5221 GCA_031367905.1 Novosphingobium sp.
TAGAACAAATCTTCACGGAACCGCCGCTCGGCTATTTCCTTCTCCAGATTGCGCGCGGTTGACGAAACCACCCGCACATCAACCCTGATCTGACGATGCCCGCCGACCCGCACGATCGCCTGTTCAGTCAGAACCCGCAAAATCCGGGCCTGAGTGGAAAGTGGCATGTCTGCCACCTCATCGAGGTACAGCGTCCCTCCATCGGCCATTTCGAGCAGCCCTGCGCGCACCAGCTTGCCGTCAGCTTCCTCGCCGAACAGTTCCTGTTCAAATCGTTCGGGCGTGATCCGCGCTGAATTGACCGTGACGAAAGCCCCGCCCGCGCGCGAACTCCAGCTGTGGAGCAGCCGCGCTGCCACTTCCTTGCCCGATCCAGCTGGCCCGGTAATCAGCAGGCGGCTGCCGGTACTGGCAACCCGCTTCAGGGTAGCGCGGACTTGATTGATTGCAGAGCTGTTGCCGGTAAATTCGTCCGAGGTCACAAATCCTTCGCGCAGCCGGGCATTCTCGCGGCGCAGGTTCTCCGTCTCGGTCGCGCGAGCAACCAGCAGCAGCAGCCGTTCCGCTTCGAACGGTTTTTCGATGAAATCCATGGCGCCCCGGCCAATGGCTGAAACGGCTGTGTCGATATTGCCGTGCCCTGAAAAGATGATCACCGGCAATTCCGGTTCGCGGCTCTTGATCGCATCGAGCACTTCAAGCCCGTCCATTGGGCTACCATGCAGCCAGACGTCGAGCAGGACGAGCGACGGACGGCGCAGATCGATCGCATCCAACGCTGCCTGACTGTCACCGGCAGTGCGGCATTCATAGCCCTCGTCGCTAAGCACGCCAGCCACGAGTTCGCGGATATCGCGTTCATCATCGACAATCAGAATATCAAGCGCCATTCAATCTTCCTACTCGGCAGCTTCATGTGATCGCTGCCTGGACAACGGATCGCGGGCAAAGCGCATGGAAACTATGGTCCCATCAGGGTTTCCGGCGGCAAATGACATTTCGCCGTCATGCTCTTCGACGATTTTGTTGACGATCGCGAGGCCGAGCCCGGTACCCTTATCCCGCGTCGTGACATAAGGTTCAGTGATCCGCTCTTTGTCTTGAGGCAGACCGATGCCGTTGTCGGTTATAGTAACGACTACGTCTTCATTCTTGTGACGAAGTGATACAGACACTTTTCCGCGATAGTCGGAATCTGCCGACTTCTGCCGAGTTTCGACCGCCTCGATGGCATTCTTGAGGACGTTGGTCATCGCCTGGCCAAACTGATGGCGGTCGCAGGCGATAATCCCTATTTCTGGATCGCAATCGAACGTGAAATCGATGTCCGGCCGCGATACTTCCTGCAGGAACAGCGCTTGCCGGGCAAGATCGACCGGATCCTCGCCGCGGAACACGGGCTTTGGCAGGCGGGCGAAGGAGGAGAATTCATCGACCATTTTGCGAAGGTCGCCGACCTGGCGGATGATCGTATTGGTCAGCTCCTCGAACAATTCCGGATCAGCGGTGATCTGTTTTCGATAGCGCCTGCTGAGCCGCTCAGTAGCAAGCTGAATCGGCGTAAGCGGGTTCTTGATCTCATGGGCAATCCGCCGTGCCACATCGGACCAGGCAGCCTGGCGCTGATCAAGCACCTGGCGGGTGATATCCTCGAAAGTTATCACGGTTCCGGCCTTCTCGCGGGTCAGCTTGACCGCCAGCGTCAGCAGCTCGTTACCGCGGGCGTATTGGATCAGCCCGCCGCTCAGCTCGCCCTCGACCATCGCTGCGATCGGCGGCGCAATCTCGCTCAATTTTCCGCCGACTGACCCCGTACCTTGTCGCTCAAGCAACAGCTTCTGAGCCGAACTGTTCATCAGCAGAATCTCGCCTGCTGGATTGATCGAAATGATCCCGGCAGTGATTGATTCAAGCACAGCTTCGATAAAGGCGCGGCGTTCATCCAATTGCTGATTGGCACCAACCAGCGCCTGCGTCTGACGCTCCAGCTGCCCGGTCATCCGGTTGAATGCACGATTGAGCAGGCCGATTTCATCTGCTCCGGTGCGGCCCTCGACCCTCAGCGCAAAATTGCCGCTCCCCACCTCACGCGCGGCGGCAACCAGATCATAGAGCGGCTTCACTTGGCGGTCGGCAAAGCGCAGCCCAAACCAGACCGAAAGTCCGACTAGCCCCAACGAAGCGACAAATAGCGCGACATTGAACTGCAACTGCTGAATCCGCGCGCGTTTTGTGAGCATGTCGTATGCCACGACGATGTTTTCCGCCCGCTTGCCCTGGCTTAAAGTCAGCAAATCCGAACTACGGGCCGTGTAGAGATATATCCCCGCGCGCCGGTCAATTGGCGTGACCGCCTCGATCTTGTCGGCTTGCGAGCTGACCACGATTGCCTCACCGCGATCGAGCTTTCGCAAGACATCGGATGAAACCTGCTCGGAAAGCGGGCTCTCCCCCAGCAGCAGCGCCGCCCGGCGCAGCGAACCATCACTGACCTTCTGGAGAATTGTGGATTGATTGAGTTTCCGATGAGTGGCCTGATATTTGTAGTATTCCGGAAAAGCCGGGCTGGTGATCGGTTCCTGGCTGAGGAAATCGCGCAAGTCTCCGGCCATGGCCAGCGATTCATATTCCATATCTCGCTGGGTCTGCTCATAATAACCACGCGCCAGCTTGTTGGCGTTTTCCAGCATCCCGCGCGAATTATCCGAGAACCAGAACTCGACGCCTGACTGAAACAGGAACGAGGCGAAAATCACCAACATCAGCGTCGGTACGGCCGAGATCATCGAAAACAGGAAGACCAGGCGAACGTGAAGGCGCCCGGTACCCCCGACATTTTCCGCTGCGCGCTGCAGGGCCAGGCGCCGGCCGAGCAAGACCAGGATCGCCATCGCCGGGACGAGTGTCCCGATCAGCAGTGTCGCGGTGAGATCGGAAGGGAGCAGCTGTCCCTTTTTCGATTGGGCGCTGACCGCAATCCAGGTCGTCGCCGTCATGATCAGGAAAGCCAGAACCGCAACGATTTCCATCACGGCAAAGAAATTCGCCCGGCGAGCGCCGATCTGGATGCGCCGCCACCAGCGCGGCCAGGCTTGAGTGCGCGTAGAATTCATCGTTGCCAGCTTACAACACTACTGTTGCCCTTTTGCAAGGGCTTTTGCCCTTAACCCAGGCGGGCACAATCTTCCGGATCAATCGCCAGTTCAGACAGGCGTTTACGCAAAGTGTTGCGATTAATTCCAAGCATTTGAGCCGCCCGCAGCTGATTGCCGCCGGTTACTTTAAGCACTTCGCTGAACAGCGGCCGCTCGAATGCGGCCAAGGCGCTGTCATAGACCGTGCCAGAGACGGGACGTTCTGCTTCAAGCCACCGTTTTACGGCATGATCGAGGCCGGCACTGCCCTCGCCGTCACTGTCCGGCCGCGTAATTTGCACAAGGTGTGGCGCAAGGGCTGCTGCGTCGACAATTTCTTCGCGGGCAAGCAGGGCCAGGCGGTAAATAAAGTTGCGCAGCTCGCGCACGTTCCCGCGCCACGACTGGCGCGCCAGCAACTCCGCTCCATCGAGAGTAAGCTGGCGGCGCGGCAAACCCTCTGCGGCGGCGAGGATCAGGAAATGGCGGGCAAGCGCCGGAATATCCGAGGCGCGTTCCCGCAGAGCCGGAAGCGTAATCGGCACCACATTGAGCCGATAGTAAAGATCCTCACGAAAAGTCCCGGCCGCGATCATCGGTTCAAGATCGCGATTGGTGGCAGCAATAATCCGCGTATCGATCGCCACTTCCTCACGCCCGCCGACCCGGCGGATCCGGCCTGATTGCAATGCCCTGAGCAACCGGGTCTGGGCCTGCATTGGCATGTCGCCAATTTCATCCAGGAACAATGTCCCCCCGGTGGATTGCTCAAACTTGCCGATATGCCGCGCAACAGCGCCGGTGAAGGCGCCCTTTTCATGGCCGAACAGTTCGCTTTCGATCAATTCGGCGGGGATCGCAGCGGTATTGACCGCAACAAATGGCCCAGCTTGCCGCGCGCCAAGCTGGTGAATCGCTTCGGCTACCAATTCCTTGCCGGTGCCGCTTTCGCCCAGAACCAGGACTGTCAGATCATTGCGCAACACCCGCGTGATCATCCGGTAAACCGCTTGCATCGGCGCGCTGCGGCCAACCAGTGGCAGCCCCACCGGTGGCGGCTCATCCTCTGTGACAACATCTCGTGCACCGATCCCGATCGCCTGGCGGACTGTGCGGGCCAGCTCGTCGATGTCGAATGGTTTGGGAAAATATTCAAACGCACCGGTGTCACTGGCGCGCACCGCCGTATCGAGCGTGTTCTGCGCCGAGAGGATGATGATCGGCAACTGTGGAAACTGCTTTCGTACCCGGCCCAAACTCTCGATCCCGTCACCATCAGTCAGCATCACATCGGTGACCAGCGCCGAGAACTCCTTCTGGCCGAGCAGGCGATCGCGGCCTGCAATGCTGTCACAGCGAGTCACTGGAAAGCCTTCCGCCTCCAAAGCCGCAGTGATGACGATGGCGATGGTTTCGTCGTCTTCGACCAGCAGCACATTCATGTCAGTCGGTCCTGATTCGGGCGGCGAACTTCACTGGCCATCGGCAAGTGAACGCGAAAGTGTGTCCATTTCCCGGCGTCGTCACGGTCATGGCCAACCCGGCCGTTCATATCCCTTACGAGCCGGCGAACGAGGGCCAGGCCAAGCCCCTGCCCGCTCTTCTTGGTCGTCACGAACGGCTCAAAAACATGATCACGCATAGCCGGATCGATCCCCGGACCATTATCCGAAACGCGCAGCTCGATTGGCAGACGTACCGGCTTGCCCTCAGCTGAGGGCTGGAGCTGGAGGCCACTGGCAAACCGGGTGCGAACCACCACCTGCGGCTGCGCGCTGTTGCGGCAGGCCTCGCTGGCATTGGCGAGCAGATTGATCAACACCTGTACCAGTGCATCAACATTGCCGAGCACCTGCGGAAGCGAGGGATCGAACTCCTCGATAACGAGCGTCGCGTTTCCACTTGCGTCAATAACTGCACGGGCGCGGCGGATCGCTTCATGAAGATTGCACGGTGCCAAAACCTGCGGGGTGCGGCTGCTGAGTGACTGCATCTGGTCAATCAGCTTGGCGATCCGATCAACTTCATCGGCGATCAGCGTAGTAAGCGCAAGATCGGTGCCTTCCAGCTTGCGCCCCAGCAGCTGC
>JANLQQ010000041.1:0-13233 GCA_031367905.1 Novosphingobium sp.
CTGTCATACGGCGCGCATTCCAACCTCTGTATCAACCAGATCCGCCGCTGGGGAACCGACGAACAGAAGGCGAAATACCTCCCCGGATTGATCAGCGGCGAACATGTCGGCAGCCTGGCGATGTCGGAGGCAGGCGCTGGCTCAGTCGTCGTCTCGATGAAATTGAAAGCCTAGGCGGTGCAGGGCGGCTTTGTGCTGAACGGCACCAAGTTCTGGATCACCAATGCGACCTATGCTGATACTTTGGTGGTCTATGCGAAGACCGGAGATGGCAGCCGCGGGATCACCGCCTTCCTGATCGAAAAGGACATGGATGGCTTCTCGATCGGCCAGAAGATCGACAAGATGGGGATGCGCGGCAGCCCCACAGCAGAGCTGGTGTTCGATGATTGCCATGTGCCCGAAGAAAATATCATGGGGCCGCTCCACGGCGGGGTCGGCGTGCTGATGTCGGGGCTGGATTATGAACGGGTGGTGCTGTCCGGCTTGCAGCTCGGGATCATGCAGGCCTGCCTCGATACGGTCATTCCGTACCTGCGGGAGCGCAAACAGTTCGGCAAGCCGGTCGGCGCGTTCCAGCTGATGCAGGCCAAGGTCGCGGACATGTATGTCGCACTGCAATCGGCCCGGGCCTACGTCTATGCGGTAGCGCGGGCGTGTGATGCCGGCCAGACCACGCGGTTCGACGCGGCGGGCGCGATCCTGCTGGCGAGCGAGAATGCGTTTCGCGTTTCGGGCGAGGCGGTGCAGGCGCTGGGCGGGGCAGGCTATACAAAGGATTGGCCGGTCGAACGTTTCTTACGCGATGCCAAGCTGCTCGACATCGGCGCGGGGACGAATGAGATTAGGCGGATGTTGATCGGGCGCGAATTGATCGGAGCAGCATGATGAACTTGCTACAATTGTCTGCGGCGGTGATGATCCTTACTGCCATTGCTCATTCAGTGATGGGCGAAAGGCGCCTGATCACGCCGCTGCTGGCACGCGATATCGACCTTCTCACCGGATACCGGTCGATGCTCGTGCGCTTTGCCTGGCATTATACCAGTGTCCTGATGGCCGTGACGGCACTGCTGGTCGCCTGGCCCGGTGCTCCAGTGCAACTGGTCAGGGTCACTGGAGCGGCATGGCTGATTGCCGGCGTCTTCGATGCCATTGTCACGCGCGGAAAACATGTGGGCTGGCCCCTGCTTTCGGCAGCGGGTCTTCTTGCTCTTTTGGGTGTTTAGAAATGTCAGCCCCAGTCCTCCCCACCTCGCTCAACCCTGACGATCCGCAAGCGCAGGCCCGCGCCGCGCATAACCGCGCCCTCGCCGAAGAGCTGCGCGCCAAGGTGGCCGAAGCGGCGCTGGGCGGTAACGCCAAATCGCGCGAGCGGCATACTTCGCGCGGCAAGCTGCTGCCGCGTGAGCGGGTGGAACGCTTGCTCGATCCCGGCTCGCCCTTGCTCGAACTGGGACAATTGGCCGCCTGCGACATGTATGAGGGCGAGATCCCCGGCGCCGGGATCATCACTGCGATCGGACGGGTATCGGGGCGGATGTGCATGATCGTGTGCAACGATGCGACGGTGAAGGGCGGCACCTATTATCCGATGACGGTCAAAAAGCACCTGCGCGCGCAGGAAATTGCCGAGGCCAATCAGCTGCCGTGCATCTATCTGGTCGATAGCGGCGGGGCCAATCTGCCGCACCAGAGCGAGGTCTTCCCGGATCGCGATCACTTCGGGCGGATCTTCTACAATCAGGCCAATAAGAGCGCCAAGGGCATCCCCCAGATTGCTTGCGAGATGGGAAGCTGCACCGCGGGCGGGGCTTATGTCCCGGCGATGTCGGACGAGAGCGTGATCGTGCGCGGGCAGGGCACGATCTTCCTCGCCGGGCCGCCACTGGTCAAGGCCGCGACGGGTGAGGAAATCAGCGCCGAGGATCTGGGCGGGGGCGAGCTTCATGCCAAGAAGTCCGGCGTGGTCGATCATCTGGCCGAGAACGACGAACACGCGCTGACCATCGTCCGCGATATCGTCAGCCACCTTGGCCCAAGGCATCAGCATGGCCTTCCGCTCAAGGAACCGCGCGCGCCGAAATATGATGCGGAGGAGCTTTACGCCGTTGTGCCCGACGATGTCCGCGCGCCTTATGAAGTCCACGAAGTGATCGCCCGGCTGGTCGATGGCAGCGAATTTCACGAGTTCAAGGCGCTCTATGGCAGCACGCTGGTCTGCGGCTTCGCCCATATCTGGGGGATGCCGGTGGCGATCCTGGCCAACAACGGTGTGCTGTTCAGCGAAAGCGCGGTCAAAGGCGCGCATTTCATCGAGCTGGCCTGCCAGCGCAAGATCCCGCTGCTGTTCCTCCAGAACATCTCGGGTTTCATGGTCGGCGGCAAATATGAGGCCGAAGGGATCGCCAAACACGGCGCCAAGCTGGTCACCGCAGTCGCTACTGCCACCGTGCCAAAGCTGACCGTGCTGATCGGCGGCAGCTTTGGCGCGGGCAATTACGGCATGTGCGGTCGTGCCTACAGCCCGCGCTTCCTGTTCAGCTGGCCCAATTCGCGGATTTCAGTGATGGGCGGCGAACAGGCGGCGAGCGTGCTGGCGACAGTCCACCGCGATGCGGAAAGCTGGACAGCCAAAGAGGCCGAGGCGTTCAAGGCCCCGATCCGGCAGAAATACGAAGACGAAGGCAACCCCTACCACGCCACCGCCCGGTTGTGGGACGACGGCGTGATCGACCCGGCGCAAACCCGCGACGTGCTAGGGCTGGCTTTGGCGGCGGCGCTTGAGGCACCGTTCCCGGACCGTCCGGCGTTTGGGGTGTTCAGGATGTGAGGGGACTGGCCATGCGTAAAATCATCACCCTTGCGGCGCTGCTGCTTGTAACCCCGACTATGGCTCATGCTGATGATCGGGCTGATGTCAAAGCTGCGGTCGATCAATGGCTGGCGGCCCTCAATGCGAACGACGCCGATGCATTTGCCGCAAGCCAGTTGGTCGATGGCATGACGTTTCGCCAGGCCCATGGAGCGGACGGTGTCATGAAGCTGACCAGCCGCAGCAATGCAGACTGGGTCAATCGGGTCAGGGCTGAGAAGAACCGGCTACACGAGCAATATTGGAAGCCCAAAATTTTGGTTCACGGCGGAATCGCGGTTTTCTGGGCGCCATACTCGTTCGATATCAATGGCAAGCGGTCGCACTGCGGCGTCGATGTTTTCGATCTAGTGAAAACCGACGGGAAATGGAAAGTGGCCAACGCGATGTGGACGGTTGAGCCGGACGGATGCCCGAAGAAGTAGTCACACCCCCTCGCTTTCACCAGACAAACTGCTAAACTCCTCCGCAAATTACGGGAGTTCGCATGCAAGACTATCAAGACCCGGCCCCCGCGCTGCTGTCACGCATCGCGCGCTGGGTGCTGGTGACGTTCTACCGGCTCCGCGGGTGGAAGGCGGCAGGCGATGCGCCGGCGGACCGCCGCTGCGTGATCATCGCGGTGCCGCACACTTCGAACTGGGATTTCGTCAATCTGCTCGGCTTGCTCGCCGATCTTGATCTCAAAGCCCACTTCATGGCCAAGACTAGCCTGTTCCGGTGGCCGCTGCGGCGCTTCTTGTTCGATTTGGGCGGGGTCATGATCGATCGCACTTCGCGGGGCAATTACGTTCAGGCGATGGTCGATGAATTCAAGCGCCGCAAGGAGTTCATGCTGGTGATCGCGCCCGAGGGAACCCGCAGCGCAGTGCATCAATGGCGGACCGGGTTCTACCACATTGCCCGCGAAGCAGGCGTGCCGCTGGTGATCGGGATAATGGATTACAAAAAGAAGCTCGGCGGGCTTGGTCCGGCGATCATGCCAACCGGGGATTACAAGGCCGATATGGCCAGGATCGTCGAGTTCTATCGCAGTTCTGCCCCGCGCAATCCGCACTGGGCGATTACCGATTTCAGCGTGATGTTGGGGGATGGCAAGGATGGTTGAGGCTCTATTGTTCAACGCCGCAGTGATTACGGCGGTGCTGCTGGTGCTGTGGCAAGTCGCCGCGCGGATTGGCGATGTGTCGTTCATCGATGCGGTGTGGGGCGCTGGCATGGCGCTGCTCGCCGCGGTGAGCTGGGCGCAGTTGGCCGATCCCGGCCCGCGTGCGACTCTGATCGCCGCGATGGCGCTGATCTGGGGGCTCAGGCTCGGGCTGCATCTCTACACCCGCTGGCGAGCGAGCGGCGAGGATCCGCGCTATGCCCGGATGCTCGGCAAAGCGAAGGAGCAAGGACGCTACGCCCGCGCCGCGCTGACGGCGGTGTTCGCTCCGCAAGCTGTGCTGCTGTTCATCACCTGCCTGCCGGCCCAGCTCGGTATACTCGCCAGCTATGCGCCTGCACCGCTTGGGCCGCTTGCCTGGGCCGGATTGGCGCTGTGGGCGGCCGGTATGGTGTTCGAGACGGTTGGCGATGCGCAGCTCAAGGCATTCCGCGCCGATCCCGCCAGCAAGGGCAAGGTGCTCGATAGCGGGCTATGGCGCTATACCCGCCACCCCAACTATTTTGGCGATGCCTGCGTGTGGTGGGGGATCTGGCTGGCTGCGGCAGAGGCCGGTTACGGCGTGGCGCTGGCCAGTCTGATCGGACCGGTTTTCCTGACCTTCACTCTTACCAAATGGTCAGGCAAGCCGCTGCTCGAAAAAGGCCTGGCCAAAACGAGGCCCGGCTATGCTGATTATGTTGCGAAGACCTCAGGATTTTTCCCGCTACCGCCGAAACAAAAAGCCGGGATCGGCGTTTAGGTGACGTGAGAATCTAAATCCGGTCCGGTAGTGCCGTGACCAATAGTCGCAATTTTCTGAGGAGATTCCCGATGCGCCGTTTGATCCTGCCGCTCGCCGCGCTGGCCATGGTTTCGGCCTGCAAAAAAGAAGCTGCTCCGGTTGCCGCTGAGAGTGAAGCTGCCGCTGCGGCTGAAGCACCCATCATGCCCGCAGTCGCTGCCAACGCCCGCACCACGCTGAAATACGCCGGCACCTACAATCAAACCAACGTTGACGGTAAGGTTTCGACTCTGAAGCTGGGCGCGGATGATAGCTATGAGTGGACCGACGCCGATGGCAAGATCGTGACGGGCATTTTCAGCTGGTACAAGGATGGCAGTACCATCATGCTCGATGCAGCCGGTGGCAAGGGCGTTTATGCCATCGCCGATGGTGCGATTTACAAAATTGCCGACAAGGATGCGCCCCGCACCGGCTTCACTGCCGATCAGATGTGGAGCCGCCCGGCCACTCCGGGGATGTAAGCCTTCACCTATTCAAGCCAGATTACAGGCCAGATTACAGGCCAGATTACAGGAAGGGGCGGCGCGATTTGTCGCCCCTTGCCTTTTTGGGCGGAAGATCAGCGGTATTTCTGGCCCGGCGGGGTGGTGCCACGATTGGGGTTAAGTTCGGGCCGCAGGTCAGTGGTCCGCGCCTCGGTTGGTCCGGCGCGCGGTGGGACCGCTTTGAGCCAGGCCTCCAGCGCGGCAATATCGCTGATCCCGCTCACCCGGCCGCGTGCTTTCGCGAACCTGCTGAAGCTGTCGCCGCCATCGGCCAGGAACTGGTTGGTGGTAACCCGATAGGTTGCTGCCGGGTCGATCGGCGCGCCGTTCAAGGTCATGCCGGAAATCCGCGATCCCATGGCCCGGCTGCGATCATAGCTATAAGCAAAGCCTACTGACGGCGTGAGGATCTGCTCCGGGCCGTCAGTGTCGAAGCCTTGCTCGAGGATGTCCTTGAGTTCGGCTCCGCTCAGGCTTTGCGTCACCAGCTCATTGCCAAACGGCTGGACGGCATAGATGTCGCCGAAAGTGACGCTGCCGTCAGGCGCTGCAGCCAGCGACCGGCGCACCCCAAAGGGGTTCATCAGCGCGATCTGTGCGCCTGCCCCGGCGGTTGCGGCCAGCTGCGCGTCGGCAACCAGCATGCCGAGCGATCCACCGGTATTCGAAAGCGGCCCGCTCGCCCGGTCGATCGGTCCGGCGATCATGCCGACCTTGCGCAACGAATAATCGGCCGCAGCCGCAACATAGCGCGCGACATATTCGGCGATATCGGCGCGCGGTTCGAACCGGGGGTAGAGCTCGGTGTTCTGGATGGTTGAGGTGGAAGCAGCATAGCTGGGCGACTGGACGATCAGATTATGCGCGCGCTTGGCTGTCACCCGGCCCGCCACCGGATCGATCTCCAGCGTGATGTCGGTCACCAGCTTGCCCCACAGCCCGGCGCTGGTCAGCAGGAACGGCTTGGCCGGATTGTAGGCCGTATAGTCGCAGACATATTCCCAGTGGGTATGCCCTGACACAACCACATCAATCCGCGTATCGAGCCGGTCGAGGATTTTGCCGATTTCATAGGTCAGCTGGTTGCAGCTGTCCGGCCCCGGTGCGCCCATGGTACGTCCGCCCTGATGGATCAACAGGACAATCGCGTCCGCGCCCTTGGCTTTGAGGTCCGGCACCAGCGCATTGGCGGTATCGGCCTCATCGGCAAAGGTCAGCCCCTTGGCCACTTCGGGCGGGAGCAGCCCGCCGGTGTCTTTCAGCGTCAGGCCGATGATCCCGACGGTGACTTTGCGGCGGCCCGAACCGAAGCTACGCAAGCCGGTAGCCGGGAACAAGGTGCTGCCGTCCGGCTTGAAGGTGTTCCCGGCCAGGAACGGGAATTTGGCTCCCTTGAATTGCTCGACCTGACACGGTTTGCGCGCGCCATACTGGGCGCAGCCGCCGGTTTGTTTGCGCTGAAGTTCTGCAACGCCGTAATCAAGCTCGTGATTGCCGACCGCGCTGTAATCAAGCCCGATCCGGTTCATCACGCCAATCGCCGGCTCATCAAGGAACAGCGCCGAGGTTATCGGTGTGCCGCCGATCAGATCGCCCGCCGAAACGGTCAGATGATGGGGATATTTGGCACGAACGCTGTCGATCGCGCTGGCCAGCCAGGCGGCGCCGCCGGCGGGCACCAGGATGACATCGCCCTTGCCATCGGGCACCACAATTGACTGTTTGGGCGGCTCCAGCGCGCCATGGAAATCGTTGATCGCGAGGATCCCCACGGTAACCGGCGCGCGGCTGGCCATCGGCGCGGCGCAGGCGGCGGCCAGCAGGGGCAGGAGTAGAGCGGCAAAGCGAGTGAAGTTCATCGATCGATCCTAGCGTAAGCGCCGCTGCGAGCAAGTGTGGCGGCTCTTTCGGGCGCGTGTTGCATTTGGATAAGACAGTTTCTTGAAAAATGGAGGAAAGAGTCATAAATGAGCAATTCCTGCCAGCGATGAGGAAGACAGCGATGGCTCGCCCCCAGACTGATATTGAAGCCGGCCGCGAACAGCTGATCGATATTGTGATCGAAATCATCGAGGAGCGCGGCGGCGCCGCGCTGACCATGACCGAGCTGGCCAGCCGTGCCAACATGTCCACCGCCAACCTTTATCGCTACTTCGCAGGCAAGGAGCAGCTGATCGAGGCAGTGGCCGAACGCTGGTTCCAGCCCAAGGTGGCGATCATGGAAGAGGTCGTCGCCTCGGACCTGCCGCCGCGCCGCAAGATGTATGAATTCTTTGCCCGCCGGTTCGTGCGGATGAAAGCAGAGTGGGAGCGCGATCCGGTCGGCTTCGCCACCTATTGCGAGCTTGGGACCGAACATTTTGAAGTCATCCGCGGCTATATCGATCTTGGCGATCACTATCTCTCGGGGATCATTGGCGAGGCGATGGCCGATGGCTATTTCGTCGGTTTGTCGGTGGACGAGGCGCTCAGCCTGGTCAACCAGATGGTCAACACCTATTGCAACATCGCGGTGATGGAACTGATCATGCCCAAGCTGAGCGAGCAAAAGCTCGCCCGGATCATCGATGCGATGTTCGATGGGCTGTCCGCAGCGGATCGCGGGGCGATTGGGGTGAAGGGGCTGCGGGCGGCATGATCAATTTTGCTTGAACAGCGCAATGGTTCAACCCAGGGGAAATTAACGATGCCAACAATTCACCACGAAATTATGATAAAACTACCTGTCGAGAAGGTGTGGGAAGCAATTCGGGATGTTGGCCATCTGCACATCCGGCTTGTGCCCGGGTTCGTCGTGGCAACAGAAATGCTGACACATACCGCAACGCCTACGCGCCGTGTTACTTTCGCGAGCGGTGCCGTACTGGACGAAGCAATTGTTTCAATCGACGATCAGCGGCGGCGCTTGGTTTGGTCAATCACCAGCGTGGAACATCACAATGGCGCAATGCAGGTCTTTGACGCTGAGGGTGGTTCTCGCGTCACTTGGACTGCAGATGTCCTTCCTGCCGAACTTACCGAGGCCTTTTCACCCTTGATGGCCGCAGGGATGGCAACGATGAAGGCGCACCTGGAAGGAGAATAAGCAGAGTTCTGAGAACCTCTCGGATAAGCCCGGTTACGCCGCGCACGCGGCCTCGGCTGGAAGCGGCCCCAGCACTTCTCCGCCCCCTCAAACATCCAGATTGGCAACATTCAGCGCGTTCTCCTGGATGAACTCGCGGCGCGGTTCGACGATGTCGCCCATCAGGCGGGTGAAGATTTCATCGGTCACGTCAGCGTCCTCGACCTTGACCTGCAGCAGCGCGCGGTTTTCGGGGTCGAGGGTGGTCTCCCACAGCTGCTCGGCGTTCATTTCGCCAAGTCCCTTGTAGCGTGAGATCGAGAGGCCCTTGCGGCCAATCGCCAGTACCGCATCGAGCAGCTCCGACGGGCGGGTGATCCCGCCCGCATTGGCGCTGGGGCGGGTGGCCACGACTTCGGTTTCTTCTTCGCCGTCCTCGTCCGCAACCCCTGCCTCAGGCACTTCCACTTCGGCCCCGGCTTTCACCAGATGGGTCGTGGAGGCATAGACTTCGGCCTGTTCGCCGGACAATCGCGCCAGCTTGCGCGCTTCGGCGCTGGTCAGGAAGGCCGCCTCGATCACATGGTAATCGGTCACCCCGCGCCACAGCCGCTGGACCGTAACGTTGCCTTCCTCGCTGATTGATGCGGTCCATTTCGCCTCGCGGTCACCGACATTGAGCCAGGTTGCAGCTTTGACCAGCGCTTCTTCGCGCCGGCCTGCGGCCATGTCGGGATTGAGCACGCCGGCCAGCGCCAGCGCCTCGACAATCGCCGGAGCGTAGCGGCGCGGGACAAAGCCCATCAGGCTGCGCATCCGCCGCGCGTGCTCGACCAACCCGGCCAGCTCGGCGCCGCCGCGCGCGCCGCCGGCCGTTTCCAGAATCCGGCCCGCAAGGCCAGCCTCGACCAGATAGCGATCAAGCGCGTCATTATCCTTCAGGTAAACTTCCGAGCGGCCCTTGGCGACCTTGTACAGCGGCGGCTGTGCGATGAAGAGGTGCCCGGCGCGGATGATGTCGGGCATCTGGCGGTGGAAGAAGGTCAGTAGCAGCGTGCGGATATGCGCACCGTCAACATCGGCGTCGGTCATGATCACGATCTTGTGGTAGCGCAGCTTCTCAAGGTTAAACTCGTCGCGGATCCCGGTGCCCATCGCCTGAATCAGCGTGCCGACTTCCTTCGATGAAATGATCCGGTCAAACCGGGCGCGTTCGACGTTGAGGATCTTGCCCTTGAGCGGCAGGATCGCCTGATAATGCCGGTCACGCCCCTGCTTGGCCGAACCGCCGGCCGAATCGCCTTCGACCAGAAACAGCTCCGACTTGGCGGGATCGCGTTCTTGGCAATCGGCGAGCTTACCCGGCAGGCTGGCGATATCCATCGCCCCCTTGCGCCGGGTCAGCTCACGCGCGCGCTTGGCCGCTTCGCGGGCAGCGGCAGCATCGATGATCTTGCCGATCACGGCGCGGGCATTGGCGGGGTTTTCCTCCAGCCAATCGCTCATCCGGTCGGCCATCAGGCTTTCGAGCGGCTGGCGCACTTCGGATGAGACCAGCTTGTCTTTGGTTTGCGAAGAGAATTTGGGGTCGGGCAGCTTGACCGAGACAATCGCGGTCAGCCCCTCGCGCATGTCATCGCCGGTCAGCGTGACCTTTTCCTTCTTCATCATCCCCGATTTTTCAGCGTAATTGTTGAGCGTACGGGTCAGCGCGGCGCGGAAGGCGGCCAGATGCGTGCCGCCATCGCGCTGCGGGATGTTGTTGGTGAAGCACAGGACGTTTTCGTAATAGCTGTCGTTCCATTCCAGCGCGACTTCGATCGCGATACCATCGCGTTCAGAGGCGATGGCCACCGGTTCGGGTAGCAGCGGCACCTTGTTGCGATCGAGATAGCTGACGAAGGCGCCGATCCCGCCTTCGTAAAACAAATCATGCTCTTTGATCTCTTCATGGCGCTTGTCGCGGAGCAGGATGTGGACGCCCGAATTAAGGAAGGCGAGCTCGCGGTAGCGATGCTCGAGCTTTTCGAAATCGAACTCCAGCACATTCTTGAACGTGTCGGTCGAGGCGATGAAGGTGACGCGGGTGCCCTTCTTGGTCCCCCCGATTTCATTGGCAGGCGCGGGGCCAACCACGCGCAGCGGTGCCACCGCATCGCCGTGGGCGAACTTCATCCAATGCTCTTCGCCGTCGCGCCAGATTGTCAGTTCCAGCCATTCGGACAGCGCATTGACCACCGAGACGCCCACCCCGTGGAGGCCGCCCGAAACCTTGTAGGCGTTGTCGTCAGAGGTGTTTTCAAACTTTCCGCCCGCATGAAGCTGGGTCATGATCACTTCGGCGGCCGAAACGCCTTCCTCGGCATGAATCCCGGTCGGGATGCCGCGACCGTTGTCCTCGACCGAAACCGAGCCATCGGGGTTGAGCTCGATCGTGACCAGATCGCAGTGCCCGGCTAGCGCCTCGTCGATCGCATTGTCCGAAACTTCGAACACCATGTGGTGCAGCCCCGAGCCATCGTCGGTATCACCGATATACATACCCGGCCGTTTGCGCACCGCATCGAGGCCCTTGAGGACCTTGATCTGATCCGCGCCATAAGCATTGGCGTTGGGGATATTTACGGGAATGCTGTCGGGAGTGTTTTCGGGTGTATCGGCCATGCCCAGCATATAGGCACTCCGCCGCGTTTTCGGAACCCATTTCTCCCCCTTCCATCCACAGGGAAATCCTGCTCAAACCCGGCAATTGTAGCTTCAGGAGGCAGGAATGAGGAATTTGATCGGCGCATTGCTTGGGGCATCGCTATTGGCGGGGCAGGTGCAGGCGCAAACTTCGGTTTCACCGATCCCGCTCCGCCCCGATCAGGTAAGCTTTCGGGCGCTTTACAAGGAGCTGGTCGAAACCAATACCACGCTATCATCCGGTAGCTGCACGCTGGCGGCAGAACGGATGGCTGCACGGCTGCAGGCGGCCGGGATGCCGGCTGATCGGGTGAACGTATTCTTCACCAGCGAACACCCCAAGGATGGCGGGCTGGTTGCGGTTTACCCCGGAACCTCGAAAAAGCTCAAGCCGATCCTGCTGCTGGCCCATATCGATGTGGTCGAAGCCAGGCGCGAGGACTGGACCCGCGATCCCTTCACCCTGATCGAGGAAGGCGGCTATTTTTACGCTCGCGGCACTGCCGATGATAAATCGCAAGCGGCGATCTGGACTGACACGCTGATCCGCTTCGCCAAAATGGGCTACAAGCCCAAGCGGACCATCAAGCTGGCGCTGACTTGCGGCGAGGAATCCTCGGGCGCGTTCAATGGGGCGGAGTGGCTGACCAAGAACCGGCGCCAGCTGATTGATGCCGAATATGCTCTCAACGAGGGCGGGGGCGGCTTGACTGACGGCAAGGGCAGACTGGTGGTGCAGTCGATCCAGGTTGGTGAAAAGGCCTACCAGGACTTCACGCTGACCGCGACCAACCCTGGCGGACATAGCTCCCAGCCGGTTCGCGACAACGCGATCTACGTGATGAGCGACGCCTTGACGAAGCTTCGCGACTTCGAGTCGCCGCTGGAGTTTAACGACACCACCCGCGCCTTCTTTGCCCGGGCCGGGGCCATCCGGCCCGATGCGATGGGCAAGGCCATGGCCGCGCTGGCCGCCAACCCGGGCGACAAGGCGGCCGAAGCCTTGGTTAATACCGACAAGATGTTTCATTCGATGCTGCGCACGACTTGCGTAGCCACACTAATCCAGGGCGGCCATGCGCAAAATGCCCTGCCGCAAAGTGTCAGTGCAAACGTCAATTGTCGCATGTTTCCGGGCCGCACCGCTGACGAGACCGAGGCCATGCTAATGCGCGCGATTGGCAATCCAGCGATCAAGCTGGAGCAGAAACTGCGGGGCAAGCCGATCGCCAAAGCGCCGCCAATGGACCCGAAAATCGTTGGCCCGATGGAGCAGCTGGTGGCCAAACATTTCCCTGGCGTGCCGGTGATCCCGACGATGTCGACCGGGGCGACCGACGGGGTCTATCTGGCTGCGGTGGGCATTCCAACCTATGGTGTGCCGGGCGAATGGGGCGATCCCGACGGCAACGGGGCGCATGGCCTCAACGAACGGCTTGAAGTGCGCTCGCTCTATCAAGGGCGTGACTATCTGTTTGACCTGGTGAAGGTCCTGTCGAGCAAATAGGCGCGCCACACGACAACGGCCACCGCACTGGTGAGAGCGGTGGCTGCGTTGTTGTTGGGGTGTGCCGTTACCGCGGCGCTCAGGTGCCTGAAATCAGGTGCCAAAAATCAGGCAAGCGTGGCGGTGAACATCAGGCCGCTGGTAAATACCGCGGCGATGATCGGCAGCACGATAAGGGCGATGCTGCGCATGGGTAGTCTCCTGTTGCGATTGCGAAATCAGTTCGCATTTGCAACATAACTATTCTGGTAGAGATTACACGTGCAAAGGCCGGGACAGATGTTGCATTATTTGCAACTCACTTGCTAGGGAAGTGGTAAGAATTGGTTATGATTGAAGATCCATCAGTGCAGTTAGCGGCAGAGTTTGGTACTTTTCCGGGGCTTGTCGCCGCCTGGGGGGAGTATCGCGGAGATGCGCCGGCACTCGATGACGGCACTACCCGGCTAAGCTGGCGCGAGACCGCAGATCTGGTCGAACGGATAGCGGCGAGGCTTCAGGCCGATGGGCTGGAGCGCGGTCAGGCCGTGGCCATCCTTGGCACATCGACCGTCCAATACGCGCTGGTGTTCCTGGCCGCGATCCGCGCCGGAGGCTGCGCTGCGCCGCTCACCACCAGCGCCAGCCCGCAGCAGCTGGCAGCGATGGTGGCGGATTCGGGC
>JANLQQ010000094.1:0-1725 GCA_031367905.1 Novosphingobium sp.
CGGCGTAAAGCGCCATGTCGGCATTGGAGACCAGCTGCTGCTTCAGCGCGGCGTGCTGCGGGGCAAGCGCGATGCCGATGCTGAAGCCGTTGCTCAACTCGTGACCCTCGATCACGATCGGGATCCGCATAACTTCGATCAAAAGCTCAGCCAGCCGCACGCCGTGATCGCAGGCACTGTCACCCGTTACAACGATTGCGAACTCATCGCCGCTCAACCGCGCTACCAGCTGCTGCGTCCCGCCCAGGCCGCTGTCTTCGACCGTCGCCGAGATCCGCTCGGCAATTGCGCGCAGAAAAGCATCGCCGGTGGGGTGGCCGTACATGTCGTTGACCAGTTTGAAGTGATCGACGTCGATCAGTATCAGGGCCAGATTGGCGTTTTCATCGGGCTCATCGAGCAGTTCGCCGAGCGACTGGTTAAACAAGGCGCGGTTGGGCAGGCCGGTCAAAGCATCGTAATGCGCCATGTGATGAACCCGGCTTTCGGCCAGATGCTGGGTGGTAACGTCTGCAATCACCCCGCGAAAGGCAACCCGGTCGTCCTCGTTCGAGTGGTAGCAGGGCCGGCCACTGATCGACCACCAGCAGTTGGCGCGTCCGGCCAGCGGCAGCACCTCATCGCGCAGCGCGCGGTGCTGGGCGAGGGCCTCGACCAGTGTCTCCCGGCTTTGTCCCGGTTCAAACAAGCTTTCGAACGTGCGCCCCACCAGTGCGTTGGGAGTTTCGCCAACCGCTTGAGCGAACCGAGCCGAGGCGCCGAGCAACTGGCCATGCTGGTCAAGCTCGAACAGCCAGTCGGAACTGCTTTCCTCATATTCGTTAAGCAGCAGTCTGACCGTGCGGGCAGAAGCGGCCAGCTCGCGGTCGCTCAAGATCCGGGTAATGAACAGATCCCGGGCGATAAAGGCCATCCGGATCAGCAAGCCGCTGGCAGCGAGCAACACGACGATGGCGGCCAGTGCAGACCAGCTCCCCAGAGCGGCCAGTCCGAAGCTTAGGCCCAGCGCCTGCGTCGTAATATAGATGGCCGCCGAACGCGGCAGAGTACGCACTGTATAGGCCGCCGTGGCGATCTGGGTGACGCCGCAGATCGCCAGCAGGATTTGCGAGCCTGGAGAGAGATAGGGCAGCCAGAAAGCCATTGCTCCAGCGAAATTGAGCCCCAACCACAGGCTGTTGATCTGGAAGGCGAACAGCATCTTTGCAGTCCGGCGCTGGCGGCGGCCGCGCGCGATGCGGCGGGCCAGCCATGCCCGGTGGAGGCAGGCGACCGCCATGGTGCCGAAAAAGCTGGCGAGGTGGAAGACCGGGAACTCACCGTAAATGGCGACCACGATCATCGCGGTATTGAGCATGCTGCCCAGCACCATCGATCTGACCATGCGGATATGTGCGCTGATCAGCCGATTATCGACCCAGTCGCGCAATTCCGCCGGAACCGCAGTGCGGAGCACCGCGTGCTTGCTCACCATAAATCTGGACCCGAACCTGTTATCTATTCTATTCAATGGTCTATAGAGCGAACAAAGTTAAGATTGCCTTGCGGGGTACTACTGATCACTTTTGTTTCGGCAGGCCGGGGCTTAAGGCAAGCCGGATACGGAGATTTTCAGATGCGTCAGCTGTTGTTTGTCACACTTGTTCCAGCCGCACTGGCCTTGGCGGTTACGCCGGCCGCTGCGGCCAAGTCGAAGACCTATCCGCAGGCCGAAGCACAGGTGCT
>JANLQQ010000012.1:0-73486 GCA_031367905.1 Novosphingobium sp.
GCCGTTTTTTTCTGCTTCATATTCAGCACCAATCCGGAATTTAAGCGGCCTGCCCGCTAAGGCATCGGCAATGCTCTGGAGTGTGGTCTCAGCGATCGCGGCCAGCGCTTCTTCGGTGAGGAACGCCTGATGGCCGGTGACCAGCACATTGGGGAAGGTCAGGAGACGTTGGAAAACATCATCACCGATAATCTCATTTGAGAGATCCTCGAAAAACAGGTCGGCCTCCTGCTCATAGACATCGAGCGCGACGCTGCCGATCTTCTGGCTCTTGAGCCCTTCGATCAGGGCCTTGGTATCGATCAACGCGCCCCGGCTGGTGTTGACGATCATAGCGCCTGCTCGCAGCTTTGCGATTGCGTCGGCGTTGACGATATGACGGGTCTTCGGCGTCAGCGGGCAATGAAGCGTGATGATGTCCGCCTGCGCGAACAACTCCTTTGGATCAAGATAGCGCACCCCAGCAGCGATCAGCGCGTCATCATGCACGAGATCGCTCGCCAACACTTCACAGCCAAAACCTTGGCCGAACGTCTTCGCTACCAGCTTCCCGATCCGACCCGTCCCGATCACACCGATCGTGCGGCCAAACAGGTTCCGACCGATCAGCCCTTCAAGCGCGAAATTATTGTCGCGCACTCGCGCCCAGGCGCGGTGGATATTACGCTCAAGCGTCAGAATCAGGCCGACGGTGAACTCGGCAACAGCATTAGGTGAATAGGCAGGCACGCGCACCACGACCATCTCCAGCCGCCCCGCTGCGCGCAGATCCACGTTGTTGTAACCCGCACAGCGCAAAGCGACGATCCGCGTTCCGGACTTGTGCAGTACCGCCAACACTGCCTCGTTCAGAGTGTCGTTCACAAACACACACACAGCTTCAAATCCGGCGGCGAGAGCGGTGGTCGTTTCATCAAGGCGCGGTTCGAAATAAGTCAGCTGATGGTCGAAGCCCGCACTGGCCGCTTCAAGGTAATGCCGGTCATAGGGTTTAGTGCCAAACACCGCGACGCGCACCGGAGCGTGCGACTTGGGCATTAGTCTGTGCCGAGTGTTCGCTGGAGGAGCATCAGAGTTGGGTCACCGGGATAGCTCGTCGCCGTAAACCCCATTTCGCGCTCAAGCTCGATAGCAGCGTAGTTTTCGCGCGATTCAATCGACTCGATTGTCTTGACGCCGATGGCTTGCGCATAGCGCGTGACGTGCTTCAACAATTCCCAACTTACGCCGTCATGCTTGAAATCGGAACGTGTCGCTATCGCGACTTCGCCGCGTATGAGATCGGCGTCGCACGCGAGCATGGCGGTCGCAATAATTTCGGTTTCATTGTCGACGAAGGCGAGGAAGTTTTCAGTCTGATGGTGATCGACATTGGTCATCGCAGCGAGGCGCTCATGCCCAACTTCTTTGAGGCCAGTTAGAAACCTGAAGCGCATGTCCTCGGGCGTCACATGTTTGAAAAATTCAGCGAGCGCTACTTCGTCATCTGCGCGCACGGGGCGGACATTAAACATGCAACCCGACCGGGTTATAATTACGTCGCTACTATTTGCCATGCCGAACTGATTCCTCGCGTCCCCTAGTGGCCTTGGGGAAACGGCAACGCTAGTTTCGGAAAATACCTACACGAGCAAAGCGGCGCGGCGTTTCAAACTCTGGAAATTCAACGCGCTGGGTTCAGCCGAGCATTGCAAGTGCCATTTCGCTTGCCGTCACGAAGTTCGTGATAGGCTGGATGCCATCGCCAACTTGTCGGTGCTCCATGCACTTCGGATCGCCCCCTAAAATTAGCATGCAACAGTCTATAGGGCGGGACGGGATGTCAAATTCTCCGAGCAATCGAACCCGAGCCCGCTCATCCCGACAGAACGAGCGGTCTGGTGTGGTGCTTGCGATTTGGCGGATGCGTGACGATGTCGATCAGTTTTCCACTTTCTTCATGCGCGAAACTGTCCCAGCCTTTCCATCCCAGTCGATCTCAAAATCGACCTTTTCGCCAACCTTGATGCCGACAAGCACTTCGGGTTTGGCGAAGAAGCCCATTTTCATAGCAGGCCATTTCAGCTCGGTAATATCACCATGGTCGAGCGTGACCGTGCCCTTGGCAGGATCGATTGCTGTTACCGTTCCGACGCCGTTACCGTGCTTCATAGTCACCGGCATGGCCATTTCGGACATGTTGCCAGCAGCAGTGCTACTGTCCAGCCCGGGCTTACTAGCTTCGGGCTGCTTGTTGCAGCCGAAAAGCGCGGCAACGAGCGCGAGGCTGGAGGCCATCATCAGGGATTTCTTCATCTCACTTCTCCTTCGGGTTGAGTATTCAAGGTGCGCTTCCGGCGCATCAGCAGATAGGCGGCCGGAATGATCAGCATCGACAAGAGCGGCGCAGTCAGCATCCCGCCGACCATTGGTGCAGCGATCCGGCTCATCACCTCGGAACCGGTGCCGGTGCCAACAAGGATCGGGAAAAGCCCAGCAAGGATAACTGCGACCGTCATCGCCTTGGGCCGGACGCGCAGCAGCGCACCTTTGCGCACGGCCGCCGCGACATCGTCGTCCTCGCGGGTTTCGAGCGCATGCTTGAGATAGATCAGCATCACCACGCCGAACTCGGCCGACACGCCTGCCAGCGCGATAAACCCGACGCCGGTAGCGACCGACTGGTTGTAGCCCAGCAGGTACAGCAGCCACAGCCCGCCAGTCAGCGCGAACGGCAGCGTGCCCATGATGAGCAAGGCTTCGTCCCAGCGGCGGAAGGTCAGGTAAAGTAGCGCGAAGATGACCGCGAGCGTGACTGGCACGACGAGCTTCATGCGCTGGGTCGCGCGCACCAGGAACTCGAACTGGCCGGTGTAGGAGACGCTGATCCCGGGCGGGAGTTTGACCTCGCGTGTAATCGCCGACTGGATGTCCCCTACCAGGGTCTGGAGATCACGCCCGCGCCCATCGACATAGATCCAGGTGACGGGCCTGCCATTCTCGCTTCTGAGCATCGGCGGGCCGTCACTGATCCGGACATCGGCAACGGTGCCCAGCGTGATTTGCTGCCGTGATGGCGTAAGGACCGGGAGATTGATGATGTCATCGAGACTGTCGCGGATTTCGCGGGGGTAGCGCACGCTGATCGGATAGCGCGCCAACCCCTCGACCGTCTGGCCGATATTCTCTCCGCCGATCGCGCCCGAGACCACCGCCTGAACATCGGTCACGTTGAGGCCGAAACGCGCAGCGGCAGCGCGATTGATATCGACATCGATATAGCGCCCGCCGGTGAGCCGCTCGGCCAGCGCCGAGGCGACCCCCGGCACGGTCTTGACCACCTGCTCGATCCGCTTTGAGGTGCGGTCAATTTCGGCAAGGTTCGACCCTGCAACCTTGATTCCGACCGGGCTCTTGATCCCGGTCGCCAGCATGTCAATCCGGTTGCGGATTGGCGGGATCCAGAAATTGGCGAGGCCCGGAACTTTGACCCGTGCATCCAGCTCCTCGATCAGCTTTTCCGGCGTGATGCCGGGACGCCACTGTTCGCGCGGCTTGAAGCGGATCGTTGTCTCGAACATTTCGAGCGGAGCGGGATCGGTCGCGGTATCGGCGCGGCCAGCCTTGCCGAACACACTTTCGACTTCGGGCACGGTCTTGATCAGCCGATCGGTCTGCTGGAGCAGCATTGACGCCTTGGCAGCCGAAACGCCGGGGAGCGCCGAGGGCATATAGAGCAAGTCGCCCTCATTCATCTGCGGCATGAACTCACCGCCCAGCCGCGCCATCGGCCACAGGCTAGTGACGAAGATCAGCGCGGCGATCAGCAGCGCCTGCTTGGGCCGCGCCAGCACCCAGTCGAGTGCGGGGCGATAGGCGCGGGTCAACCAGCGATTGACGGGATTGGCGTCTTCACTGGGGATTTTTCCGCGGATCAACAGGCCCATCAAGACCGGTATCAACGTGATCGACAGCAGCGCCGCCGCCGCCATCGCATAGGTTTTGGTGAAGGCGAGCGGCGAGAACAGCCGTCCCTCCTGACCCTGCAACGAGAAAATCGGGATGAACGAGAAGGTGATGATCAGCAGGCTGAGGAACAGCGCTGGGCCAACCTCGGCAGCGGCATCGGTGATGATCCGCCAGCGCGTCGGATTATCGGGCTCGCTGTCCGGGTTGGCGTCATGCCAGCGTTCAAGGTGCTTGTGGGCGTTCTCGATCATCACCACCGCCGCATCGACCATCGCGCCGATAGCGATGGCAATGCCGCCTAGCGAGAGGATATTGGCGTTCAGCCCCTGCAACCGCATGACGATGAACGCGATGAGGATACCGAGAGGCAGCGTCAATATCGCGACCAATGCCGAGCGCGCATGCCACAGGAACAACGCGCAGACGAGTGCGACGATGATGAACTCCTCGATCAGCTTGCTGGTGAGATTTTCCACTGCGCGGTCGATCAGGCCGGATCGGTCGTAAGTCGTGACGATTTCGACACCGGGCGGGAGGCTGGCTTTCAGTTCGGCGAGCTTGGAACGGACGCCTTCGATCACTTCGCGGGCATTCTTGCCCTGCCGCATCACGATAACCCCGCCGGCAACCTCACCCTCGCCATTCAGTTCGGCAATACCGCGCCGCATGTCGGGGCCAATCTGGACTGTCGCCACATCACCCAGCATCACCGGAATACCGCCCGCCGCTGTGCGGATCGGCACTACGCGGAAATCGTCGAGAGTCTTGAGGTAGCCGCTGGCCCGCACGGTATATTCGGCTTCGGCCAGTTCGACCGTGGCACCGCCAGTTTCCTGATTGGCGCGTTTGAGGGCATCGGCCACTTCGCTCGCCGTGACGCCATAGCCCGCCAGCTTTTGCGGATCGACCACGATCTGATATTGTTTAACCATGCCGCCGATGCTGGCGACCTCGGCGACCCCGGGGACGACCTTCAACTCGTAGCGCAGGAACCAGTCCTGGATCGAGCGCAGTTGCGCCAGATCCTGCCGCCCGGTCCGATCGACCAGCGCATATTCGTAAATCCAGCCCACGCCCGTCGCGTCCGGCCCGAGCGATGCCTTAGCACCCTCAGGCAGCCGGCTTTGCACCTGGCTGAGATATTCGAGCACGCGGCTGCGCGCCCAGTAAAGATCGGTGCCGTCCTCGAACAGCACATAGACGAAGCTGTCACCGACGAACGAATAGCCGCGCACCACCCGCGCGCCGGGTACCGAGAGCATCGTCGAGGTGATCGGATAGGTCACCTGGTTCTCGACGATCTGCGGAGCCTGCCCCGGCCAGGTCGTGCGGATGATCACCTGCACATCGGACAGATCGGGCAGCGCATCGACCGGCGTGGTTCGTACCGCGCCAATCCCGATCAACGTCAGCGCCATCGCAGCAACCACAATCAGCCCTCGTGCCTTTACCGAGGCACGGATGATCCATTCGATCACTTCACGGCCCCCAGCTTGCGGGCTTCGATACCTGTCAGGCTCGCTTCGGAATCGAGCAGAAACTGTCCCGAGGCAACGACCTTCTCGCCGACTGCCAATCCCTCCAGTATCTCGGTCTGCCTACCCCCTTCGTGGCCGGTGCGGACTTCGGCAGGGCGATATCGGCCATTGCCGATGGCCAGCATGACAATTGTGCGCGTGCCCGTGCGAATGACAGCTTCGCTTGGCACCAGTAGCGCGGTGCTGCCCGTGCCGCCGAGTGCAACATTGGCAAACATGCCGGGACGGAGCCGCCCGCCGCGGTTGGCGAGCTCGATCCGGACGGTGATTGTGCGGCTGTCGGCTTGGGCGGTTGGCAGGATCGCGATGATCCGCCCACCAAAGGTCTCGCCAGGAAAGGCCGTGAGGGTCGCGCTTGCGCTTTGGCCGACACGAACGCCGCCTGCCCGGGCTTCGGGCACGGCGGCATTGAGCCACACCGTGCCGATGCCGGTCACCTGTGCAAGCGTCTGCCCCTGAGCTACGGTCATCCCGGTGCGCGCGTCGAGCGTCTGGATCACCCCTGAAATTGGCGAGGTGATCGTCACCGTGCCATTGGTCCGACCGGTCCGTTCAACCTGCACAATCAGCCCTTCGGACATGCCCATCAGACGCAATCGCTGGCGCGCCGCAGCGCTGAGACCGGGCCTGCCGAGCCGTCTGACTGCGAGGAATTCGGTCTGTGCTCCGCCCCATTCGGGTAATTGCAAGTCGGCAATAGGTGCACCAGCACGCACGATATCCCCGGGAGCGCGGGCATAGACACGGGCAACGAAGCCGCCCGAGCGCGCTTGAATGTTCGCCACATCGCGCTGGTTGAAATCGATGCTGCCGCTGACGTTGAGCGAAGCGGCGAGGCTACCCAGCTCTGCCGGTGCAATGCGAATGCCGAGATTCTGCATGGCTGCGGGATTGATCGTCACCCCAGGCAAAGTGCCTGCACCGTCATCGGCATATTTGGGCTGGGTCTTCATCCCCATCGAGGAGAGTGCGCCGGGATTGTCGTAGTGCTCCAAGGGCACCATCGGATCATAGTAATAGAGGATTTTGCGTCCTTCGCCGCTCGCCGCTGGGCGAGCAGCGTCGTCGTTTGCGCTCTGGCCAAGCCAGTATCCGCCCCCGCCCGTGATCAGTACTGCCGCCAGTATTCCAGCACGCCAGCGCGCCGCTTGTCTCGCGTCCAAGGTCATGGCCGCACTCCCTCATTTGCAATTGACCCATAGGTGTAATTGATCCGGATCGCATCGCGCGTAACATCGGCCTCACGCGACAAGGCATCGACCTCGGCCTCGGCCTGCGCCAAGGACGAAAGCAGGGCGCTGCCCAGGTCGAGCTTGCCCGCGGCATAGCTCGCCATGTCGAGTTCGGCGCGGCGTTTGGCGAGTGGTACGAGTGTTTTCCGAGCATTCATAAGGCGCTGGTGGTGCATGGCATGGTCGGCAAGGTCGCCATCGAGCGCGGCCACGAGTTCACGCTCGCCCGCCACGCGCATCAGCTGCGCACGGCTCGCTTCGCTTTCGCGTGCGGCGATCAGCGGATCCTGCCGCCGTTTCGCAAAGAATGGCAAATCGATGCTGACCATGACCGAGACCATGTCGCCATAGGCCGGATTGCGGCGCCCATAAGACGTGCCAACTCGCCAGTCGGGCCGCTTGTCCGCGCGGGCAAGCGCGATGTCTGCGTCCGCAGCGCGCGTCTCGGCATCAAGCGCTTGCAGGCGTGGCAGCAAGGCCAACCGCGCCCGCAAGCCGACACCATCCACCTCGATCACGCGCGGATCGCCGACTATGTCCGCATCGGGATCGCCGGTTAAGCGCGCAAGTCTGGCCTGTGTCTTGGCGACCTCGGCAGTCAACTCGCTGCGCCGGTCGTTGATGGCGGCGCGCAATTGCTCAGGCTCAAGGACTTGCGAGGGTCGGGCAGATCCGGATGCCAGACGCGCGGATACCGTCGTCTGAAGATCGCCGAGACTTTCGTCGAGGCGCTGAAGCTGGGCGAGCCGCCGCTTAGCATAATAGAGATCGGTCCAGGCGAGCGCGGTCGCAAGCCGGATATTCTGTGCTTCGACCGCAAGTTCGGCTTCGGCAACGCCGATGTCCGCTTGCGCCCGGCCGCGCTGGGCGCGGCGCTTGGCGGGATTGGGAAACGCCTGTTCGATGCCGACGCGCGCCATCGTCATACTGTCAAGCTTGAGACTAAACGCGGGCGGCCCCGAGACGGGGAAATTGTCGATGCCCACTGATAAGGTCGGATCGGGTAATCGGCCCGCAGCCACGGCGATAAAGCGCCTGGCCTCAACCCCGGCCTCACCCGCCTGCACCGAGAGTGCTGTGTGCGCGGCGCGATCGAGCGCAGCACCGAATGTCAGCGGCTCGGCATGGAGCACACCCGGCACCGCCAGCGCCAGCCCCGCACCCAGAAGGATACGCATATTGAAAATCCCCGAATGAACTGTGACGAAGCACAGCCCGAACAAAAGTTCGGCCTGTGCAGTTGCGTTCAGCCAGGAAGCGCCGGTGGTTCTGGTTCGGGGGTTGTATTGCGACCAACCAACCGCGCGACCGGCATAGGCCTGAGGAGTTCTGGCCGGTTGCCGAATGCCAACGCCGGGGTGAGCAGTGAGGTCAGCGTGAATGACGCCGCGCATCCCATTTTGGCGATGCAGTCGAGAGTAAGGCCCTGGCACGGCTGGTCGGGCTGCGGCTTGGTCAGCCCCATCGTTTCCGCGCAATCCTGGCTCATCGCCGTCGCCGCAGCACTGAAGTGATCGGGCGACTGCGTTGTGCGAGCGGAAGCTATCGCAACTTCCTGGGCAAACAGGCCTAGTATCGCTCCGATCAGCAGCAACATGAAAAAACGGCGGATCATCTTATTCTTATCGCGGCGGATTGATTGACAGTCAATCCGCCGCACAAGCGCGGTTGGCAACGGATTTGTGCGCACAAACCCCTCTGTGTGCTGCTTGCCTCGCCGGCTCGTTACAGCGCAATCCTCCGTTGCGACTGGGCTAGCTCGGTCTCCTGAGTCGCTCCGGTGCTTGAACCTTGACAGCATGCCGTGGTGAAAAAACTTGTTCAGCCTGCCATCCCAAGCGGCTCGAGTGTTCCCAGCCAGGCAACCAGCGCCAGAATAAAGATCACAGCCGCGCCTTCGGCGATCAGGCTCTTGCGCAGTGCGATGACAGCGGCAGTTGCAACACCCGAAGCCATGCTTGTCTTGAGGGCAGGCGCGAGGCGCCAACGGTTCACGGCTGCCAGCACGAGCATCAGGCCGAACAAGGCAAGTTTGGCAAGCAGCAGTTGTCCGTAAAGAGTGGTCGCGATCAGAGCGATATTCGCGGCGCCGATCAGGATCTGGGAATTGATCAAACCAGTTAGAACGATAAGCCCCACGACGAGCGTCCCAACCCGCGAGAAATGATCCAGCGCCCGTTGGACAATGGCGAGTTCGGTTGAACTGGCTTGCCCGGCAGGCCTGAACAGGAGCCAGGCAAAGGATGCAATCCCGCCCACCCAGATCGACGCTGCAAGCATATGGACGATGTCACTCAACCGGTGGATCGTCCCCGCAATACCCTCGGTCGCCCCGGCGTGGCCGGTCCAGACGAGCGTCGCAATTGCGACTGAAGATGCCACCAGGACCACGATGCGCATGGCTGTTGGCAAGCGTTCAAGCGCCAAGGCGGCGGCCAGCACAATCACCAAAGCCAGCATCCGGACCATCCAGGCAGTGCCGATCGCGGTCTCATAGAGAATCATGCGCACGTGGGTGGGGTCGACCGGAAAAAGACTTGCGCCCATCATCGCGGCGGCGAGCGCGAGCAAACCGAGGCCCGACAAGATCAATCCGAGCAACGCCAGCACAACGACGATTGACCGCAGCGAAATGAGCGATGGCGAGGTTCGCTCGGAGGCAGTGAGGGCATAGAGCGTGAAGGCGGCCATGCCCGCCAGCACCATCAGGTCGGTGTATAGCACGAACCGGATGGCGATGACGGGCAGATTATCCATGACAATCAGCGGACCGTGAAGTTGAAAGTCCCGGTCAGGCGATGCGTGTCAGCACCGGCTGCTGCCCAGTTCACCCGGTAGGTCCCCGCCGCGAGCGGACGACGGAGCAAAACGGTCAATGACTTGCGGTCCTTGCCCAATTGCGAGGTGAACCCGGCAATCGGCATAGGCGCATGGTTGGCCATCCCGGGCATCCCGGTCATCGCCAGCTGGACGCTGACGGTCGAACCGATGACTGCCTCGTTAAACCGGAGATCGATCTTGATTGGCCGCAAGGCAGTAGCGTTGGCGGCTGGCGTCGATGAAACAAGCTGCGCATGCGCGCTGGCCAGCTGCGGGGTGGCAAAGGTCGTAAGGGCAGCGACCATCAGGGCGAAACGGTTAATACGCATGAGGAACCTCCATGAGTTGCGTTCAAAAATTAATACGCAGCAGCCGGGGCTACCCCTCAAATTGAGTGCAGGTCTTTTTACTGAGGGTTTTGCGGGGCGGTTGCGTATATAAAAGATAACCACGAGGAGAATGGAGTCATGACTGACATCAACCTTGCGCTTGCGCGACTTGGGCAGACTCCGGTTCCGACGGGACTGGCGGCGATAGACGACGCTGTTCTAACTGACGTGATGCAGCGTCGGCAGGAAGCGGCATTCACGCCACGGCTGATGGGGCTTGCAGGAGCTCTCGCGCTTGGGCTGGGGATAGCTGGCGGAAGCTTCTCTAACAGCGACCCGGCGTCGGCGCAGTCGCTTTCACCCTTCGCTACGTCGAACGCGCTGGCACCCTCGACCTTGCTGGATTTCCGCCCGTGAGTTCAAAGCTGCGGCTTGTCGTGATTGGCCTTGTCGCCTTTGCGGCAGCGCTGGGGGGCGTGTTTGCCGGCCGGTTTATCGTCCAGCCGGAACGGACCAGCGAGAGTGAAGTACACGGCATTCTGCACAAACAACTACAGCTCAATGCCGTTCAGCATGCCAGAGTCGAGGCCATCGAACAGCGGTTTGCCGTGCGGCGCACGGCGCTCGAACTCGAAATGCGCGCCGCAAATGCGCATCTTGCCGAAGCGATCGAGGCCGAACATGGCTATGGCTCTCAGGTCACCGCTGCGATCGATCATACCCACCATGTGATGGGCGAGATGCAGAAAGAAACGCTTGAGCATCTTTTCGCCATGCGCGCGGTCCTGACGCCCGCGCAGGCGGCTATGTTCGACCGGACCGTGGTCAAGGCGCTGACCGCCGACGCGCGGTGAGCCTTTCGCTTTCCGATTGCAGCGATGGCGAACTTGCGGCGTTGGCGTTGGCTGGCCGTCAGACCGCCTATCGCGAATTGCTGGCACGGCACCGGGAAGCAGTGTTCCGGCTGGTGCGCGCAACCATTGGCGAGTCCGCCGAAGCAATCGACGTGACCCAGGAAACGTTTATTGCCGCTTTCGCCGCGCTCAAGCGTTACGACCCCGACCGGCCATTTATCGCCTGGCTCAAAAGGATTGCGCTCAACAAGTGTCGTGACTGGGCCAGACGCCGCACCGTCCGCTCGTTCTTTACCCGCGCTGTCCCGCTCGAAGATGCTCTCAGCATCGCCGACGATGCGGCGCTGGCCGATACGCAGGCGGCCGACCGGGCTGAACTGGCGCGTGTTTCGGCGGCGATCACCAGATTGCCCGCGCGCTTGCGCGAAGTCCTGCTACTGCGCGCGGTGGATGGCCTGAGCCAGGCCGAAGCAGCTGACGTCCTCGGGGTCACCGAAAAGGCGATCGAGACGCGGCTTTATCGCGCCCGCGCGAAACTGGAGGAGATGCTCGGTCCGCAGAGCCACGCGGGCGAGGAATTTTGAGGGGTACTGCTTGCAGCTGCGTATGATCTTTTGAGATCTGCCGTTCCTTTCGAGTAACCTGCCATGCACTCCTCCCTGCTTGACCGCCGCACCCTGATCCGTACCGCCGCCATGGCGGGGGGCGGCTTCGCCTTGGCGGGCGCTCTTCCGGCATGGGCGAGGAGCGGAACGCCTGGACTCGCCGCCGCCTTGGCGACTGTATCGGGCGAGGAAATTGCGCTCAGTATCGGCCATGCGGTGCTACCGGTGGGCGGCCGCCAGGGCCACGCAATCGGCATCAACGGCACCTCGCCGGGGCCGATCATCCGCCTGAAGGAAGGCCAGAACGTCCGGCTCGCAGTGACTAATACGCTTGCGGAGGAGAGTTCGATCCACTGGCATGGGCTGCTCGTGCCGTTCCAGATGGACGGCGTGCCCGGTATCAGCTTTCCGGGAATCAAGGCTGGTCAGACATATATCTACGATTTCCCCGTCCGCCAGTCCGGCACCTATTGGTATCACAGCCATTCGGGCATGCAGGAAGCGATGGGCCTGTATGGCGCGATCATCATCGACCCTGCCGGACCCGATCCGGTCGCCGCGACCCGAGAACATGTGATCCTGCTGGCCGACTGGAGCTTTTTGCATCCGCACACCATTCTGCGGAAACTGAAGGCGCAGGGCGGCTATTTCAACATGCAAAAGCAGACGTTGTCGGGCCTGATCAAAGGGCAGGACCAGTCTGCTGCGGAACGCCGGATGTGGTCCGGGATGCGCATGGACCCGACCGACATTTCGGATGTGACGGGGTCCACCTATCACTACCTTGTCAACGGGCATGACAGCGGCGCCAACTGGACCGGACTGTTCACGCCGGGCGAGCGAGTGCGCCTGCGGATCATCAATGCCTCGGCCATGACCAATTTCAATGTCCGGCTGCCGGGCCTGCCGATGACGGTGGTTGCCGCCGATGGTCAGCATGTCCAGCCGGTCGAAACCGACGAATTCCAGATCGGTATCGCCGAGACCTATGACGTTATCGTCGAACCCAGGGAGGATCGCGCCTACGGCTTCATCGCCGAAGCGATCGACCGTTCGGGTCAGGTTCGCGCCACGCTCGCGCCACGGATGGGCATGATCGCGCCAATTCCGGTGTTGAGAGAGCGCCCGCTGCTGACCATGAAGGACATGGGCATGGGCGAGATGGACATGTCGGGCGGCGGGGACATGAAGGGCATGGACATGTCCGGTGGCGAGATGGCCGGAATGGACCATACTGCGATGAGCCATGATATGGGCGCGATGAAGATGCGCGATCCCGATGTCGCGCCGCAGGTCAAGTTGGGGCCGGGCGTGGCCACCCTGTCACCCATGCCGATGGACCGGACGGGTGAGCGCCCGACTGGCCTCGAACAGGTCGATCATCGGGTCCTCACCTACAAAGACTTGAAGTCGCTTGCCCCCAATCCCAATGCCCGCAAACCAGCGCGCGAAATCGACATCCATCTGACTGCCAACATGGAGCGTTACATGTGGTCGTTCGATGGCGAGAAGTTCAGCGATCGCACCGAGCCGATTGCCTTCCGGCACATGGAGCGAGTGCGGGTCAATCTGATCAACGATACGATGATGCCGCACCCGATCCATCTGCACGGACATTTCTTCGAGGTGGTAACCGGCAATCCGGGCTATCATCCACTTAAACACACCGTCAATGTGCTGCCGGGCGGCAAGGTCTCGTTCGACCTGACAGCGGACGGGCTCGGCGACTGGGCGTTCCACTGTCACATGCTCCTCCACATGCATGCGGGAATGTTCCGGGTCGTCACTGTCCGCCAGGAGGAGGCAGGCGCATGATCCGGCTGCTTGTTCCCGCAATCGTGGTCGCCTTCGCTCTGCCCGTTTCGCTGATGGCCAGCCCCGTGCTGGGACAGGCGCCGATGCCCTCAGCGCCTGCTCAACCGCCCAGCGACCCTCATGCCGGACACACCATGCCGGATGCGCCCAGCGCGCCGGAAAAGCCGGATGACATGCCCGGGATGGATATGTCCGGGGGCGAAGCCGGCAGCCACGACATGTCTTCGATGCAACCCGAAGCGGCGGATGCCGGAAATGCCCCGGCACCCGCACCGCCTTCCGATCACGCCGCCGATGCGCTGTTCGATCCAGCAGAAATGGCCCGCTCGCGCGAAGCCTTGCGCCGCGAGAACGGCGCATTCAGCGGATCGATGATCCTGTTCGACCTTGCCGAATATCAGGCGCGTAAAGGTGGTGACGGCTACCGCTGGGAAGGCGAAGCCTGGTTCGGCGGAGACATAAATCGGCTGCTGATCAAGACCGAGGGCGAAGGCCGCTTCGGGAAGCCGATTGAAGATGTTGAAGTCCAGGCGCTCTATTCGCGGGCGATTTCACCGTTCTGGAACGCCCAAGTTGGCGTACGCCACGATATCGTGCCCAATCCGTCCCGGACCTACGCCGTCGCCGGCGTCGAGGGCATTGCACCCTATTGGTTCCACGTGACCAGCCAGTTATTCCTGTCCAACAAGGGCGATCTACATGCCCGGCTCGAAGCTAGTTATGATGAACGGATCACCCAGCGGCTTATCCTTCAGCCTCGGGCCGAGTTCAACTTTGCAGCGCAGGACGTGCCCGCAATCGGGGTGGGCTCTGGTCTTTCGACGTTCGAGCTGGGTGCACGCCTCCGCTATGAGATCCGCAAGGAATTTGCGCCCTATGTAGGGGTCGAATGGTCCGGGAAGACCGGCGATACCGCGCGCTATGCACGGCTAGCGGGGGACAAACCGAACGTGGTCAATTTTGTAGCGGGGATCAGATTCTGGTTTTGAAGCACTGACGATCGGCATAGTGATCCATCAGTTTGACCAAATCTGTACGCTTCAAGTCAGTGAACGGCTTTCTGCCCGATCGGGGTTTGATCGCATTTTCAAGAACCCGCCCGCTAGAGCGTGATGCGGAAAAGTGGGAACCGGTTTTTCGCAATAAATCACGCGACAGCCAAGATTATAGAGCATGGCGCGATTCAGTTTTATCGCATCATGCTCTAAGAGCCGCTGCTAGGGGCAATTTGCAATTAAGGGTTCAGGGGTTCGAATTCTCGAGCAGGCAACATTTTTTCGATGGCTTAATTCGGTCTCGTGTGGAATCTTTCTGGCACGGCCGGGGCCGCGAGGGAACGGGGGATGATCAATCCAGCTTCACAGCGCGAGGCATCGCGGCTTGTGCCGGACGAATGGCGCAGCATTTTGTTATCCCAATCGCGGACGGTCCGGGTGATTGCCGGTCAGGTTATCCTAGCGAGCGGCGGGGAATCGCGCGAACTTTACCTGGTGCTTGAAGGCAGCGTACGAGTTGCGCTGTTCGCTTCGTCTGGCCGCGAGCTCTCAATCCGCGAGATGGGCGCGGGAGAGTTGTTTGGCGAACTGGCCGCGATTGATGGGCTCGCCCGCTCTGCCACGGTAGTTGCAACGACCAACGGGACGCTGGCAGTCATGCCCGGCGCAGTATTTCTCCATGCGATCGAGCAGAACCCCAAGATGGCGCTGTGGCTGTTGCGGCGGCTTGCCCGGATCATTCGCGATTCGACCGAGAAAATCTTCGAACTGGGCGCGCTGCCAGTACGAAATCGCCTGCATTGTGAACTGCTGCGGTTGGCTGAAACCGGCGCGGTCAGCGCAGAAGGCGTGGTGATTGCCCCTGCCCCTACCCACGCCGATTTTGCCGCGCGGATCGGCAGCCATCGCGAAATGGTGACCCGCGAATTCGGCATGCTAACCGAGATGGGCGCGCTGCGGCAAAGCGGGCGGCGGTTGGTGCTGTTTGATCTGGCGCAGCTGATGCAGGAGATCCAGCGCGGCGGCGGCGATGCAATTGGTTTGGGCGATGCTATCCACTAAAGCTGGCCATTAGCTCACCAGACCTGTCCAAATAGGCAGCTTCCTGTTGCGCTTGAGCTGTGTTGTGTATTGATATCACGTGCTCGTGCGAATCTGGCACACTTAGCCAAACTATCAGGAGCAATAGACCGCAATGCTAGCTGACATGCTCCAACGCTTGTTTGAACGGCACATCGATGATGCCGCCCATATCCGTGCCCGCCAAGGTGAATGGCTGAGCGAAATCTGGGCGGAAGTGGCCGAAATGGGCCTGCCACTGGCGCTGCTGACCGAGGAACAGGGCGGCTTTGGCCTGACTTTGGCCGAAGTGGGCGAAGCTTTTCGTCTGCTCGGCGCCCATGCCGTGCCACTGCCGGTGGCCGAGACGATGGGCGCCAATCGTCTGCTTGCCAAAGCCGGGTTGGCGCTGGCCGATGGCCCGGCGGGCCTGGCCCGCGCGGATGATGTCCGGATCCAGGCTGGCCGGCTGGTCGGCCAGGTAGCGCGCGTTGCTTGGGGCGAACAGCTCGATTGCCTCGCGCTTGGCGTGGGTGATACGCTTTACCGCGTCCCGCGCTCTGGCTGGACCATTGCCGAGACGGGCCATGCCCTGACCTTCCAGCCGCGCCCGACCATTGCGATCGACTGGGTGATAGATAACTCTGCGCCGCTTCCGCATGATCCACTGGCTGAAGGCGCAACACTCCGCGCCTTCCAGATCGCCGGTGCGTTGGAATCCGCACTTGAGCTGACGCTGCAGCACACCAGCACCCGCGTCCAGTTCGGCAAGCCGCTGTCAAAAAACCAGGCCGTCCAGCACGAGCTGGCCAAGCTTGCGGGCGAGCTGGCCTGCGCTACTGCCGCTGCCGACCTTGCTGCCGAAGCCTTGGCGCGGCGCGATCTGCTGGGGGTTGCAGCCGGAAGCCTGCGCGCGCGTGAGGCAGCCGGAGCGGGCGCTGCGATCGCCACGCAGATGCATGGCGCGATCGGCTTTACCCGCGAACACCGTCTCCATCTTTTCACCACCGCATTATGGACCTGGCGCGATGAATTTGGCGGGCAAGTCCATTGGGCCCGTCTGCTGGGCAGCGCCGCGCTGGATGCCGGTGCAGAGGGTTATTGGCCAATGGTGACTTCCTTATGAGCGCTATCCCCTTCCCCGCCCCGCCCGTTGACAGCGATGCTGTGCTGGCCCTGCGCACGGAATTCCGCGCCTTCCTTGATCGCGAACTCAAGGACCGGACCCCGCGCCAGCGCTCGGACAATTGGTATGGCTTCGATCGCAGCTTTTCGCGGGCGATGGGTCAGGCGGGTTATCTGGGCATGACCTGGTCCAAGCAGTATGGCGGGCATGAGCGTTCGGCCTATGAACGTTATGTCATCGTCGAAGAGACGCTGGCAGCAGGCGCACCGGTTGGCGCGCACTGGATCGCTGACCGCCAGAGCGGGCCGAGCATTATCAAATACGGCACCGAGGAACAGAAGGCCTGGTTCCTGCCCCGGATCGCCGCCGGGGAACTGGCTTTTTGCATCGGGATGAGCGAGCCTGACTCTGGCTCAGATTTGGCCGCAACCCGGACCCGCGCGATCCGCGATGGCGACAACTACCGGATCACCGGAACAAAGCTGTGGACCAGCTTCGCCCATGAGGCAGACTGGGTGATCCTGTTTTGCCGCACCGGCAGCGGCGGCCCAGCTGACCGTCAGGCCGGAACCAGCCAGTTTCTGGTCGATCTCAAGAACACCCCCGGCCTCACCATCCGCCCGATCATCGATCTGGCCGGGCAGCACCACTTCAACGAAATGCATTTCGAAGACGCGATTGTGCCGGCGAACATGCTACTGGGCACCGAAGGCCAAGGCTGGGAACAGGTGATGAGCGAGCTGGCGTTCGAACGCTCTGGCCCCGAACGGTTCCTTTCTTCGATCGAGCTGCTTTATCAGCTGATCGCGGTACTTCAGGGCCAGAACAGCGACGCTGCGCAGATCACCCTGGGCCGGCTGACCGCACGGCTGGCGGTGCTGCGGCGGTTGTCGCGCTCGGTCGCTTCGATGCTGCAGGATCAGCAGGACGCCAGCCTTCAGGCGACGATCGTCAAGGATGTCGGCGCGCTGTTTGAGCAAGGCCTGCCCGACATTGCGCGCGAACTGTTCGATTGCGAGCCCGATCCGCAGAGCGCCTCAGCCTATGCCAGCGTGCTTGGCAATATAGTGCTGAACGCGCCAAGCTGGTCGCTGCGCGGTGGCACGCGCGAAATCCTGCGCGGGATTATCGCGCGCGGGCTGGGGACGCGCTAAGCAGCTGCTTGCAATTGTAACCAGTTGACTGGATGAGGGGGCATGACCTCAGCCCCGATGACTTATGCGCGCTATCTGGCGCTTGATGCTCTGCTTGGCGCGCAGCGTCCGCAATCCGATTGCGATGACGAGATGCTGTTCATCATCATCCATCAGACCAAGGAATTGTGGCTCAAACAGATGATCCGCGAACTGTATCTGGCCAAAGCCCAGGTCCAGGCCGATGCGCTGGTGCCGGCCTACAAGGCGCTGGCCCGGGTCAGCCGGATTCAGGCGGTAATGACGCTGTCATGGGACGTCCTGGCGACCATGACGCCGAGCGATTACACCCGTTTCCGCGATGTGCTTGGCCCCAGTTCGGGCTTCCAGTCAGACCAGTTTCGCACCGTGGAGTATCTCCTCGGGCTGAAGGATCCTCGGTTCCTGGTTTACCAGAACGACCGGCCCGCAGCGCAAGCGGCGATGGCTGCGGCGCTGGCCGGGCCGGGGCTGTGGGACGATGCGATTGTGGCGGCGGCGCGGGCAGGTCTGGCGATCCCGGGCGAAGTGCTGAACCGCGATCATTCGCAGGCCTATCAGCCGCACCCGGCAGTCGAGGCAGCGTTTCTGGCCATTTATCGCGCACCGGAGCGCTATTGGGATCTCTACCAACTGGCTGAAAAGCTGGTCGATCTGGATGATGCGATGGCCAGCTGGCGGCACAAACATGTGCTGACGGTGGAGCGGGTGATTGGCGGCAAGAAGGGCACCGGCGGGACGGCGGGCGTACCCTATCTCCAGTCAACCGTCGCCAAACGCGCTTTCCCCGAGTTGTGGTCGCTGCGGACCGAATTGTGAGCTGGAAGCACCTTTTTTCGCGCGCCTTGGAAGCCGCGCCAGAGCGGTTGCACTTTGCCGCGCATAGCCACCATCTGTGGCCCGATGCCAGCTTCGCCGGGCAGATTGCGGCCTGGACCGACGCCGCGCTCTATGCCGACGGTAAGTGGGACAGGATATTTGGGCAGGTGATCCCGGAGGCCCAGCGCCATATCGCGGCCGAGCTGCGGCTGCCCGATCCGGCGACTATCGTCTTTGCCCCCAACACCCATGATTTCCTGATCCGGATCGTCTCGGCCATCGCTGCATCCAAACCGCGCATTCTGGCCACCGACGGCGAGTTCCATTCGTTCCGCCGCCAGTCCCTGCGCTGGGCGGAGGCTGGCCGGATTGAACTGGTCACGGTCCCCGCCGAACGCTTGCTTGAGACGGCGCAAAGCGGCGGTTTCGACTTGATCTTTGCCAGCCAGGTGCTGTTCAATTCCGGCCAACCCGGCGCGGATATTGCCGCTCTGGCCGCGCTATCCCGCACTGAGGGACCATGGGTGGTGATCGACGGCTATCACGGCTTCATGGCCAGTCCGACCGACCTTTCGGCGGTGGCGGGCCGGATATTCTATCTCGCCGGAGGATATAAATATGCGATGGCGGGTGAAGGAGCGGGCTTCCTCCATGCCCCGCCCGGCTTCGCCCCGCGCCCCGAGAATACGGGCTGGTATGCCGCATTCGATGATCTGGCAGCACGGCAGGGCGGGGTCGGTTATGCCCCCGATGGACGGCGGTTCCTGGGCAGCACTTTCGATCCAAGCGGGCTCTACAGGTTCAACGCGGTGCAGCGGATACTTGCAGCGGAAGGTCTGACCACGGCGGCAATATCGGCCCATGTCGGGGCGCTGAAAGATCAGTTCATCGCCGCCGCGCCGCTCCCGGAATTTGCCTTGATCAGCGCGCCCGAAGCCCGGTTTCTGGCCTATAAGGGCCAGCGCGCAGCGGCATTGCAGGCGGCGCTGGAGGCTCGCAACGTCATCACCGATGTGCGCGGCGATGTGCTGCGGATCGGCTTCGCGCTGTATCACGACGCCGACGATGTGACGCGATTGCTGGCTATTTTGAATGAGATCGACCCCGGACCCGGTTGAACCGGGCCCGGGGTGATCCGGGTCAGAACTTGACGCTGGCTTCGAGGCCGAAGATCCGCGGTTCGTTGACCATTGCGGTCAGATTGTTGAAATCGATCCCGCTGACTGCCGAGACATCATTGGTGATGTTGCGGGCATAAGCGGCGATATCGAACCGGTCGGTCCGATAGCCCAGCCGCAAGCCACCTTCGAGCATGTTGTCGTCGCTGAATTCAACGGAATTATAGAGGAAGAACTGAACCTTCGAACGATAGGCCCAGTCGGTGAAGGCATAAACTTCGCCGCCCGCCATTGGCACGGCGTAACCAGCCGTCCAGTTGGCGATCCAGCGCGGGCTTTGCGGCAACTGGTTGCCATTGATCGAGAAAATTCCCGGGCTGCCGGCACGCGGTGTGTTGAGCACGGTGCAAGGTGCGCCGCAACCCGCGACGAAGGCATTGGGATCGTCAATCTTGTTGTGGTTGTACGAAAGCCCGGCAGCCAGCGTGAAGCCCTTGGCTGGGCGCGCTTCAAATTCTGCCTCGAAGCCATAGCCAGTGACCTTGTCAACATTGAGCAGGGTGGTGAAGTTTGATGCACCACCCACAGCTGTCAGCTGCAAATCATTGGTATTGAAGTAGAAGCCGGTCAGGTTGAACCTAACCTTGTCATCGGCTAGGGTCGATTTGAGACCGGCTTCATAGCTCATCGTGGTTTCGCTATTCGCCACCGACAGGGTACGACCGAACAGCAACCGGCCCTGAATGGCAGGCGCGCGATAACCCTTCGCGACGCGGGCAAACAAATTGACGTCATCCGAGGCCGGGTAGGCAACCGACAGGTCCCAGGTCAGCACTTCATCCCCAACCTTGGCGCTTTGCGGCACAACCGGGCCGCCAAAGCCGAGGAAGCCAGGGCGGTTATCGACCGGACGTGAGGCAACCATTGTCCGCTTGTCATGGTTGAAGCGCGCGCCGCCTTGCAGCGTCATGCCATTGTCGAACTTGTAGTTGAGCGAGCCGAAGATGCCGTAGGCGTTGCTATCTTGGCGCTGCAGCGCAATCGCGGAGGGGGTCGTGTCGGACGGCGAGCCGAAATCGAAGCTCTCGATATTGACCTTCTCGCTTAGATAGAAAACGCCGAGTTGATAGCCCAGCCCGCCGCTGTTGTTCGAGGCCAGCCGCAGTTCCTGGGTAAATTGATCAAGGCTGGGAACATTGTCCTGCGATTGGGCCGAGAAGGGAATGAAGCCTGGTCCCATCGTGGGGGCAAACTGGTTACCAAAGCCGCCGTCGATATCGCCGCGGCTACGCAGATTGCCATTCCAGTAGCTGGTAACCGAGGTGATGGTCACCGGACCGGCATCATATTCGCCCGTGAAGCCGACGTTGTAGTTTTTGAGCTTCTGGAAGTTGAGCCCATCGGCTCGGACCTGATCGCGGCGAAATTCGCTGGTCGGGCCAGTCACACCAATCAGCTTGTTGCTGCCAGTAGCCAGCGCATTGGCGCGAAACAGCCGCGCAGTGCCATCAAAGCTGCGGATCTGGCCGACCAGGCGCAGGGTCAGCGCTTCGGTTGGATTGGCCTGAAGCTGCAGGCGGGCGGCGAAATCTTCATAGCCTTCGAGGTTCTTGGCGCCGGGCGCATCAAGATTATCGACCCAATCGTCGCGCCGCTGGTAAAGCGCCGAGACCCGGGCCGAAATGCCGCCGCCCAGCTCACCGCCGATGCCCGTCTCGGCATTGATCGTGTTGAAGCTGCCCCAGCTGGCCTTGGCGTAATTGTTTTTTGAGGTTGACTTGGCGCTATCAAACTTGACGATCCCGGCTGGCGTATTGCGGCCGAACAGCGTGCCTTGCGGTCCGCGCAGCACTTCAACCCGGTCCAGATCGAACACCGGGAAGCCCTTCAGGATCGGGCTTTCCAGCACCACATCATCATAAACCAGGCTAACCGGCTGCGATGCGTTGAGATCGAAATCGGTATTGCCAAGGCCGCGGATGTAGAACCGCGGGAAGGTGCGGCCATACGAGCTTTCGATGGTGAGGCTGGGGACGCGGCCCGAAAGCGCGCGGATATCCGCGCCGGCACCGGTGATCGCGGCGAGTGTTTCCCCGCCCAGCGTAGCGATGGAAATCGGCACGTCCTGCTGGTTTTCCTCGCGCCGCTGCGCGGTCACGATGATCGCATCAAGCGTGCCGACGGAACCCGCTGAATCGGTAGTTTGCGCCATGGCAGGTGCTACGGTGAACAGGCTGGTGCCGATAGCCAGCACGGCAGCCGATGCAACAAGATGCGGTTTTTTCATGATTTTTCCCTCATTTTTTGTCGATTTTACGAAAATCAGCCCCGCACTTGGCGCGTGAACTTTAATTTTCCTGTCCCTAGGACCAGTTAATAGTGTCCCAATCAAAGCTTGAAAAGGCTGCAAAGCGCCGGATCGGGCATTTAGCCCCGGCCGCGATAGCCGGCCACGCCTTGTTCGGGCACCCACAGGCCTTCGGGTGCTGCGCCCGACTGCCAGAATACATCGATCGGAATGCCGCCGCGCGGATACCAGTATCCGCCGATCCGCAGCCATCTGGGTTTCATTTCAGCAACCAGGCGCTGCCCGATCCCCACGGTAACATCCTCGTGGAAGCCCGCATGATTGCGGAAACTGCCAAGGAACAGCTTCAGGCTTTTTGATTCGACAATGGTTTCGCCCGGCGCATAATCGATCACCAGATGGGCGAAATCGGGCTGGCCAGTGACCGGGCAAAGCGAGGTGAACTCTGGGGCTGCAAAGCGAACCAGAAAGAGTGCCCCGGTCCGCGGGTTGGCGACATAATCGAGCTCGGCCGTTTCGGGCGAGGCCGGCAATGCGCTGGATTGGCCAAGGTAGCGGGGATTGGGTGTGTCAGACATGCCGCAGCCATGCCGCTATCGCAGCCCCAACACAAGTCACCGGTTGGAAGTGAAGGGTTCACTTCCTATTCAAGCCCCATCGCGCTACCGGCCAGCTGCACTCAATAATGGACCACTTGATGATCAAGACCGGGGGAAATGCTGGAGCACGGGCGCGGAGCGCATTTTTGCTGGCGCTCGCCCTGCTTTGGCTGCCGCCGATCCCGGCGCAGGCCCAATCGGCCAGCGACTTCCGGCTGCCTGAGCCAACCCCCAGTTCTACCCAGCGGGCACCCGGCCCGATCGACCCGGACAACCCGGGGGCTTCAACCCCGCGCCCGGCCGCTGATACCCCGGTATCTACTGCCCCGGTCTCTGCTTCAACGCGGACCCAGTCCGGTTCACCCAGCGCGGCACCGACGGCGCGGGGAACACCGGCGGCGCGGCCAGCCAGCCCCGCTGCACAAACAAAGCCCAGCGCCGCGCCGCGCGGTCCGAGCCGTGCCGGGCCACCAACCCTTGCCAAACCGGACGGGTTCCCCGGCGCAACTGAATCCGCCGCGCCGCTCAGCACCATGCCATCGCCGACAGCCAGCAGCCAGGTTCCCTCGTTTCCGTCACTTACCTCCAGTTCAGCGCCTGTTCTCACTGGCGATGGCGCCGCATGGTGGTGGCCCTATCTTGCCGCCAGCGCCGCCGCACTGGCCGCGCTGTTTGCGCTGCTGTGGTGGCGCCAGCGCAGCGAGGCGCTTGAACCTGAGGTTGAGTTCGAAATGCCGGTGGTTCCCGCGCGTGAGCCAGTTCCGCTGCCGAATCGACCGGTTCCCGAGCCACAGCTTAGCCTCGCACCAGTGCCTGAGGCGCCTCCGCAGCCCGCGCCGGTCCCGGACGGCTTGGTTCTGACACTGGAAGCCATCCGGCTCAGCGCTTCACTGATGGCAACCACGCTCAGCTACCGACTGACGCTGACCAATCACGGCACGGATTCACTGGCGGGTCTGGCGATCGAGGGGGACATGGTCTCTGCCCATGCCTCGCTACCGCCCGAGCAGCAGATGGCGCAGGCCGGGCGAGCGCTGGAACTGCGCCATGCGTTGGCAACACTGGCACCTGGCGAAAGCGTCGCATTTGCAGGCGAAATCCGCCTGGCGCTAACTGCGATCACGCCGATCCGGGCCGGCGAGCAGGCCTATTTCGTACCCCTCGCCCGGTTCCGCGTGGAAGCGGGAGCTGCTGGCGGCGATGCGGTGGTCATCGCCCGCACATTCGTGGTCGGTGATGTGCCGGAAGGCCCGCAAACCACGCTCAGGCCGTTCCGGCTTGATCTTGGCCCACGGACATATTCGCGCGTCAGCCAACGCGAAGTGAGCTAACTTCCGATTCCCCCCTCGACGGGGCGGTGCTGCATGGCTAAGTCTCTTCGCAATTGCAGCGTGAAGACGCTGCGCGGGTCTGGAGGGACCCACCCGAAGAGGACGTTAGGATCATGGATAGTCTTGTTTCAACTGAGTGGCTGGCCAATGAAATGGGGGCAAGCGATCTGCGTATCGTCGATGCCACGCGCCACCTGCCCGGCACTGGCCGCGATGCCAAAGCCGAATATGAAGCAGGCCATATCCCCGGCGCGATCTTCATGGATCTGGCCGAACTGGTCGATCCCAATGCTCCGATCGAGAACACCCTTCCCCCGGTCGAAAAATTCGCCAGCCGGATGCAAAGCCTGGGGCTGGGCGATGGCAGCCGGATTGTCATTTATGATGACAGCGCGGTAAAAACCTCGGCGCGGGCCTGGTTCATGCTCAAGATGTTCGGCGCGCATGATGTTGCGCTGCTCGATGGCGGGATTACCAAGTGGAAGGCTGAGGGCCGTGTGCTGACCCAAGGCAAGGAAGCTCTGCGTCACCGCCACTTCACAGCGTGGTCGGATGACAAGGATGTTCGCAGCAAGGCTGATATGCTGGCCAATCTGCACAGCAAGGCCGAGCAAGTGGTCGATGCCCGCGGTCCGGCACGCTGGGCCGGGCACGAGGCAGACCCGCGTCCACATATCGCCTCGGGCCATATCCCCGGCTCGCTCAACGTCCCCTACACAGCGATGTTCAATGCCGATGGCACATTCAAAGACAGGGCCGCACTCAAATCCACCTTCGAGGCCGCCGGAGTCGATTTGGCGAGCCCGGTGGTAACCAGTTGCGGCAGCGGGGTAACTGCCTGCGTTGTCGCATTCGGAATGCACTTGCTCGGCAAGGACGATGTTGCGCTGTATGACGGCAGCTGGACCGAATGGGGCGCTGACCCCGATACACCCAAGGCAACCAAGCCAGCCGTCTGACCGTGGCTAGCGGGTCTGATGACAAACAGAAGCCTGCAACCCGCCTGGTAACCGGCGGACGGCGGCGCGAATGGACCGGTGCCATCGTCAACCCGCCGGTATGGCGCGCCAGTACGCATCTCTACGATGACAGCGCCGCGCTTCACGCTGGAAATGACAAGAACGCCGATGGCCGGTTTTTCTACGGCCGTCGCGGTGCGCCGACCCAGTGGGCTCTGGCCGAAGCCCTGACCGAGCTAGAGCCGGGCGCCAGCGGCACAATGCTATACCCCTCGGGCGTGGCCGCAATCGCTAGCGTGATGCTCACCATCCTGCGGCCCGGCGATGTGCTGCTGATGACCGACAATGCCTATGAGCCGAGTCGGCTGATGGGGAGCGGGCTGCTCAAGGATTTCGGGATCGAAACGCGGTGGTTCGATCCGCAGGACAGTGCCGCCTTCGAGGCCGCGATCTGTGATCGGACCCGCGCGGTCTTGCTCGAATCGCCAGGCAGCCTGACGCTGGAAGTCCAGGATGTACCTGCACTTTCCGCCATCGCTCGGGCCCGCGCTGTCACGGTGGTGCTGGACAATACCTGGGCCAGCCCGCTGGGCTTGCCCGCGCTGGAACGCGGCGCGGATATCGCGGTGATGAGCCTGAGCAAGCACGTCGGCGGCCATTCCGACCTGATGATGGGCAGCGCCAGCGCGGGCGCGCGATGGTATGGCAAGTTGCGCAAACGCGCGCAGGGACTGGGTCAAGTTGTTGCGCCTGATGATGCCGCGCTGGCAGCCCGGGGCCTGCGAACCATGGGCATTCGGCTGGAGCGCGAGACCGCCAGTGCGCTGGAGATCGCCCGCTGGCTGGAGGGCCGCGCCGAAGTTTCCCGCGTCCTGTGCCCGATGCTGCCCGGCTCGCCCGGCCACGAATTGTGGACCCGGGATTTCACTGGCGGCTGCGGATTGTTCAGCTTCGTTTTCAAGGGCAGCGATGGCGCCGCACGCGACCGGTTCATTGATGCGCTCAGCCTATTCGGGATCGGTTATAGCTGGGGCGGCTTTGAAAGCCTGGTCACCCCGCTCGATCCGGCCCCACTTCGCAGCGCGACCAGCTGGCCGCTGCCCGGCATTGCGACAAGCGATCGCTTTGGGCTGAGGTTGTCGATCGGGCTGGAGGATCCGGGTGATTTGATCGCTGATCTGGAGCGCGGTTTTTTTGCTTGGGCAGAAAGCTGATCTAAGCCCCTGCAAAGCCATTCTGACTGGCTTGCAAGCCGTTGCAGTCGCATTGCAGTGGGATGAGCAAAATAGCCCCCTCACTCGGCTGCGTGTGGTTGGTCGGTGCCGGCCCCGGCGATCCCGATCTGCTGACGCTGCGCGCCGCGCGGCTGATCATGCAGGCGCGGATCATCGTCCATGATGGGTTGGTCGATCCTTCGATCCTGGCCATGGCAAACCCCGCCGCACGGCTGATTTCGGTCGCCAAGCGGCGCTCGCGCCACACCATGCCGCAGGACGATATCAACGCCTTGCTGGTGCGCGAGGCGCTGGCTGGTAATGATGTGGTCCGCCTCAAGGGCGGCGATCCGTTCATTTTCGGGCGCGGCGGTGAAGAGGCAGAGGCTTGCCGCACCGCCGGAGTACCGGTCGATGTCGTCCCCGGGATCAGCGCCGCGATGGGCGCCGCCGCTGCCGCGCTCCTGCCGCTGACCCACCGCGACAGCGCCTCGATCGTCAGCTTTGTCGCGGGGCAGTGTAAGGGATTGACCGAGCAGGACTGGTCGGGACTTGCCGGTCAGGGCCGCACGCTGGTGATTTACATGGGCGTCGCGACCGCCGAGGCGATTGCCGAAAAGCTGATTGCCGATGGCCTCTCGCCAGCCATGCCCGTCGCGGTGATCGAACGCGCGACCCGCCCCGATATGCGCGTGTTGCGCAGCTCCATTGCAGGCCTTGCCGCGCTGGTGGCCGAGCAAAGGGTCAAGAGCCCGGCCGTAATCGTGATCGGTGAAGTCGCCGCTTCGCCCGAACCACAGCAATTGCGCGCACTGGCGCTGGAGGCCACGCAATGAAAATACTGACCGGCAATGACCTCAAATCCGGGGCCGTCACCTGGTGGGACGGGGTGCAATGGTCGCTCCATGTCGGCGATGCGGTCGATGTGGGCGATCATGCCGACACAATTCTGGCCCGCGAAAACGCCGCCCGGCGGGTCAACGCCGCCTATGCGATTGATGCTGCCCGCGATGAAACGGGCGTCCGCCCCGGCCACATCAAGGACCGGGTCCGCGCGCTTGGGCCAACGGTGCGCCCCGACCTTACTCTCAAGCCAGCCGATCCCGAAGCCGGCAACTGGGTGATCTGATGTATAAATATGACAAGCTTGACCAGACGATGGTCGATACCCGCGTCGAGGAATTCCGCGATCAGGTGCGCCGCCGGATCGAAGGCCACATCACCGAGGACCAGTTCAAGCCGCTAAGGCTGATGAACGGGCTCTACCTCCAGCTGCACGCCTATATGCTGCGGGTTGCGATCCCTTATGGCACGCTCTCATCGGCACAAATGCGGGTGCTGGGCGATATCGCCGACAAATACGATCGCGGTTACGGCCATTTCACCACCCGCCAGAACATCCAGTACAACTGGATCAAGCTGGACGAGACGCCGGACCTGCTGGCCGAACTCGCGCATGTCGAGATGCACGCCATCCAGACCAGCGGCAATTGCATCCGCAACATCAGTTCCGACCAATATGCCGGGGCCGCCGCGGACGAGCTGATCGATCCGCGCCCTTACGCCGAGCTGCTGCGGCAGTGGTCGAGCTTCCATCCGGAATTCAGCTTCCTGCCGCGCAAGTTCAAGATCGCGGTGATTGCGTCTGACACCGATCGCGCGGCGATGAAGCTGCACGATATCGGCATCCAGATCGTCCGCAACGATGCCGGTGAAATTGGCGCGGCCTATTACGTCGGTGGCGGGATGGGCCGCACCCCGATGATCGCGCCGCTGCTCAATGGCTTCGTGCCGCTCGATCATTTCGTCACCTATGCCGAAGCGGCCTTACGGGTCTACAACCGCTACGGCCGCCGCGACAACAAGTACAAGGCGCGGATCAAGATCCTGGTTCACGAGCTGGGCATCGATGAATACCGCCGCCAGGTCGAGGCCGAGTTCGCCCATCTCCTCACGCAGAATATCGAACCGCCGCTGGCTGAGCTGGAGCGGATCAAGACCTATTTCGTCGATCCGTCGTTCGAAGTCGGGGCATCGGATGCAGTGGACCGCACCGACCCCGACTTCACCCTGTGGGTGGATCGCAACTGCGCGGCCCACAAGCAGCCGGGCTATGCGATCGTCAATATCAGCCTGAAGCCGGTTGGCGGCATTCCGGGCGACGCCACGGCTGACCAGATTCGCCTGATGGCCGATCTTGCGCTGCAATACAGTTTTGACGAGCTGCGCGTAACCCACGCCCAGAACATCGTGCTGCCGCATGTCCGCAAAGCAGATCTCTACACGCTGTGGCAGGCGCTCGATGCGGCGGGCCTAGGCACGCCCAACCTTGATGCGATTGACGATATCATCGCCTGTCCGGGCCTTGATTATTGCAGCCTTGCCAATGCCCGCTCAATCCCGATCGCGCAGAAACTGTCCGAACGGTTTGCGCCAAAGCGCGAGGAGATTGGCGAGCTCAAGATCAAGATCTCGGGCTGCATCAACGCCTGCGGGCACCACCACGCGGGCCACATCGGCATCCTTGGGGTCGATCGGAAAGGCGTGGAAAACTACCAGCTCTCGTTCGGCGGCTCGGAGGCGGCAGATACCTCGCTCGGCAAGATCACCGGACCCGGGTTTGACGAAGACGGGATCGTCGAAGCGGTCGAAAAAGCCACCGAACTTTACCTCGCCAGCCGCACTGACGGGGAACGCTTCCTCGATACCTACCGCCGGATCGGCATGGAACCCTTCAAGGAGGCGATTTATGGTTGAGGCCCTGCGCTTTCGTACCGACGAGCCGGTTGCGGATCCCGCCGTCACCGTTGACAGCTTCGGCGAGCAGACCAACGCCGCTGCTGTCCGGCTGGAAGCGGGCGACGATGCCCGCACCCTGCTGCCCTATCTCGATCGACTCAAGCTGGTCGAAGTGAACTTCCCCATTTTTGGCGATGGGCGCGGCTATTCGGCCGCGCGGATCCTGCGCGAGGCGGGCTATCAGGGCGAATTGCGCGCGGTCGGCGATGTGCTGGTGGATCAAATCGCCTTCATGCGCCGCTGCGGGTTTGACAGCTTTGCCCCAGAAGTACCGCTCGATCCGGTCGATACCCAAAACGCCTTTGACCGCTGGGACGATGTCTATCAGCCGACCGCCGATGGCCGCCAACCGATCTGGGCAAAAAGGCATGGCTGAGGCTGCGCGCCTCAGAACCATTGACCGGCTCGATACCGGCCCGCGCTTCACCGCGGCAGGTGTGGCAGCGCTCAACGCGCGCTTCGCCGGTGTCGCCACCCGTGACATGCTCGCGGCTGTGCTGCGCGAAGGACTGGCGGGGCGGATTGCCGCCGTGTCCAGCTTTGGCGCAGAGAGCGCGGTGCTGCTCCATCTGATCGCCAGCGTCGATCCATCGGTGCCGGTGCTGTTTCTGGAAACCGGCAAACATTTCTCGGAAACGCTGGCCTACCGTGATGAACTGGCGGCGCGGCTCGGATTGACCGACCTGCGCAGCCTCACCCCTGACGCGGAACTGCTGGCAGCGCACGACGCAACCGGGCTGCGCTGGTCGTATGATCCCGATGGCTGCTGCGAAATCCGCAAGGTCCAGCCGCTGGCCCGCGCGCTGGCCGCGTTCGACGCCAGCTTCACCGGCCGCAAGGGCTTCCAGAGCGCCACCCGCGCGGGCCTGCCGACATTCGAGCTCGACACCAGCGATGTGGCGGCCCGCCTCAAGGTCAATCCGCTGGCCGACTGGAGCAGCGACCAGATCGACAGCTATTTCGCCGCCTCCGGCCTGCCGGCCCACCCGCTGGTCGCGCAAGGCTACCCCTCGATCGGCTGCTCCCCCTGCACCACCCGCGTCGAACAAGGCGAAGACCCGCGCTCAGGCCGCTGGAAAGGCTGGGACAAGACCGAATGCGGCATCCACGTCGATGGCGCTGACAGCGAGTTGCCACCGGGGTATGATCCGGCGTTTTGAGGGGTGGTTGGGGGGTTGGTTGAGGAAGTTCAACCACGGCTGTTTTGCGCCCAAAGTCGGTCTTTTAAAAGGCCGTCATATGTCGCCAGAAGCGGACATGGTTCTTGGTGGCATGGTGTGGCGGTAATTGGTGGGAAGCGGAACGTCCGCTTCTCGGCGGCAAAGCGCCAAAGCCGACCTTTTTTTACCACTTGATCGTCGGATACCGCCACAATAATTGACGGTGCGCTGCCGACCCGAAAACGTACGGTCAAGAAACGCTACCAATACGGGTTTCGTTCAAAGCCGGTAAGTGGCGGATCAGTTGGCAATTCGGCCCTGAGGTCGACAACGATCGTTTCCTTAGGCGTTCGCTCTCGCGTTTCCTTAAACGCGCCGGTCGTGACCGCAATGTCTCCCTGCGCTTTCCAGAATTGCGCGATGCGTGCAACATCATATTCCGAGCGTGACAAGGGCCGATCCGTATCTGCCCACCTGAGCCGATTGATGATAACGACTCTCAAGGGTCGATCCCAAAATCCCTTCACCTCGAAGTTACCCCAGATGTATTTCTGGGCGCTGTCAGGCTTTCCGAAAGTGAAAAAAGGCGTTTCGCTAGGATGACCGCGGGGAGCGTATAGCGTTTCGCCAGTCTTCGGATCGACGACCCGTCGCCCAATTTCATCAGCCGGGCCGGATCTTGGTTGGCTTGCGACAGGCTCATGGATAGCCCCGGCAATCTCGGCCGGACGATAAATCTTCGCGTTGGGCTTGGTCTTCAGCCAAGTTTCGAAATTGGCCGGTGCCTGCGGTGGAGTCGTATCTGCGGACGAACTCGGCGTTCTACTGGCAGCCCTCCTGCGGTCCTTTGAGTTCCTCTCGCCGCAGCTCGCGAGAACAGCCGCAACGAAAGCGTAACCGGCGACTGCCAAGATGGGATGGATTTTAGAGCGCATGCACTTCCTTAGCGAAGCAAGATTAAAGAATTATCCACACGTCGGTCCCATATGGAATCTCAAGCGAGGAGGTTTGCTATGGGGATAATTGTTTTGGTATTGCTGCTGCCTTTCATACTTCTCGCTGTCATTTTGTTCCGGATTTTCAACTTCCTCAATATCTTGGGTTGGATAAGTTCGGAATTGTTCGCCGTGAAGGCTGAAATCGAGGTGGTCGATGCGATCTCGAAGTTCGCTGACGAAGTCCGCGACGGGTTCAAATCAGGCCGGAATTGAGAGCGTGTGTTCGGCCTGCTTTAGTTGACTTTTTCATCGCACCTTGGTGTCCGCTAAACATCATATCTCACCACTCCGTTGGAGCGAGAAAGCTAAAGATTGTGTCCAGTTTCGGGAGCCATGGGTTGATGAACCAATGTCCGAAAAGTCGTCGGTTCCTGACAGCGCCAATTCGGCATGACATCGTCAGCTTACCCAGTTCTCAGACCACAAGCCGGCCATTCTGCTCCCGGCCCAATTGTTACCATTCGCAACGGAGGTCCGAACGTCCGCTCGCCTCCCCACTCAATCCCAGCCAAACCATTTTCCTACACGGCCAGCATTTGCCATCGTGCCGCAGCGCCGGCTGTTGGCGCTGGCTCTTTGACATGGTTGGATCACGAAACGGACGGAAAACCCGGAGTCTGTCACCCTAATGGCAATTTTCTTATATAAATCAGATATATAGATGGCCGAACAAGTGGATGACGGGTGTCACCCTGCCAGTCAAACTCCTCTATTATTCAATAGTTTGCTTAGGGTGACAGATGGGTGACACGGTGTCACCTTTGTCACCCTAAATCCAGCGGTTGTCGCGGTACCACCCTGCTGTCTCCTTCAGCCCCTCGCGGGTGGGGATGCGGGGTTTCCACAGGGCGGGGGGAGGACAGGCGCCATCGCTGGCGACCCAATCGGGATGGCTCATATAGCCCACCCGGTCGGGCGTCAGCTTGGCTTTGGACCCGCGCAGCATCCGGTCGGCGCGGGCGGCGCGTTCGAGCGAGGCGCGGCTGAGGTGGACGACCCAGGGCCTGCGCCCCATCGCCCAGCCGATCGCGCGGGCCAGCTCGTAATGGCTCCAGCCGCTCGGTCTGCCGTCGTCCGGCTCGAAAATCTGGTGGCTGACGTCCTCGCCGCCGGGAACCAGCGCCAGCAGCAGCCGCGCCAGATCATCGACATGGATCAGCGAGGCGCGGCCTTCACGCGGGGGCATCGGCATCACGCCCCAGCGGGCAATCCGGAACAGCTCAAACATTTCGCGGTCACGCGGGCCATAGATCGCGGGCGGGCGAACGATCGTCCAGTCCAGCCCGCTGGCCATGACCAGCTTTTCCGCCCGCGCCTTGGACGCGCCATAGGCCGACAGCCCAGGCTCGCGAGACGAGAGCGACGAGACATGCACGATACGCGGCACACCGGCGGCCACCGCCGCCTCGATCACATTCAGCGTGCCGATGACATTGCCAGCCTCGAACCCGGCCGCATCCGTCGCATTGACCACGCCCGCCACATGGATCACCGCCTCTGCGCCTGTGACGAGGCGCTTGAGGGCCGCTTTGTTGGCAAGATCGCCAGCGATCCACTGCACCCCGCTTCGGGCGGGCTGCTCGCGCCGGGTCAGCGCACGGATTTGGCTTGTCGCGCGGTCGAGCAGCATCTGCCCGACGAACCCGGTCGCCCCGGTAACTGCAATCGTCACAGCAGGACCAGCTGATCGCGGTGGACCACGGCGGAGCGCGGGGCATAGCCGAGGATTTCGGCTTGCTCGGACGATTGCCGCCCCATCAGCCGGGCGCATTCGATCGCATCATATTCGCTCAGCCCATGCGCCAGTGTGGTGCCAGCGTCATTGCGGATCGCGATCGCGTCGCCGCGCTGGAACTCGCCTTCGACGCCGATAATCCCGGCGGCGAGCAGGCTGCTGGCCTTGGCCAGCGCACGTGCCGCGCCAGCATCGATCGTTACTGCGCCTTTCAGCCTGAGTCGCCCGCCCAGCCAGGCCTTGCGGGCTCCTGCCTTGCGGCGCGGAAGGAACAGAGTTCCGATGTTTTGGTCGATCATGCGGGCAATCGGCGCATCGTGGGTGCCGTTGGCGATTACCAGCGCGATCCCCGCCAGCTCGGCAATTTCGGCGGCCTGAAGCTTGGAGGTCATACCCCCCGAACCCATTCCCGAGGATGAGCCACCGGTTGCCATGGCGTGGATTTCCGCAGTTACGCCATGCACTTGCGGCAACAGCACCGCCCCCGGATCGGCAGGATTTCGATCATACAGCCCATCGACATCGGACAGCAGCAGCACCGCGCTGGCCTGCGCTGCCTGCGCCACCCGTGCGGCCAGCCGGTCATTATCGCCAAAGCGGATTTCCTGCGTCGCAACGCTGTCGTTCTCGTTGATAACTGGCACCGCGCCGGCATCGAGCAGCCTGGTGAGTGTGGCAGTGGCATTCAGATAGCGGCGGCGATCCTCGAGATCATCGAGCGTCAGCAGCAGCTGTGCCGCAGTCAGCCCGTGCTGCCCCAGCAGCTGCGCCCACAGGCCCGACAGCGCGATCTGTCCAACGGCGGCAGCGGCCTGCGCATCGGCCAGACTGCCCCGCCCGCCCTTGTCGAGACCAAGCCGGGCCGCGCCCAGCGCAATCGCGCCCGAGGAGACGATGATGATATCCTGGCCGCGGGACTTGGCCGCCGCGATCTCGGCAACCAGCGCTGCCAGCCACGACCGCCGCACGCCATCGGCGCCAACCAGCAGCGACGAGCCAACCTTGATTACCAGCCGGGGGCAGGCAGTCTTGTCGGTCAGGTCGGAAAGGCGGGCGATTTGCATTGCGCCGGGACTTAGGGGAAAGTTGGCAGCTTGCAAATATTCGAGTTCAGAGCGGCGACCACAGCTTCTCGTCGGCCACTTCCTGCTGGCCGGTTGGCCGTTCGGTAGTGGTGGCGGCGGGAAGGTGTTCGATCACGGCATCGAGCAACGCATCCATGCCCTTGCCGGTGGCGCCAGAGATCGGGAATACCTTGCTCGCCCCGGCCGCTTTCAGCTCTTTGGTGAAGGCCTTGACCAGCTCGCTATCGACGGTGTCGATCTTGTTCAGCGCGATCAGCCGCGGCTTTTCGTCCAGCCCTTCGCCGTAAATGCCCAGCTCTTCCTCAATGATGTCAAGCGCTTCGGCGGGATCGACGCCATTGATGTCGATCAGGTGGATCAACACCCGGCACCGCTCGATATGGCCCAGAAAACGATCACCGATCCCGGCACCATCAGCAGCGCCCGCGATCAACCCGGGAATATCGGCGAGAACGAACTCACGGTTCTTGTGGCGCACCACGCCCAGCTGCGGACGCAGCGTGGTGAAGGGATAGTCACCGACCTTGGCCTTGGCGTTGCTCAGTGCATTGATGAACGTCGATTTACCCGCATTCGGCAGCCCAACCAGCCCCGCATCGGCGAGCAATTTGAGCCGCAGCCAGACGTACATTTCCTCGCCCGGCCAGCCAGGTCCGTGCTGACGCGGGGCGCGATTGGTGCTTGATTTATAACTGGCATTGCCGCGCCCGCCATCGCCGCCGCGCAGCAGAGTGACCCGCTGCCCGGCTTCCTTGAGATCAAGCAGCACCGTTTCACGGTCATCATCCAGCACCTGGGTGCCGATCGGAACCTTGACAACCAGGTCAGGGCCGCCAGCGCCAGTGCGGTTCTTGCCCGAGCCGCCAGTGCCGCGCGGGGCCTTGAAATGCTGGGTATAGCGAAAGTCGATCAGCGTGTTGAGCCCGGCCACGGCCTCGAAAATGATATCGCCGCCCTTGCCGCCATCGCCGCCGTCCGGGCCGCCATATTCGACGTATTTTTCACGTCGGAACGCGACCGCGCCGGGGCCACCTGCGCCGGAGCGGATGAAAATCTTGGCCTGATCGAGAAAATGCATGATTAAATTACTAGCTTGCTCGTGGAACCAAGTCGCCCCACGACCGCAGCATACCACTTATTGAAAATGTCCCGCCACTGGTGGAGCCGAGGGGGATCGAACCCCTGACCTCGTCATTGCGAACGACGCGCTCTCCCATCTGAGCTACGGCCCCGGTGCAGTGCGAGCGCGAACGAATGACTTCCCGCGCGAGCGGTTGCCTTAGCGAAGCAGGCGCGCGCATGAAAGGGCTAAATTAATTGATCGGCGGCGCTGCCGTAGCGGCAACCGCCGGCGTCGTGATAATCGCGGGCACAGCTGGCGCTGGCGCATATCTAGCATCCCACAGGGCGGCATCGTCGCGGTATTGCTCATAACTGCGAAAGAACTGGTCAAACACCGTTTCGATCCGGGTCAGGCTAAGTGACGAGAAGACCGCCAGCTCGGCCGGCTTCACTGCGATTGACTCCCGGCTGACCGCCAGCGCTGTATCGCAGAAGGAGGCAAGTATCGGCGGATAGGCGAAGTAGTTATAAACCTGGGTCATATAGGCTTCGCGCGGACGGATGAAAGCCGCGCCAAATCGTTTACGAAAATCGCCATCAACTGCCCGGTTAGCAGCTTTAAGCCCGCGAGAATTGGCTTTGAGGAATGCACGATAGCCGACCAGAATATCGGCATGTTGCGGCTTCAGGCAATTGAGCGCGGCCACGTTGTAGGCCGAGCGGAAGTTCCAGGTGGTCTGCGCCGGAGTAAGGTTGGCGTTGATTGTCTGGCGGATTCCAGATGCAGCAATCGGCGGCACGGTCAGACCAGCAGGGGCACCAAGCGGCGGCTGGGGACGCGGCGGAATATAAACGACCGGCTTTGGCGGCGGCGGTGGCGGCGGGGGAGGCGGAGCCTTGGCCGCACAGGCCGCCAATACGCTCAATAAAATGATAGCCCCGCCCACACGGACTTTCTGTCTAACCAGCACACCCATGCTTATTCTCTCTTCCCGAAATGCTTGCGGCATAATGTCCCTTAACCAGCACCAGATTGCCCGGCGATTAAGCCATCGCCCCTAGCCGCAAAGCCACGCAAAGAAAATGCCCGGCGCGCCAGAAGGAACGCCGGGCACGATGGTTGCCCTGCAAGGCCGACCGCTTAAGGTCAGGACCTGACCCTAGTTGCGATTGCCTAGGAAACTGAGCAGAAACTGGAACATGTTGATGAAATCGAGATAGAGCGTAAGTGCGCCCAGTACGACTGCTTTGCCGGCAAAATCGGTGCCCTGAAGCTGGTAATATTCGTTCTTGAGGCGCTGCGTGTCATAGGCGGTTAGCCCAGCGAAGATTAGAACTCCAAGGATCGAAATGGCCATCGCCAGTCCGCTCGACTGCATGAAGATATTGATCACCATCGCAATGATGATGCCGATCAAGCCCATCGTCATGAACGAACCCATCGCCGAGAGGTTCTTCTTGGTGGTGTAGCCAACCAGGCTAAGCCCGGCAAAAGCCCCCGCCGTGGCGAAGAACGTTCCGGCAATTGAGGCGCCGGTGTAGCGCAAGAAGATCGTTGACAGCGAGAGGCCCATTACCGTGCAGAAGCCCCAAAACAAGGCTTGCAAGGTTGCGGCCTGCATCCGGTTGGCACCCATGCTGATCCCGAACACGAAACCGAGCGGTGCCAGCGCGATCACCCACCACAGCGGGGTCCCGATAACCTGCGCAGCCATGCCCGAACGGGCAAATAGCAGCGCGACGATGCCCGACAGCAGCACTCCCGAGGACATGTAGTTGTAAATCGAGAGCATATGGCGGCCCAGGCCCTGATCAAAGGTGCCGACCGAGCCGATAACTTCGCCATTCAAGCTAGGAGACGCGCCGAAACCCGTCTTGGTGGGCTGGGGGTCATTCCAGTTGGCCATGATGCGTAAAACTCCCTTTCCGCCCCAACGCTATAGCGGGACGACAGATATGGATATCGGAGTTATGCGACCGGGTTTCAAGTAAAACCGGACAAGCACTTGTCGCGAATTGTATCAGCGCGCAGCGCGGGCCAATTCTGCGCTACGCTGCGCTGCGCCTTTGAGGGTGGCTTCGATCAGCCGGACGAACGCAGAATCGGCATCAAGCACATCAAGCCCGACCTGAGTCATCCCGCCCGGACTTGCCACTCGGCGAGCGAGGTCAGTCAGTGAGTGCGGCGATCCGGCGGCCAATGTCGCAGCTCCTTCAGTCATTGCCAGTGCAAGCCGTTCCGCCTGCTTGGGAGCCAACCCCAACGCCGATGCACCCTGCGCAAGTGCATCGATAAAGCGATAGACAAAGGCCGGACCTGAGCCAATCAAAGCCGTAACCAGATCGAATTGGGTTTCATCGGCCAACCACTCTGCCGCTCCGAGCGGGGCCATGAGACCTGCTACTGCTGCTTGCTTTGCCGGATCAAGCCCGCGGGCGAGCAGCGCGACAGGCGATTTACCGATCGCTGCGGCCAGATTAGGAACGATCCGGACCAGCCCCCCGGCGTGTGGGAAGCGGGCAGCAAGGCTATCCAGCTCTACCCCGGCAAGGATCGACAGGAGGATGGTTTCAGGCCCGATCAGCGCCACCAGTGCAGGCGCGATCTGGTCCAATAGCTGCGGCTTGACCCCCAGCAGCACCGCATCGAACCGGGCGGATGGAAGCTCGCGCAGCAGTGCCACTCCGGCAGGTGCTTCGGCCAGCAGCGGATCAACCACAGTAAAACGCGCTGGATCAATCCCGCTGGCCAGCCAGCCAGCCAGCATGGCCCCGCCCATATTTCCGCAGCCGACCAGCAGCACTGATGCGGGCCAATCGCTCATCGCTTCAGGCTTCCCCAGCCGCATCAACCAGCGCACTGGCCAATGCTTCTGCCGGGGTCTTGTCGCCCCACAGGATGAACTGGAATGCCGGATAGAACCGGTCACACTCATCAACCGCAGCTTCCACTGCAGTCTGAGCCTGCGCCAGGCTGAGCAAGCCATCATCGCCCAACATCAGCCCATGGCGATACAGCAGCACTCCGCCGTTTGACCAGATATCGAAATGACCGACCCACAGTTGTTCGTTGACGAGGGCCAGCACCTCGAACATGGCGACGCGCTTGTCATCGGGCACCCGGATATCCGGCAAGCACAGCAGCTGAAGCACATGATCCTCGCGCCGCCAGATGCCGCGGATCGTGTAATTGGCCCAGCTCCCCTGGATTTCGCCCGATACTTCATCCTCGCCCACAAATTCGCAAGGCCAGCCGCGCGCTTCGAACAATGAGGCGAGCATGTCGACGGGTGCAGCGTCGTCATCCCGATCGATTTCTCGGTTGCCTGTCATCATCGAACCCGTTCCGTCTCTGCTCGCAGCTTTCAAGTTGAATGCGTCGGCAGACCCGCTCCCGACAATGGAAGGTTAACGCACGGTTGCGCAAAACTCGACAAGCCTGTTCACAAAGTGTGGAAAAGCTGTGTTTTGGCTTACTTTCTGGTCAGCGCATCGACCACTTGCCCAGCCGGGCTGATCCACATGAAGCTTCCGGTCACTCCGGCACGGCGCAATTGAGTCATGAAAGCGCTTGCTGCCGCTTCGCTTTCGAACGGACCGGTAAGCAGGCGATTGGTCTGGCCCCAGGCGCTAGTGAAGCCCTTTCGGCTGCGCAAAGCCTCGGCCTCTTCGCGCATCATCTTGCGCCAGTCAAAATCCAGTGCCCGCGTGTCGCGCCCAGTGGCCAGCTGAACCCAGATCCGACTGGGATGGCTGGGCGGCGGCAGTGTAGCGGGCTTGCAATTGACCGGCGCCTTACTGACCGCAGCCTTCCCGACTCCAGCCTTGCCAGAAGCAACCTTGCTAGCAGCGCCCCCCGGCTTGCAGATTGGAAGGTCTTTAGGATCGACTGCAGGGCGCGATGGCGCGATTCGGCGGATATCAACGGCGCCAGCTGCCGGCACTGCCTCGCGGCTTGGCGTACCAAGATCGGCAAATACATCGGCAAGTTTGCGCGGTTTCGGCGCCGAAACTGGGACTACGACTGGCGGTACGGTGATCGGCACTGCCCTAACCGGCGCTGGAGCCGGACTGGCCTGGGCCAAATCAAAACTGCTGATCCCCGGCACCGCCTCAACTGGTTTTGGAGCGACTGGATCAAGCGTCCGGAATGCAGGGTTTTGTGGGGCGGGGGTCGTCGTAGGAAGGGCCGTAACCGGTGCTGTCGCTATCGGTGGCTTGGCGGTGTTAACCGCTAGCTGGACCGGAACCTTAATTGCTTCACGCGTAGGCACGAGTTGTTGCAGCGGGGCCGTGCGGGCGGGGGCCACTGCCTGGGCTGGTGGTTTGCTCCGGTCACTGCGCGAGTTGCGGAGCTTGCCCTCGCGGCCAAGCGGCTGGCCGACCGGAACCAGCGCCCGATCTGCTGCTGCCAATGTCCGACGCGGCTTTGCGTATACGGCAACCCGCGGATCATCCAGGCCGATCTCGGCAGCGCGGGGGAAATGGCCCGAAGTGGCCGCAGCAGCCTGCTGCGCAGGAGTGAGGCGCGGCATATAGCGCAGATAGGGCGAGATGGCGGCCGCAAGATCAGTTGGCATGATCGACCGGGTGATCGCTTCGGCCTCGTCTACCAGGCCCAGGATGGCGAAAGAAAAGGCCCGCGCCCGCCACGCCGCCTTGTCCTGCCGCTGAAGCAAAGGCGCGAGCGTGATTTCCATCCCCCGCCGATCGCCATAGATCGCCAGGCTCAAGGCCAGCCGCCGGGTTGTCTCATCATTGGCGCCAACGGCTAGGACTTGGCGATAATAGCGCTGCGCAGCCTGATTGTCACCAACCAGATCATACGCCAAGCCGCGTTCAGACAGCAGCATCGGCTCAATTGGCCCGGCCGCCTCCGCCTCGACAAACAAGGGGATCGCGGTGAAAGGATCGCCATTACGCACATAGGCCCCGGCCAGTCCCGCCTTGACCTTGGGATTACCGGGCGAGAGCGTATTGGCGCGCTGATAAAAGCCGACTGCCGCTTCAACGTCGCCCATTTCCAGCGCCGCTTTTCCGGCATCAATCAGCGCCACGACATCGCGCGGGTCACGTCCCAGCCGGCCCAATGCCGCATTCAGTTTCATGCTACCCTCACCCGGCACCTGCTGCACTACCGGGCTGGAAATCTCGTCAATATCGTCATCCGGATTTCCGACTGGCGGCGCGGCGTATGCAACTGCCGCCATCGTGGCACACAAAGTCAGCATAACCGCGCCAGCTAGCACGCGAAGAAACCGATGCGACGGGACAGAGCAAACTGCGGGCATTCTCAAGACCTGTTGATAATTCTGCAACAGCGGCGGAACGGACGTGCTCATCGCACCTCCGCTATAACCGTGCCAGCTTAACTTTGGCCGAACAATCCTGAGCAATGTGGCTCAGTGGCTTCAACGAGGACCGGGCTCTCTACTGATTGTTCTGGCGGCCAAGAAAGCGCGGGATGCTAATTGACGAGCCTTCTTCATCGCCATCATCCTCACCCTCTTCTTCCTCAGCTGCAACTTTGCCCCCGCGTGAGAGGTTTGCCATCCGTTCGAACAGGGTGCTGCCAGCGCCGCCGGGGACACGGGCTGGTGGTGCGCTATCTTCATCTGTGCCGGAGAGCAATCCGCGACGGCGCCCAGGCATGACCGGCGAGGCCGGGGCATCTTCTTCAGCCATGCGCGAAGCATCGAGCAGCAGTTCATTGCTGCTGTCAGCTATTTCGTTAGGGCTCTCATACTCACTGGCTGCTCCGCTTTCGCCATGACTCTCTGCTTCAAGGTCCAGCTCAAGCGGATGGCCAGGCGAAGCGGTTATGCCGCCGTCGGTATCGCCAGCCACTTGGCTGCCAATTCCTGCATCGTCCCAATCACTGTTCGCCGCCTCTTCCGCGCCCATTGCCTCAGCAAATGGGGAGGTGAGTTCGATCGGTTCCGGCTCGCCGTGCGCAAATGGCGCGGGCTCTGGCTCAATCGGCGCACTTTGACGCTCAAACAGCGGCTCGGCTGCTGCTGGTTCGGCCAACGTCGGCCTGGCAGGCCCACGAGCATTGCCCATATTGAACGGACGCGAGGCTTCTTCAGCCATGCTGGCAGTCTGCTCAATCCCAGTGGCGACCACCGAAACGCGGATTTTGCCTTGCAGATCTGGATTGAACGCGCTGCCCCAGATGATGTTGGCGTTGGGATCCACCAGTTCGCGGATGTGATTTGCCGCTTCATCAACTTCAAGCAGCCGCATATCGTCACCGCCGATGATCGAAATGATCACGCCCTTGGCGCCCTGCATCGAAACCCCATCAAGCAATGGGTTGGCAATGGCGCGTTCGGCCGCTTCGAGCGCGCGGTTTTCGCCGCTGCCTTCACCAGTGCCCATCATCGCCTTGCCCATTTCACCCATGACGGAGCGAACGTCTGCAAAATCGAGATTTATGAGGCCCGGCATGACCATCAGATCTGTGATCGAGCGGACGCCCTGCTGGAGCACTTCATCGGCCAGCTGAAACGCTTCCTTGAAGGTTGTATCCGCTTTCGCGACCAGAAACAGGTTTTGGTTGGGAATCACGATCAGCGTATCGACATGCTTTTGCAGTTCCTCGATTCCGGCATCGGCAGCGCGCATCCGGCGCGTGCCTTCGAACAGGAACGGCTTGGTGACTACACCGACCGTCAGCACGCCTTTGTCACGCGCCGCCTTGGCAATCACCGGGGCTGCTCCGGTGCCGGTGCCGCCGCCCATGCCAGCTGCGATGAAGCACATATGCACGCCTTCCAGCGCGCGTTCGAGTTCAAGCAGGGTTTCTTCCGCAGCTGCCCGGCCCACTTCGGGGCGCGAACCTGCGCCAAGGCCCTGGGTAATATCCGGGCCAAGCTGGATGCGATTTTCTGCGATCGAGTTGTTGAGCGCCTGCGCATCGGTGTTGGTGACGACAAAATCGACACCTTCGATACCGGCGGCGATCATGTTGGCAATCGCATTACCCCCTGCCCCGCCGACACCGATTACGGTGATGCGCGGGCGGAGTTCCTCTACTGCAGGCGGTCCGATATTGATGCTCATGGCGCTCTCCTGGCAGGCACGCGAATAGTACATTTATAATTAACACGGTTTGCACGCTTCGAATCCGTGAATCAAAGCCAAACTAACCTTTGTCCACAGCCCGCTGACGTATTTCTGCGGGTCAGAAATACTCCTTGGCCGCAAGAAAAACTCGATTCAGCAATCCAAACCCCGAATACCGCAAGGTCGGCTGATAGCTTGGCCCGATCGCACGGATGTCTACCGGATCGGCTGCGGCGTAAATCACCAACCCCGCCAGCGTCGAAAATCCTGGCGTGGCATGGGGATCGGGCAGGCCTTTGAGCTGCGGTGGACGGCCAATGCGGACCGGCTTGCCCAGCGCGCCTTGCGCATAATCCGCGAGGCCGGCCAGCTCTGCCCCGCCGCCAGTCAGTACCACCTGCTGCCCCCGCTGGCCGGTGAAGCCCATTCCTTTCAACGCCCGGCCAACCTCATCGGTCATAAGCGCCAGCTGGGCCGTGATGACCGAGATCAGTTCGGCCCGGGGAATGCGGTTCTTGTCATCGGCATGGCGCGCCACTGGCCCCGATCCTTCATCACCCGGTGCGTTGATGGGGATCATCTCGCGGTGATCGGCCGGGCTGGCGATGGCCGAGCCGTGGACACATTTTAGCCGCTCTGCCTGAAAGCGCCGGATTCCAAAAGCCGAAGCGATCGCATCGGTAATATCGCCAGAACCCATCGGGATCGCGGTCAGCCCCAGCAACATGCCACCGGCATAGACTGCCACATTGGTGACTTCGCCGCCAAATTCGACCAGCGCCACGCCCAGTTCGCGCTCCTCTGCCGAAAGGCAGGCAAAGCCGGCTGCGATCGGCGATCCGACCACAGCCTCGACTTCTAGATGGGCGTTCTGGACCGCTTCAGTGATATTGCGCACCGGCGCGCCATCAGCCAGCATGACATGGATATCAACGCCCAGCCGCTCGGCATGAAGTCCCTTGGGATCGGAAACGCCGTTGGCCCCGTCCAGCGTGTAATGCGCCGGCTGGGCATGCAGGACCATCCGGCCATCGGGCTGGATCACATCGCGCGCTGCGATCAACAGGTGTTCAATGTCGTCAGCTTCGATCCGGCGTCCGCCAATTTCAACCTCAACCTGCGCAATCTGACTGGCAAGGCCCGCCCCCGAACAGCCGATCCAGACACTGGTAACCGAGGTATTGGCCATTTTCTCAGCGCGTTCCACCGCATCGCGCACCGCGTAAGTTGCTGCCTGCATATCGGTAACATAGCCGCGCTTGATCCCTTGCGCAGCGCGGTGGCCAGAGCCCAAGACGATCATCTCGCCGGTTTCGGAAATGCCGGCGATCATCGCCGATATCCGGAACGAGCCGATGTTGACTGCGCCGATGACGCGGGAAATTCGCGGCGCGGCCATCAGTTGTTCTCCTGTTTGGATTTGGGATCCGCCGCTTCGCTGGGCTTGGATTTAGGCTGTTCAACCGGATCAGTCCGGCCCGGCACCCGCAGATAGATCCGGTCTGGCGCACGCATGTCGAAAGCGGCCACCTTGCCACCGAGCAACCGGTTGATCCCGTCGAGCCGGGCAAACGACATCAGCGCCTTAGTGGAAGGGCGCGCCCCTTCGGGCAAGGCGAGGACTTGACCGGTCTTGAAAGTCAGGTTCCAGCGTCGGTTGCCCACCCATTCGGCCTCGCGCACTTGCGGCTTCAATGCAGGCGCAGCGGAAAGCAGATCGGTGAGTGTCACCACTTGCCGCGATGCGCCGGGGCCAGACAAAACCAGTTTGCCCTTGGCGCGCGCTGCAGAAATGGTCTCAAGCTCGTGTCCAGTGGCATCGATCAGCACCAGCCGGTCAGCCTTCCTGAGCACTGCATGGGGTTTGCGCTCAACCACATCGATCACCAGTGTATCGGGCATCTGGCGCGAAACGCGCGCATCCTCAACCCAGGCAAGCTGCATCAATTCGGCGCGCAGTCCATCAATATCGACCAATGGCATCGCCCGGTCACGCTCGCCCAGCACGCGCTCATAAACCTTGAGTTCGTTGAGGTGTCTGACCCCGCGCACTTCAACCCGCTTGACCTCGAACCCGGCATCAGCAGCAAACACTGCCAGCTGCTGTCCGGCCATCGCCGGGATGCCGGCAAAGCTCGCCACGATCCAGGCCAGCACCACTGCCCCGCCCAGGATCACGGCGAGGAATACACGGTGCAGCTGTTCGTCGCTGAACGGCATCCAGGCCATGACGCTATCGAAAGCCGAGCCAGTTCGCGCTTTGGCGGTGCGGACTTTCCTAGCCTTGCCCTGCGCAGCTGCAACCTTCCGCACGCTCTTTCCGCCGCGTTTGATTTTCTGGCTCATGGCTTGGCGCCTGATTTTTGAGTCAGCGCATCTGCGATGATCGCCTCAACCAGATCGCCATACTCCATGCCCGCGTGCCGCGCCTGTTCGGGGACCAGGCTAAGCGGCGTCATTCCCGGCTGCGTGTTGACCTCAAGCAGAAACAGCCCCGCAAGACCGCGCTGGTCATCCCAGCGGAAATCGCTGCGGCTGGTGCCCTTGCACCCCAGCAGGCGGTGTGCCCGCAGGGCGATATCTTTGCAGGCCTCGGTAATTTCATCAGGGATGTCGGCTGGGCAGATATGATCGGTCATGCCTTCGGTATATTTTGCATCGAAATCATAAAAGCCGGATTTGGGTTTAAGCTCGGTTACCATTAACGCGCGATCGGCGATTACCGCAGTGGTCAGTTCGTGGCCGCGGATGAAGGGTTCAGCCAGCAGCGCGGAAAATTTCTGCCACGGTCCCGTGGCATCCGGGCTGATCGGGTTGCCGTAATTGCCTTCAGCAGTGACAATCGCGACACCCACTGACGAGCCCTCGTTGACCGGTTTCAGAACATAAGGCCGCTCCAGCGGATCCTGCCGGTAAAGCTCTGATGTCTGCACAATCCTCCCGCCGGGCATCGGAATACCATGCGGAACGAGCGCCTGCTTGGTCAGCTCCTTATCGATTGCGATCACCGAAGTGGCGAGGCCCGAGTGGGTGTAAGTCAGCCCCATCAGGTCCATCATCCCCTGCACAGTACCATCTTCGCCGGGCGTACCGTGGAGCGCATTGAACACCACATCGGGCGCGGTTTCCGCCAGCCGCGCGGCGACGTTGCGATCCATATCGATGCGGGTGACGCGGTGGCCGCGTGCTTCCAGCGCTGTGGCAACACCCTCGCCGCTCATCAGCGAGACCGAGCGTTCCGACGACCAGCCACCCATCAGGACCGCGACATGAAGTTTGGGGAGCGTCACTTTTTTCCGACCCTTTGTATTTCCCATTCAAGCTCAATGCCCGACATATCCTTGACCCGGCGCCGCACCTCTTCGCCCAGACCTTCGATATCTGCGCTGGTCGCTTGACCCAGATTGAGCAGGAAATTACAGTGCTTTTCACTGACTTGTGCGCCGCCTTTGACAAGACCCCGGCACCCGGCCGCATCGACCAGCGCCCAGGCCTTGTGATCCGGCGGGTTCTTGAAAGTCGATCCACCGGTTTTGCTCCGCAGCGGTTGCGAAGCTTCGCGGGCAGTGCTGATCCGGTCCATTTCGGCCTGAATCGTCGCCAGTTCACCCAGACGACCCCTGAACCGGGCTACAACGACAACTACACCAACCGGCAATTCGGAGTGGCGATAGGTATAGCCCAGCTCACTGGCCGGCAGCGTCACCAATTCGCCATTACGCAACACCACATCGCAATCGATCAAAATATCTGCAACCTCGCCGCCATAGGCTCCGCCATTCATGCGGACGAACCCACCGACCGTGCCGGGGATCGAGCGAAGGAATTCAAGACCGGCAATTCCGGCGTCGCGCGCGGTTGAAGAGACGAGGATGCCCGAAGCTCCGCCGCCACAAGCGAGCGTCACTTCATCCAACGCTGTGCATTTTGCAAAAGCCTTGCCAAGACGGATCACCACGCCCGGCACCCCGCCATCTCGGACGATCAGGTTGGAGCCCAGACCCAGCGCCATCACCGGGGTTGCCGGATCTAGATCGCGCAAAAAGGCTTGTAGGTCAGCCATATCTTTGGGCTCGAACAGCCATTGCGCAGTGCCACCAGACTTGAACCACACCAGCGGGGCCAGCGGCGCATCGGCGGTGAGCTTGCCGTGAACCTTGGGAAGCGCGAGGGCGTTCATCCGCCCCTCCGCTGGAGTAGAATCGCATCAGCCAGTCCGCCCGCCCATTTGGTGATGTCACCGGCGCCAAGGCACACCACTATATCGCCGGGCTGGGCGGTTTCGGAAAGCGCTGCGGCAAGTGCGTCCTGACCGGAGATTATCTGCGCCGAACGATGTCCACGGGCCTTCATGCCGACCACCATAACCTCGGAATCGACCCCTTCGATTGGTTGCTCACCCGCAGCATAGACCGGACCGGCATAGACGATATCGGCATCGTTGAAGGCCGCCTGAAACTCTTCCATATGATCGCGCAGGCGGGTGTAGCGATGCGGCTGGACCACGGCGATTACACGGCCCCCTGCACCAGATTTGGGGACACCTTCGCGGGCTGCTGAGAGCACCGCGCGGATTTCAACCGGGTGGTGGGCGTAATCATCGATAATGGTGATCCCATCGACTTCGCCGACTTTGGTAAAGCGTCGTTTGACCCCGGTGAACTTGGCAAATCCGGTCTGGATTACAACGTCACTGCAAGCCATTTCCACCGCCACGGCAATGGCGGCGAGTGCGTTCTCGACGTTGTGACGGCCGGGCATCGGCAATTCGATCGCTTCGATTCGCCGTACCGAGCCATCGCGCTGGCGAATTGCCACGTCAAACCGATTGCTGCCCGGGATCGGCGTGACGTTCTCACCGCGCACATCGGCCTGGGCGGAAAAGCCGTAGGTGATTACCCGGCGGTCGCGGATTTTCGGGATCACCGCCTGCACTTCGGGATGATCGATGCACAGCACCGCTGCGCCATAGAAGGGTACGTTCTCGATAAACTCGACGAAGGCGGCTTTTACCGCATCGAAGCTGCCATAATGATCGAGGTGTTCGGGATCGATATTGGTGACGACCGCGATGGTTCCATCAAGCCGCAGGAAGCTGCCATCGCTCTCGTCAGCCTCAACCACCATCCAATCGCTCGCGCCGAGCCTTGCGTTGGAGCCGTAGCTGTTGATGATCCCGCCGTTGATCACTGTTGGATCGATCCCACCGGCATCGAGCAGCGCGGCGATCATGCTGGTGGTGGTGGTCTTGCCGTGGGTTCCGGCCACTGCGACAGTGCGTTTCAGCCGCATCAGCTCGGCTAGCATTTCGGCGCGGCGGACCACGGGAATGCGCCCTTCCAGTGCGGCGGCCACTTCTGGATTGTTGCGCCTAACCGCGGTCGAGGTCACGACAACCGCCGCATCGCCGAGGTTTTCAGCAGCGTGACCGATCATCACCCTGATCCCGCGCTGGCGCAGGCCTTCGACAACATAGCCTTCGGCAATGTCCGAGCCTTGGACATCATAACCCAGGTTTTTCATGACCTCGGCGATCCCGGACATGCCGATCCCGCCGATCCCGACAAAGTGGATCGTTCCGATATCGGTGGCGACACCCATCATGCAGTTCGCTCCTGACCCGTCGCCGAGAAACTTTGCGCCATGCGGATGACATCCATCAGCGGCGAACCGCCAAAACTTTCAACCAAATCAGCCAGATCGCCCACCGCATTTGGGTAACCGCAATTCCAGGCCGCGTGAGCCGCCGTGGCAAGGGTTTCAGGGCGCTGCGCCATCGCCTGAATCTGCTTGGCGAGTTCGGCGGCGGTGAACTTGTCCTGCCGGATCATGCGCGCGCCCCCAATGGCGACCATTTCCCGAGTATTGGCCGCCTGGTGATCGTCGGTCGCGATCGGCAGCGGGATCAGGATGGCGGGGCGGCCTACTGCGGTCAGCTCGGCAATAGTCGAAGCTCCGGCGCGGCCGATAAACAGGTGCGAGTCGGCCAAGCGATCAGCCATGTCTTCAAAATAAGTGCCAAGTTCTGCAGGAATGTCATGCCCGGCATAACGCGCGCGAACCGCTTCGATATCTTCGGCCCGGCACTGCTGCGTAATCTGCAGCCGGGTTCGCAGCGCGGTCTGAAGCATGGCAAGCCCATCAGGGACCACTTCGGACAGTACCCGTGCGCCCTGGCTGCCGCCGGTTACCAACACCCTGAGCAAGCCATCGGGGGTAAACGCCGGGAACGGCTTGTCCCGCAGCGCCAGCACATCGGCGCGGACCGGATTGCCGACCAAGTGCACCTTTTCGCCATGTTTTTCGGGGAGCCGATCGACCTGATTGTAAGAAGTCGCAATCGCATTGACCCGGCGGGCGAGGAACCGATTGACCCGGCCAAGCACGGCATTCTGTTCGTGAATGATGGTCGGGATCCGGGCCGAAGTTGCTGCCATCAGCGCGGGAAACGCGGGATAGCCGCCAAAGCCGATCACGGCGGAAGGCGCAAAGCTGTCAAACAGTCGCAGCGCCATGCGGCGCCCTTCAAAGATCGCGCCGATCCCCTTGATCCAGCCCAGCGGGTTTTTGGTCAGCCGTCCAGCCGGCAGGATATGGGTGACCAACGCGGCTGGCTTGCCCGGCAGCTTGGCCCCGCGCTCGTCGGTGATCAGCGCAACATGATGCCCGCGTCGGTCCAGCTCTACCGCCAGGGCAAAGGCGGGGATCAAGTGGCCTCCGGTGCCGCCGGCGGCGAGTACGAAATGCCGACTGACTGAGCTGCTCATTTCAGGCCTCTTGCTTTGCGCGCAGACTGAAGGGATCACGCTGCAGGAATGGGTTGCGGCGCGTAATGGCTAGGAGGAAGCCAACTCCAAGACACAGCGCAATGGTCGACGAGCCGCCATAGCTGATCAATGGCAGGGTCATGCCTTTGGATGGAAACAGTTGCAGATTGACGAGGATATTGATGAACGCCTGTCCGCCCAGCTGGGCCGAAAGCCCGGTCGCTGCCAGCACAGTGAACAAATCCTCCTCCTCCACCAGCCGCAGCAGCACGCGAACCATGATCGCCAGATAGAGCATCACAATCACTGCGCAGACCAGCAGGCCAAACTCCTCGCCGATCACGGAGAAGATATAATCGGTATGCGCCTCGGGCAGAGCGAGTTTGCGCGTCCCGAGCCACAAGCCGCTCCCACTCCATCCTCCGGCCAGCAAGGTCTTTTGAGCCAAATCCACCTGATCGAACGCGCTGCCACCACCGATGAAACTGTCGATCCGGTTGCGAGCATTGCCATAAAACAAATAGGCCCCGATCACCACACCGATCCCGCCCGCCCCGGCCAGCGCCATACGCCTTACCGAAATGCCCGAAAGCAGCACCAACACAAACCAGACACCGCAGAACAGGATTACCGAACCAAAATCCGGCTGGGCCATGAGCAGAACCGCGACCAACCCCATCACGCCGGTTGCCAGCTCGACCACCGGCAGATTGGGATCCCGCACCCGCCATGACAAGATCCAGGCGAGGCCGATCGCATAGGCTGGCTTGAGAAACTCGGATGGTTGGAGCGACATACCCAGGTTTAGCCAGCGCCGCGCGCCGTTGACCGTCGTTCCGAACACCGGAACCAGCAACAGCCCAACCAGCATGGCAAAGCCCAACATAATACCCGCTCGGCGCGCCATATCCTTAGGCAATAACGAGGCCACCAGCAGCGTCACCAGCCCGACGAACTGCCAGCGCAAATGAATGTAGAAGAAGTGCAGATCGTCCAACCGGATCGCCGCCGTCGACAAGCGGCGCGCGCTGGCCGGCGATGCGGCGGCAACTGCGGCTGTGCCGATCGCCATCAACGCCAGGATCATGAACAACAACCAGCGATCAACCTCGCGCCACCAGATCGCCAGCTCGCTGCGGTGACTGCGACGCAACCGCGCCCCGGGATTGCCGGAACCTGGCTGGCCGCCGCGCGGCACGAACGGAGGATTGCTGGCCATCAGTTGCGGCCTTGCTGCGCCGAAGCGCCCGGCTCGGGTTCATCGGGTGCGGTCAACGCCTCGACGATCTGACGGAAATTGTCGCCGCGCGCTTCATAGTCGCGGAACTGGTCAAAGCTCGCACAGGCCGGCGAAAGCAGCACCACATCGCCGGGCTGAGCGGCGGCAATCGCCTCGCGGATTGCTTCGCACATCATCTCGCTGCGGCGCACGGGCAGATAGGGGGAGAGTAGCTCGGCAAAATGCGGGCCAGCTTCACCGATCGTATAGGCCGCCGCGACATTGCCGAAGTACGGCGCGCAGTCGTCAAGATCATTGCCCTTTGGCAGCCCGCCCAGGATCCAGTGGATCCGCGGCCCGGTAGCGGGAGGAAATGCCGCCAGTGCTGGGGCGGTCGAGGCTGGATTGGTCGCCTTGCTATCGTTGATGAACAGCACTCCGCCCGCTTCGGCCACGCGTTCCATCCGGTGGGGTAGTCCGCGAAAAGTCGCCATCGCCGGTTTCCACTGGGCAGCCGTCAGCCCCAACGCCTCGACAATCGCCACCGCTACGGCAGCGTTCTGGAGATTGTGTGGCCCTTGTAGGGTTGCCCAACCGGGCTGAAGCGCAACCAGATCGGCCCCATCGACGCTTGCGACCCGCCCCGCCTCGCGCCGCTGGGCCTCATGCACGGCAACGGCGCGGGTTTCTGCATCGGCCAGCCCCAAGATCGCCTGCTGATCGGACCGCTGCATCGCAAACAACCGCGCCTTGGAAGCTGCATATCCCGAAAAATCGGTATAACGATCCAGATGATCGGGGGTGATATTTAGCAGCGCCGCGACTTCGCATTCAAGACTGAAAGTCAGATCAAGCTGATAGCTGGACAGCTCAAGAACATAGACCCCGCCCGCATCAAGTGGCTTTTGTCCCAGGATCGGCAGACCAATATTCCCGCCCATCCTGGTCGGCAGCGCGGCGCTTTGCAGCAAATGATGGACCAGCGCGGTGGTGGTGGACTTGCCGTTGGTGCCGGTGATCCCGACCACCCGATGCGCGGGCAGGCTGGGCCGGGCGAGTGCAAACAATTCGATATCGCCAATCACTGGCACCCCGGCCTGCGCGGCGATATCGGCAATCGGATGGCGGTTAAGCGGCACTCCGGGTGAAACCACCACCCCGGCATAGCCTGCAAGATCGATCGCCACCGGATCGGCCAGATCAACCTTGCCGGGATATCTGGCGGCGAGCAGCTGGCGCGGCTCTTCGCGGCTGTCCCAGGCAGTAACCTGTGCCCCGCTGGCCAGCAGGCTATCGACCGCAGTCAGGCCCGAGCGGGCCAGACCGAGGACCGCGTAGCGCTTGCAGGCAAAGATCGGAGCAGTGATCATGGCGCGCCGATCACCTGACTTTCAACGTCGCAAGGCCGATCAGCGCCAGAACGATTGAAACAATCCAGAAGCGGATCACAACTGTGGATTCTTTCCAGCCAAGCTGTTCGAAGTGGTGGTGGATCGGGGCCATGCGGAACACGCGCTTGCCGGTGCGCTTGTAAACCGCGACCTGGATGATGACCGAGAGTGCTTCCAGCACAAACAACCCGCCAACGATGCCCAGCACGATCTCATGATGCGCGGCGACCGCGATGGCGCCCAGTGCTCCGCCCAGCGCGAGGCTGCCGGTATCGCCCATGAACACCGCGGCCGGCGGCGCATTGAACCACAGGAAAGCAAGGCATGCCCCCATGATCCCCGCGCACAGGATCGCCAGATCGCCCGCGCGCGGAACATGGGGAATGCCCAGATACGCCGCAAAGTCAGCCCGTCCGGCAAGGTAGGCGATAATCGCGAATGCCCCGGCTGCGATGATCACCGGCATCGTGGCAAGGCCGTCCAGCCCGTCCGTCAGATTCACGGCATTGCCCGCACCGACCATCACGAAGGCGGCAAAAACATAATAAAACGGGCCCAGCGGGATATAGCGGCCGGTTAGGAACGGAACGTAAAGATTGGTGCTGATCTGGCTGACGATCAGATAGGAGGCGACCCCGGCGACGGCGAATTCCGCCACGAGCCGCGCCCGGCCGGAAATTCCCTTGGCGCTGCGCTTGCTCACCTTGTCATAATCATCAAGGAACCCGATAAACCCAAAGCCCACCGTTACGGCCAGACAGGCCCACACGAATGGGTTGGTCAAATCCATCCACACCAGCATCGAAAAAACTAGCGAAATCAGGATCATCAGCCCGCCCATGGTCGGCGTGCCGCGCTTGGCAAGGTGGCTTTGCGGGCCATCCTCGCGGATCGGCTGGCCCTTGCCCTGGCGAACGCGGAGCATACTGATAAAGCGCGGCCCGATGATCAGGCCGACCACCAACGCGGTCATCAATGCCGCACCGGCGCGGAACGTCTGATAGCGGATAAGGTTCGCCACCCCCGAGAAATGGAAATAATCGGCAATGATGTAGAGCATCAGCCCTCCTTGCCGGCGAGCGCCGTGACCAATGCGCCCAGACCCACCGAATTCGATCCCTTGACCAGGATCACGTCTCCGCTTTCCACGCCAATCGCTAGCAACGCTGCTTGCGCCTGCTGTGCGCTATCGCAATGCGCGATGGTCAGCGGCTTGCCAAGCGCAACCAGGGCCGATTTCCCCAACTCGTCGATCAGCGCGCGCATCTCGTCGCCAACCAGCACCAGCCGGTCGATCCGGGCGGCGCGGATCGGCTCGGCCAGCGCGGCGTGGAAGGCGGGGCCATGGCTCCCCAACTCCTTCATTGCGCCCAGCACGGCAATCCGCCGTTTGGCCGGGGTTGCCGCCAGCAGCGCCAGAGTGGCGCGCATCGAAGTGGGATTGGCGTTGTAGCTTTCATCGATCAGCACCGCAGTGCCGCCATCAGCAGCGGCGATTTCCACCCGCGCGCCCCGGCCCTGCAGGCCTTCCATTTCGGCCAGCGCCAGCCCGGCAGCGCCAAGATCACCCCCGGCAGCGTGGACGGCTGCCATCACCGCCAGCGAATTGATTACCCAATGCTCGCCCGGTGCAGCCACAGTGTAGCACATCCGCCGATCACCAAGGTCAACCGTCACCAGCGAGCCGCCATTATGCAGGACCACTGCATCAAGCAGGCGGACATCGGCATGGGGCGCTCGGCCGAATGAGATCACCGCGCTCCCGTGATTTTCAGCGGCTTGCTTGAGCCGGGCATGATGGGGGCAGTCAGCCGGGATTATTGCGATCCCGCCCGGGCGGCCATCGGCGTGCTCAAGGCCCCCGAAAATCTCCGCTTTGGCATCGGCGATCGCCGCTTCGCTCCCGAGGTTCTCGATATGCGCTGGTGCGATGGTAGTGATGACCGCAACATGCGGGCGGACCTGCCCGGTCAACGCGGCGATTTCGCCAGCGTGGTTCATCCCGAGCTCGAAAATGCCAAAGGCACTGCGCGCCGGCATCCGCGCCATACTGAGGGGCACACCGACATGGTTGTTGTAACTCTTGATCGAGCGATGCGCCGCCCCCCGGCTCGAGCGTTCAAGCGCGGCAAAAATTGCCTCCTTGACCCCGGTTTTGCCGACCGACCCGGTGACCCCGATAATCTGCGCTTCGGTGCGGATTCGCGCGGCCGCTGCCAATAGCTCAAGTGCAGTTGAGGTATTGTTAACTAACACATGCGGCCCCTTGATCGGGCGATCGACGACGGCCGCGACCGCTCCCTTGGCGAACGCGGCCTCAACAAAGCGGTGACCATCCATACTCTCGCCCCGCAAGGCAAAAAACAGATCGCCGGGCATAACATCACGGCTATCGATTTCGACCCCAGAGGCCTGAAAATCGGCGCTGGCAACCCCGCCGGTCGCAGCGGCAATACGGGCGGCATCCCATAAAGCCAGGGGCAGGACATCATCGGCGCTGACTGGCCATTCGAGGATCTTCAAAGCCGCATTCATTATATCGTCCTCCCGAGAGGGGCTGCACATTCCCTTGCAACAGTGACATCATCAAATGGCAACACCCGCATCGCTTGGCCCGCACCGATGATCTGGCCCTGTTCGTGGCCCTTGCCCGCGATCAGCACGATATCATCGCGCCCCGCCTGATCAATCGCAGCACCAATCGCAGCGCGCCGATCGCCGATTTCTTCCAGTCGATCCTGCCCACCGGAAAGCACCATGGCGCGGATCGCGGCGGCATCTTCGCCGCGCGGATTGTCGTCGGTAACGATGCCAAGGTCTGCTCGGCTTGCCGCAACCCGGCCCATTTCCGGGCGCTTGCCCTGATCACGGTCGCCGCCAGCGCCGAATACCACGATCAACCGCCCGGTCACATGCGGGCGCAGCGCGGCAATCGCGGCTTCCAGGGCATCCGGGGTATGGGCGTAGTCGACATAGATCGGCGCCCCGGCCCGGGCGATCGCCGCCCGTTCCAGCCGTCCGCGAACCGGCTGAAGCCGCGACAGCGCATCCAGCGTTTGCGCCGCATCCCCGCCAGTGGCAATCACCAGAGCCGCCGAAACCAGCGCATTGGCCGCCTGATAAGCCCCGATCAACGGCAGATTGACCTTGCGGACCACGCCTTCGCATTCCAGCTCGAGCAGCTGGCCAAGCTGGCCCGGAGTGCGCGAGACCAACCGGATTGCCGAGCCGCTTGTCCCCACGGTGGCCAACCGCAGCCCGCGCTTGCTGGCGTGGTCAATGGCCTTGGCGGACCAGGCATCATCGGTCCAGATTACCGCAGCACCGCCAGCGCAGACGATCTCATCGAACAGCCGCATCTTGGCAGCGAAATAGTCATCCATATCGGCATGATAATCGAGGTGATCGCGGCTGAGGTTGGTAAACGCCCCGGCGACCACCCGCAGCCCCTCGTTGCGGAATTGCGAGAGGCCGTGGCTGGACGCTTCATAGGCGACATGGCTGACCCCCTCACGCGCCAGACCGCTCATGTTGGCAAGGAAGGTGACAATGTCAGGCGTGGTCAGGCCGGTCGATACGCTCTCGTCCGAGGTGGTCACTCCGAGTGTGCCGATCGAGGCCGCGCGGTTCCCGGCCATGCGCCACAGCTGCCGGGTCATCTCGACAGTCGAAGTTTTGCCGTTGGTTCCGGTAACCGCAACGATGGTTGCAGGCACGGGGGTAAAGAACTGTGCGGCCAGCTGTGCAAACGCACGGCGGGGATTGGCATTGGCGATGTGCTGAGCGCCTTCGACCCGCGCTTCGGGCCGGGCGACCACGGCAATCGCGCCAGCTGCGATGGCGGCCGAAATGAAATCCTCGCCATTGACGGCGCTGCCCTGAAACGCCCCGAAGATGGTGCCAGGCGCAACTTTGCGGTGATCGATCGCGAAGCCGGTAATTTGCGCGCCGCCCAGCTTCATTCGCCGTCTCCGCTGCCGATCAGCGGGGCAAGGTCGGAAATATCGACGTCGCGGGTATCGTCCGGCATCACCCCCAGCAGCGGACCAATCCGGGGAACCACCCGACCGACAACCGGTGCAGCATTCCATGCGGCAGTGCGCTGGCCCGAAGTGGCGGCAGTGCCCTGCGGCTCATCCAGCATGGCGATCACTACATAACGCGGATGGTCCATCGGGAAGGCCGCAGCAAAGGTCGCGACCAGCGAGCTTTTGCGATAGCCGCCCGCCCCCGGCTTTTCTGCCGAGCCGGTCTTGCCGCCAACCCGAAAACCCGGCGCGTTGGCTTTGCGGCCAGTCCCCAGATCGACGATCAATCGCAGCAGTTGGCGCATCCGCGCACTGGTCGACGCCTTCCACACCCGGCGCCCGGCTGCTGCATGACCTGGCTTGACCTTCTCCAGCGTGGCTGGACGCCAGATCCCGCCATTGACCATCGCCGCATAGGCAGAAGCCAGATGCAGCGGGGTCACCGCGATACCGTGGCCATAGGACACGGTCATGGTGGTAATCCGCGACCAGTCACCCTTGGGCCACAACGGAAAGCCCTTGGCTGGCAGTTCGATATAGGGCCGCTCGTTCATCCCCAGCGCGCGCATCGTCGCGTTGAGCCGTGCCCCGCCAAGCTGGTCGGCGATCTGCGCCGTCACGATGTTGGACGAATGGATCAACGCTTCGGGGACATTGAGCGAGGCACCAAAGCTGTGGCTGTCGTGGATCTCGAAGCCCGAAACATTGAGCGGGCGGTTTGACTGGTAACGCTTGCCCATATCGGTCACCACGCCAGCGTCGATTGCCGCGGCAATCGCAATCGGCTTGAATGATGAGCCCAGCTCATAGACCTGGTTGGTCACGCGATTGAAGATATTGGCGCTACCAGCCGTGTCGATCAGGTTCGGGTTGAACGATGGCAATGAGGCCAGCGCCAGAACTTCGCCAGTATCGACATCAAGGATGATCCCGGCCGCGCCTTTGGCATTGGATTCCAGCATCCCCCGGCCCAGCTCGTCCTCAAGCGCGCCTTGGACGCGCGTGTCAATTGAGAGCATAGCTGGCGTGCCGCGGGTTGAGGGATCGGTCAATCGCTGGTTGAACACCTGCTCCATCCCGACGTGGCCCATGCCATCCGCCCCGACGAAGCCAAGAATGTGGCTGGCCATCGAGCCCTGGGGATAGAACCGCTCATTCTCACGCGGGAATTCCAGGGCCGGCTCGCCCAGCGCGTGGATCCGGTTGGCATCTTCGGGCAGGATCCGGCGGCGCAGATAACCCGGCCGGGCAGAGGCAAGGCGAGCAGTCAGCTCAGCCTGATTTTCTTCGGGGAAGATCCGCACCAATGCAGCGGCAACTTCACTGGCGGGATGGACCAGCGGCGGCCCATCGCCGCCCAGCGCCGCCGGATTGTACCACAGCGCATATGCGGGAAAGGCGCGGGCCAGGGGAACCCCGTTGCGATCGACGATATCGCCGCGCACCGGCAGCAGGGCAGCGGCCATGTCCTGCCGGATCGGCGCTTGTTCAAACAGGCCAAGCAGGCCAATCCGCAGCAGTGCCGCCAATGCCACCAGCACAAATGCACAGGCCACCCACAATACCCGCCACTTGGCAGTCAGCAGTAACCGCTGGCGAACGGAAGCAAGTTCGGTTCGTCCTGCGGAAATTACAGTTGAGATAGCTGACGGGGAGGCGGTCAGCGCGATCATTCGGGGCCTTGCTCCCGCCGCTCGACACGGGAGAGCCGGTCACGCAGATCGGAGCTGTTTGCCGGCACTCGCGCGCTGCCTCTGGGGACCTCGGCGGCTGCCGCTTCGCCGATCAGGACTTTACCGGTAAGCGGTGAGACCATGGCGGGAAAGCCACTGTCTTCCTCAAGCCCGGCAACACTGGCAACGCGGATCGGCGCGGGTGCACCGGCACCGCGCGGCTTACCCAGCGCGGCGAGCTGCCGCTCGTTTTCAAGGTATTGGCCCGAGGTCGGGGCCTGATAGCCAAACTCGACATCGTTCAGCGTTTTGAGCTGCTGCTGGTTGGCGCGAGTTTCAAACTCGGTTTCGAGGAACAGCCGCTCTTGCCGCAGCGTCACGATCTGGCGTTCAGCCAGGCGGACCTGGCTCTTCACTGCGTTGACCCGAAAAGTCAGGGCTAGCACAAACGCAGCGCAAACAGTCAGGCAGACCGCCCAGCCAACTGAACGAAGACGGTCCTGGGTCAGGTTCATGCTGCCCTCCTCTCGTTGCGTGGCGGCGCCTCGGTTCGGGTGGCCGCGCGCAGTGTGGCGGAGCGTGAACGCGGGTTGCGGAGCAGTTCAGCCGCAGTTGGCCGGATCGCCTTGGAAAGATGGGCAAACACCGGTGCGGCAGCAGGCGCGGCCTGCGGCAAGTGGCGCGAGGTGCTGATCGCCGCGCCGCTGGCACCCCTCAGGAATTGCTTGACGATCCGGTCTTCCAGACTGTGGAAACAGACTACTGCCAGCCGTCCGCCCGGCCCCAGCAAGGTTTCAGCGGCAGCAAGTCCGCGATTAAGCTCGTCCAGCTCGGCATTCACGTGGATCCGAATCGCCTGGAAGCTGCGGGTCGCGGGATCCTTGGGCGCGCCAGGGCGATATCCCAGCGACTTACGGATAACGGTCGCCAGCTCACCCGTGGTGGTCAGCGGGCGCGCCGCAACAATGGCGCGGGCCACGCGGCGCGACTGGCGCTCTTCGCCAAAGTGGAACAGCACATCGGCGATCTCGGCTTCATCGGCAGTATTGACGAAATCGGCAGCGCTCGGCCCGGCTCGGGCCATTCGCATATCGAGTGGACCGTTGCTGGCAAAGGCGAAGCCGCGTTCGGCCTGATCAAGCTGCATCGAGGAAACGCCGATATCCATGGTAATCCCATCGACCCGGGAAACCCCGGCCTCGGCCAGCCCTTCGACCATTTCCGAAAAGCGCCGCGCATGAAGCACCAGCCGCGGCGGTTCTTCATGTGTCTCGGGCCAACTGGCGCCAGAAGCAATGGCATCGGGATCGCGGTCAAACGCGTGGACAATTGCCCCGGCATCAAGCAGGCGGCGGGTATATCCGCCAGCGCCAAAGGTGGCATCGACAATCACCGCGCCGGGTGCAGGCGCAAGTGCGCCGATCACTTCATCCAACAAGACCGGAACATGTCCGGCAACGGGCGACCTCACTTGCGGCCCTTCCCGTTTACGGCTTCGGCCGAAAGCATAGCACAGGCGGCCTGCGCGCCTTCCCAGCCAACGCCCATCCCAGCGATTTCATCCGGGTTCCACAAAGTGAAAAATGCGCCCGCGCCCTGAAAGAACAGCCCATCGCCCACCATGCCCAGATCGATCAGATGATCGGGCATGACAAACCGGCCGCTGTCATCGAACGGGACTTCGGAGAAGCCGTAAAGCTGCATCGCCCGCAAATCGCGATCGAAATCCCGGGCAGCCTGGAGCGCGATCTCCTCTTCGCGATCAAGCTGATCCGCAAAGGCATCGCGGCGCGACAGGCCAAAGCCGGTCAAGCAATTCCAGCGTTCATGCTTGGCGAGGCACAGGGTGCGATTGCCATCGGAGGATTCGCGCACGGTTTTGCGAAACTGCGGGGGCAAAACGAAGCGGCCTTTTTCGCCGCGAAGCGAAAAACCCTGACCGCTATAGCTGATCGGCTGTCCCTCCACGTTCCACGCCTTCACCCTGGGATTGCTCCCGATGCCCCACACAACTCTCCCTGATCTGGCCGCGCGCCCTCGCGGCCAACTCACCCTTTGCGGGTGCGGCTTGGAAATCAGGTGTCGATGAACATTGTCCTTAACGCCGCAATTCCGGGGAAGGAAGGGAAAATTGCGGGAAAACACGGGATAAAGCGGTAAACAACTGATTTACCTATATTCGAATCTTAACAAATCAGTTGAAGGTCCTCGTTGTTTGCCATTTGTTCCATATAAAAATCAGCCATTTAGAGTGCGAATCTGCAGCACTGCGGATATCGTCCCGTAATTTCCCCGAAGTGCGGGAATCAGTGGTTGGCGAAAGCGGCGCTCAGCAGCCAGTCCAGCGCGCTAATCCGGGTGCCGTCCGGGTCTTCCTGATCCAGCACAGCCGCATCAGCCAGCGCGATCACCCGGCCCTTGGCGATCCCGCAACTGACCGCCAAACCATCGGCCCAGCTGCGACAGTTCTCGCCACTCGACAGTTGAAAACGCCCCGGCAAATTGACCGGAACAGCCACGTCCATGACTTTGACCGAGTGTTCTCCGAAGATCTGGGCATCGTCAAACTCCAGCCGCAGCCCCCAGCGCGCAAGGATCGGAGAGAGCAACACCACCGCCTGCGGCCGCCGCCGGTCCGCGATCGAAAACGCCGATTCGGCGGTCAGCGCCGGATCGGCCAGCAACAGCAGCCTGCCCCCGCGCTTGACCCAATTATCCAGCGCGACATTTTCTTCAGGGCTGAGCGGGCGCGGTTGGGCGATGACCAGCCGGGTCAGGCCTGAACTTGCCAGCGCGTCCAGCCGGTCCAGCGCGACAATATCGCCGCGCGCCTGCAGCGCAGCCTTGGCCCAATGCGGCTGGATATCGGGTTTTAGCAGCCCGGCAACGTCGCTCGCCTCGTTCCACAGGATCGGCAGGCTGGTGAACAGGCCAAGCGGCTTGTGCTCAGCTGCCCCGTCCCGTCCGATCAGCCAGCCTCCCGCCAGCAGGAGCAAAGCGATGGCGAGAACACGTATTGTCTTAACGGGGCGCATTGCCGGGCGCAGGAGCCGGCGAATTGGACGCCCCGCCGCCATCGGCCGACGGGACAACGCCGATATCGGCCAACGGATCGGTTTTCATCCCGCTCTCCGCACTCGCCGTGTTGGGTGGAGTAACTCCGGCGGCCACATCCGCCATGCGGGCGCGGTCCATGATGATATTGGCCAGGCCTACCAACAACAGCATCGTTGCAAGGCCAAACAGCCCGACCTGCAAGCGCTGCACCGATTGCCCGCGCAGCTCGCGCGCGGTCGGCGGCACGAAGTGCAGCGGGTTGACCGGCACCGGCACGAGCGGAGGATTGGCTCGCGACTCAAACGGGTTTTTGGGGGGGTGGCTGGCCATGGCCATACACATTAGCCGATCAAGCAAGCCAGGGGAAGATCGGCAGGCCTTTGGCCTTCAACCACTCAGCATTGTAGAGCGAGGAGAGATAGCGAAACCCGGTGTCACACAGGATTGTGGCCACGCGCGGTGATTTGTTGCCTTGGGCCACAAGTTGCCGCCCCAAGGCGATTGCGCCTGCAACATTGATCCCGGAGGAAAGCCCCAGACACAGCCCTTCATCCTTCAGCAACCGGGCGACCCAATCCAGCCCTTCCTCGTCCGAAATGCGGAACTGCGCGTCGATCGGCGCGCCTTCGAGATTGGCGGTGATCCGCCCCTGCCCGATCCCTTCGGCGACCGAACTCCCCTCGGCCTTGAGCTCGCCATGCGCGTAATAGTTAAACAGCGCCGCGCCGTGCGGATCGGTCAGCGCGATGATCACCTTTTCGTCGAACGCCTTGAGGCCCAGACCGACCCCGGCAATCGTTCCGCCGGTGCCTGCCGCACAGGTAAAGCCGTCGATCCGGCCGTCCATCTGCTCCCAGATTTCGGGCGCAGTGCTTTCGATATGGGCCTTGCGGTTGGCAACATTGTCAAACTGGTTGGCCCAGACCGCACCTTCGGTCTCTTCGGCAAGGCGGCGAGAAGTGTGCACAAAGTGCCCCGGGTTGGAAAAGGGTGCGGCCGGAACCAGGACCAGCTCTGCTCCCAGCGCCCGCAGTGTATCCATTTTTTCGCGCGACTGGGTTTCGGGCATGACGATCACCGTCTTGTAGCCCAGCGCATTGGCGACCAGGGCGAGGCCAATCCCGGTATTGCCTGCAGTGCCTTCGACGATCGTTCCGCCCGGCTTCAAAGTCCCGCGCATCTCCGCATCACGAACGATCCATAGCGCTGCACGGTCTTTAACCGAGGCCCCGGGGTTGGCGAATTCGCACTTGCCCCAGATTTCGCAACCGGCTGCTTCGCTTGGCCCCCTGAGCAGGACAAGCGGCGTGTTGCCGATGAGTTCGAGCGTGTTGTTTGCGATGAGCGGGCCAGTCATGGCCCCAGACGTAAGATTGTCCTTCATCCGGCGCAAATCAATTACACTTTGCCTGCCCAAATCTCTGCCATCCCAAGCGTCTCAGTCTTCGGGAGCAATAATCACCCGCAGGCCGTCGAGCGCGGCGGTCATCTGCAACTGGCACGACAAGCGCGAGTTGGGCCCACGGTGATCCGAGCTGTCGAGCAGATCATTCTCGTCTTCGCTCATTGCCGGAAGTTTGTCGGCAAAGGCGGGGTCAACCTCGATGTGGCAAGTCGCGCAGCTGCAGCAGCCGCCACACAGCGCCAGCAGCTCGTCAAAGCCGTGGTCGCGGATTGCTTCCATTACCGACAGCCCGACCGCAGCCTCGACCGTCTTTTCTTCGCCAGCGCGGTTGACCACCACCAGATTCGGCATGTCCATGGTTCCTTTTCCATTCGCGCCTGTTCGCTCTTTGGCCGGGCTGCTAATGGCTAGCTGTTCCTTTGGCAAGCAGGTGAAAGTGATGGGGCTTAGTGCAGATGCGATCAGGACGGGGCTCGATGCGCTCGCAGGCCAGGAGCCGGCCATGGCCAAAGCGCTGGCACAGGCCGGATATCCGGAACCGCGCATCCGCGAGCGCGGCTATGCCACGCTGCTGCGCACGATCGTCGGCCAGCAGGTCAGCGTTGCCGCCGCCGCATCGATGTGGCGGAAATTCGAGGAATTTGCTGGGCCAGACCTGCCACCCGAAAGAATCCTGGCTGCCGAATTTGACGAGTTGCGCGCTTGTGGCCTCTCGCGCCAGAAACAGGGTTACCTGCGCAGCCTGTGCGAACTGGTGGGGACAGGAACGCTCAATCTCGATGCGCTCCCCGCCGATGATGAGGCCGCGATTGCCGAGCTGACCCGGATCAAGGGGATCGGGCGCTGGTCGGCCGAAATCTATCTGCTGTTTGCCGAAGGCCGCGCGGATATCTGGCCGGCCGGCGATCTTGCGGTGCAGGCTGGCTTGCACAAAATCCTCGGTCTGGCTGCGCGGCCAGACGAAAAAACTACCCGTGCGCTGGCCGAATCATGGCGTCCGCATCGCGGTGCCGCAGCGATCTTTACCTGGCATTGCTATAACAATCCGGCGCTGTAAGGGACCAGTAAGGGCAAAATCGGGAGAATTTGAGTGACGCAGCGCAAAGCAATTTTCATCACCGGCGGCGGCTCTGGCATTGGCCGCGCCGTGGCGCAGCTGTTTGGGGCACGCGGCTGGTTCATCGGTCTGGCCGACATCGACGAGGCCGGCATGGCCGCGACCGAGGCACTGCTGCCCGGCGGTTACAGCTTTTCAGTGAAGCTCGACGTGCGCGACCGCGCCGGGTGGGATGCGGCGCTGGATTCGTTTTCGATCGCTGCCGGAGGCCGGATCGATGTGCTGTTCAACAACGCCGGGATTCCGCTCGGCGGGTTGATTGTCGAAAACTCGGGCGAAGAGATCGAACGCTGCCTCGATATCAATCTCAAGGGTGTGATTTTCGGCGCGCAGGCGGCTTACCCGCACCTCAAGAAAACGGCGCCGGGCAGCTGCCTGCTCAACACCGCCAGCGCGGCAGGGATCTATGGCACCAGCGGTACCTCGATCTATTCAGCGACCAAATTCGGGGTGCGGGCGATCACCGAATCGCTCGACGCCGAATGGGCCGCAGATGGCATCAAGGTGTGCGATCTGATGCCCAGCTTTATCGACACCCCGCTGCTCGATCATGCCCCCAACCAGGGCAGCAATGAGGCAATCCGTGACCGGGTCCGCGATTCCGGGCTGGAACTGACTTCCGCCGGCGCGGTGGCCGAAGCCGCCTGGGGCGCGGTTCATGGCGAAAGATTGCATACGGTCGTCGGCAAGACCGCCCGACAACTCGCCTTCAGTGCGCGCTGGATGCCGGGGATGGTGCGCAAGCGCGCTCGGGCCATGAGCCGCGCACTGGGTTAGCTCACCCCCTCGATCACCTCCACCAGCGCCGCATCGCGCGCGCTTAATCCGCCTGCGTCATGGGTGGTAAGCGTGATCTCCACCCGGTTGTAGACGTTGAACCATTCAGGATGGTGATCGGCTTTTTCGGCATGGAGCGCGACGCGGGTCATGAAGCCGAAGGCTTCGTTGAAGTCGGCGAATTTGAACGTTCGCGCAATCGCCAGCCCGTCAGCGCGCAAGGTCCAGCCGGGGTGTGCGGCGAGTAGCGCATCGCGAGCGGCAGCGGTCAGGCGGGGAATAGACATTCTGGCTCTCCTTGGCAGGGCCTAACCTTTCCCCTATCGCGGCGGCTCATGCAAGCATGCCGTCTCTCTGCAACTGACCTCGCCTGCCGCCGCGGCGAGCGTGTGCTGTTTCGCGGGCTGTCGCTGGCGCTTGGTCCGGGCGAGGCAGTGCAGATCAGCGGGGCCAACGGGATCGGCAAATCGAGCCTGCTGCGGATCCTGGCCGGATTGCTGCCAGCCTATGCCGGCAAGGTGGAATGCACCGGGACCATTGGCCTGATCGACGAGCGCCCCGCACTTGACCCGCACCTGCCGCTGGGCCGCGCGCTTGGCTTCTGGGCAGATTTTGACCGCATCGGCTTCCTTGCCCGCGAAAGCATTTCCGACCAGCTTGGCATTGGCGATCTGCTGGACGTGCCGGTGCGCTATCTTTCGACTGGCCAGAAAAAGCGCGCCGCGCTGGCCAGGCTGATCGGTCAGCGCGCAGCCGTCTGGCTGCTCGACGAACCGCTCAACGGGCTTGATCGCACGGCGGCGGCGCTGACCCAGCAACTGGCGGCAGAGCATCTGGCAGCAGGCGGCATTTGCGTGATCGCCTCGCACCAGCCGTTTGCACTGCCGGGAATGCAGCAGCTGGCGCTAGCAGAGCTTGCGCCATGATTACCCGGCTTTTCATCTTGCTCCGCCGCGATCTTGGCCTGCTCCTGCTGGGCGGAAGCAAGGGCGGCACGGTGCTGCCGCTGTTGTTCTTCCTGTCCGTCGCCATGCTGTTTCCCTTCGCGGTCGGCCCCGATGCCACCTTGCTCGGCAGGACTGGCGGCGGGGTAATCTGGGTGGCGGCGCTGCTCGCAGCGATCCTGCCGCTCGACCGGCTGGTTGAACCGGATCTGGAGCAGGGCTTCTTCGATCAATGGGCCTTGCGCGGTATTAGCGAGGAATGGACCATCGCCGTGCGCATGCTGGCGCATTGGCTCAGCTTCGGGCCTCCGCTGATGCTGGCAGCCGTGCCCGCTGCGGCGCTGCTGGGCCTTGATGGCGCAAAGCTGCGGCTGGTCGAGCTGGGACTGCTGACGGGAACGCCGGGCCTTGCCGCGCTGGGCGTTACCGTGGCAGCGCTGACTGCGGGCCTGCGCGGCGGCGCGGCGCTGGCCGGGTTGCTGGTGATCCCGCTGGCAGTGCCGCTGCTGATCTTCGGCGCAGGCAGCCTTTCGACCGGCGGGACGAGCGGGATTGCGCTGACCGCCGCGGTCAGCCTGGTATTACTGGCGATTGCCCCTTTTGCAGCAGGGGCAGCGATCAGGGCAGCCCGGGGCTGATCAATACGGCGGCTTGTCGAGCCCCGTGGGACTGGCCGTGAAAATCTCGCAACCTGTTTCAGTGATCCCGATCGAATGCTCGAACTGCGCCGAGAGCGAGCGATCGCGGGTCACCGCTGTCCAGCCGTCTTCCAGCATCTTTACCCCCGGCTTGCCAAGGTTGATCATCGGCTCGATCGTGAAGAACATGCCGGGGCGCAGCTCAGGGCCGGTCCCGGCGCGGGCCGCATGGACGACTTCGGGCGAATCGTGAAACAGACGGCCCAGACCGTGCCCGCAAAACTCGCGAACTACGCCGTAGCGATTGCCCTCGGCATGGTGCTGGATCGCCGCGCCGATATCGCCCAGCCGCGCGCCGGGCTTGGCTATTTCGATCCCCATCATCAGACATTCGTAAGTGACATCAATCAGGCGGCGCGCTTTCAGCGAAACATCGCCGACCAGATACATCCGGCTACTATCACCGTGCCAGCCATCCAACAGCGGGGTGACGTCGATGTTGACGATATCGCCGTCTTTCAGCGCCTTGTCCGATGGAATGCCGTGGCAGACCACATGGTTGATCGAGATGCAGCAGCTGTGCGCATAGCCCCGGTAACCCAGAGTGGCCGGCACCGCACCGCCCGCCAGCGTCATCGCCCGAACAACATCATCCAGCTCGCCAGTGGTGACTCCGGGCTGCACCAGGGGCACCATTGCATCAAGGATCTCCGCCGCCAGCCGCCCGGCCGCCCGCATTCCATCGAAAGCGCTGGGGCCATGGAGCTTGATCGTACCGTCGCGCAGCACGGTCTCATTATCGGCGATGGTCTGGTACTGGGTCATAGCCTACCTATAACATTGCGTTCGGCGAATTGCGAGATGGCTCGCGTGGCCGCAAAACTCGGCCGGAATTCGCTCTTCACCGTCGCAACCACCGGCGCATCTTCTTTTCCACTCGCTTCGGACGCATGGCTGCGGCTAAGCAGCTGGGCAATGACTGACAAACACGCTTTGATCCAGCCCGACAAGGGCCAGCCCGCCACGCCAATCCACCTGATCGACAAAGGCGGCCTGGAAGCCTTCGTAAAATCACTGTCCGGCCCGCAACGCGCCGCGCTGGCCGCCCAGAAATTTGCAGCGGACGGTTATGACCACGCGATCGTTCCCGATGGAGACAGCTGGTTCGTCGTCTCGGGTGTCGCCAATGCCGAACGGCTCTCGAGCTGGTGCATGGCCAAGCTGGCCGAGGTTCTGCCCGCCGGTACCTACCGCCGCGCGGGCGGCGATCCGGGCCCCGCGCTGTTCGGCTGGGTCAGCGGGCAATACCGCTTTGACCGCTACCGCAGCGAGCCGGGCAGCGAAGGCCCGCGCATTCTGGTCACCACCCAGGTCAAGGCGATCGACTCTGCCTTGGCAGAAGCGGCGGCGGTGGCGCTGGTCCGCGATCTGGTCAACACGCCTGCCGAAGACATGGGCCCGGCCGAGCTTGAGGCGCAGGCCGCCGCGCTGGCCAAGACTTATAAGGCCGAACTCAAAGTCACCAGCGGAGATGCGTTGGAGCGCGAATTTCCGATGGTCCATGCGGTGGGCCGGGCTGCCGCGCGCAGCCATTCGCCGCGGATGATCGAGCTGACCTGGGGCGATCCCAAACATCCCAGAATCGCACTTGTCGGCAAGGGGGTCTGCTTTGATTCGGGCGGGCTCGATATCAAGCCATCCTCCGCAATGCTGCTGATGAAAAAGGACATGGGCGGCGCGGCGCACGCGCTGGCGCTGGCCAAGCTGGTGATGCAGCGCCACCTCAAGGTCCGGCTGCATTTGCTGATCCCGGCGGTGGAGAATGCCATTGCCGGCAATGCCTTCCGGCCCGGCGATGTCCTGCGCAGCCGCGCCGGAATCAGCGTCGAAATCGGCAATACCGACGCCGAGGGCCGCCTCGTACTGGCCGATGCGCTGACCCGTGCGGGTGAGGAAAAGCCTGACCTCATCATCGATTTCGCGACGCTGACCGGAGCGGCCCGCGTTGCCCTCGGCCCTGATTTGCCAGCGCTGATGACCCGCGATGATGCGACCGCCGAAGCGCTGCTCAAGGCCGGGCTCGAAGCCGATGATCCCTGCTGGCGCCTGCCGCTCTACTCGGGCTACCGCGAGTATCTGAAGTCGGACATTGCCGATCTGAATAACACCAGCCCCAACGGCTTCGCCGGAGCCACAGTGGCGGGCCTGTTCCTCGACCGGTTCTTCCCCGCAGGGATCGACTGGGCCCATTTCGATACCTTTGCCTGGCGCCCGACTGCCAAGCCCGGGCGCCCTAAAGGCGGCGACGCGCTGGGGCTGAGGGCGGCCTGGGGAATGCTCAAAGCGCGGTATGGATAGCTTGATACTGGGGCCAAGCGGGGCTAATCGCCCGGTCTTCGTTTTTGAGGGGCCTCCCGCATTGACCGCACTACCTATTCCAGCCGATCAGCTCATGCTATCTGCCCCGAGCGCAAAGCTCGATGCGGCGCATTGGCCGGTACGCGGCGATCTGGCGCATATTCGCCTCGCCGGCACCTGCTTCGTGCCACATTATGCGGTGCCGATGCCGCATACTGTCAGCGCTGCCGGAGCCAGCTTGCGCAGCGATGGCCGGGCCGATGGCGCGGTGATGGATCAATTGGCCAGCGGCACGGTGTTCAATGTCCTCGATATGGCAGGCGGCTGGGCCTGGGGCCAGGTCGGCGAGGACGGCCTGGTTGGCTATGTCCTGCTCGACGCGCTGATTGCGCAATGAGCCGGACAATCTTCATCGATGGCGCGGCGGGAACGACCGGGCTCGAGATTGTCGAGCGGCTCGCCGGGCGGAACGAATTTTCGCTGCTGATCCTCGATGACGACCAGCGCAAAAGCGAAACCGCGCGGCGCGATGCCTTTCACGCCGCCGATTTCGCGGTGCTGTGCCTGCCCGACGATGCCGCGCGCGAGGCTGTGGCGCTGGCTGCGGGCAGCAAGGTCCGGATCATCGACGCCTCCAGCGCGCACCGCGTGACGCCTGGCTGGGTCTATGGTTTTCCCGAGATCGTCGGCCGCGACAAGATCGCCACCGCGCAGCGCATCAGCAATCCGGGCTGTTATTCGACCGGATTTATCGCGCTGCTCGCACCGCTGATCCGCCACGCGCTGCTGCCTTCGGACTGGCCCTATAGCTGCCACGCGGTCTCGGGCTATTCGGGTGGCGGGAAGGCCTTGATCGCACGGTTTGAAGAAGATGGCGACATTGCTTATCGCGATTACGCCCTCTCGCTGGGGCACAAGCATGTCCCTGAAATGCAGACGCGCTGTGGGTTGGCCCATGCGCCGCTGTTCGCGCCTGCAGTGATCCCGGCGCATCGCGGCATGGTGGTGGAGGTGCCGCTGCACCTCAGCCAGATGAGCCGCGCCGCGCCCACCGATGGGCTGCGCGATTGTCTGGTTGATTTCTACGCGGGGAGCGCGGTGGTCAAAGTCCACGCCGACAGTCCCGACGAGCTGCTGCTGCACCGCTCGATGCAGCCCTCAGACCGGCTTGACCTGTGGGTGTTCGGGGCGAGCGATGGGTCTCAGGTCCGGCTGGTCGCGCGGCTCGACAATTTGGGCAAGGGCGCCAGCGGAGCTGCGGTACAGAGCCTCAATCTTATGGCCGGTCTGCCGGAGACGACGGGGTTGGCACTTTGACGTCGTCCCCGGCTCGACCGGGGATGACGGGTTGCCTAAATATCAGGCTCCTTCTGCTGAAAAATCAGGCAAGCCGCCGCGCCTGATCGTGAACAATTCTGTGCCACCCACACCACACTTCATTTCGAATCTTGCGATTCCACCCTTTTCGCGACTTTGGACTTGGCCTAGGGCGGTGAAATCGCCTCTGGCATGATTCTTGATACGTCATCGCCATTGGCATTGGATTTCCGGGCTGCTCCAGCTGAATACTAGGGCGGAACCGGTTTCATGCGCAGGGGTTACGACACGTGAAAAAGATCGAAGCGATCATCAAGCCCTTCAAGCTCGACGAAGTGAAGGAAGCTCTGCACGAAGTTGGCGTGTCCGGCATCACCGTGACCGAGGCGAAGGGTTTCGGCCGCCAGAAGGGCCATACCGAGCTGTATCGCGGGGCTGAGTACGTCGTCGATTTTCTGCCCAAGGTGAAGCTTGAAGTTGTCGTCCCCGATGCTCTGGCCGAACGCGTGGTTGAGGCGATTGCTGCTGCTGCGCAAACCGGTCGGATCGGCGACGGCAAGATCTTCGTCACTGCGATCGAGAGCGCGCTGCGCATCCGGACCGGCGAACGCGACGACGACGCCATCTAATTACCCCCTCTCGCTTGCGGGAGGGGTCGGGGTGGGTCAGTCCTTCGGATTGTTCCCAGCTCCAAACCTGACACACCCACCCCTAACCCCTCCCGCAGGCGGGAGGGGAATTTCGGAGAAAGACTACAATGGCCAAGGTAAAGGACGTCCTCAAGCGCATCAAGGATGAGGAAATCGAGTGGGTTGATCTGCGGTTCACCGATCCCAAGGGCAAATGGCAGCACCTCACCATGGTCGCTTCGGTCCTGGGTGAAGACGAGCTGGAAGACGGTCTGATGTTCGACGGCTCGTCGATCGAGGGCTGGAAGGCGATCAACGAAAGCGACATGATCCTCAAGCCCGATCTGGATGCGATCTATATCGATCCGTTCAGCGCGACGCCGATGATGATCATCTGCTGCGACATCGTCGAGCCTTCGACCGGTGACCTCTACAGCCGCGATCCGCGCTCGACCGCCAAGCGCGCCGAAGCCTTCGTCAAGTCGGCCGGTGTTGGCGACACCGTCTACGTTGGCCCGGAAGCCGAATTCTTCCTGTTCGACGATGTGAAGTATTACGACGGTTATGACGGTTCGGGCTTCCGGATCGACGACATCGAACTGCCGACCAACACCAACAAGGATTACGAAGGCGGCAACCTCGCTCACCGTCCCGGCGTCAAGGGCGGCTACTTCCCCGTCGCGCCGATCGACAGCTGCGTCGATATTCGCGGTGAAATGGTTGCAACGATGATCGAAATGGGCCTGCCCTGCGACAAGCATCACCATGAAGTCGCCGCCGCGCAGCACGAGCTGGGCCTGACCTACGGCACATTGGTGCAAACGGCTGACCGGATGCAGGTGTACAAATATGTCGTGCAGCAGGTGGCCCACGCCTATGGCAAAACCGCAACTTTCATGCCCAAGCCGATCAAGGGCGATAACGGCAGCGGTATGCACACCCACATCTCGATCTGGGAAGCAGGCAAGCCGCTGTTTGCCGGCAATGGGTATGCTGGCTTGTCCGACATGTGCCTCTATTTCATCGGCGGCGTGATCAAGCACGCCAAGTCGCTGAACGCCTTCACCAACCCGACCACCAACAGCTACAAGCGGCTGGTACCGGGCTATGAAGCCCCGGTTCTGTTGGCCTATTCGGCCCGCAATCGCTCAGCCTCATGCCGCATCCCCTATGGTACGGGCGACAAGGCCAAGCGGGTCGAGTTCCGCTTCCCCGATGCGATGGCCAACCCCTATCTGTGCTACTCCGCGCTGGTGATGGCCGGGCTCGACGGGATCAAGAACAAGCTCCATCCGGGCGAGGCGATGGACAAGAACCTCTATGATCTGCCGCCAGCCGAGCTCGCCCAGGTGCCAACCGTTTGCGGTTCACTGCGCGAGGCACTGGAAGCACTCGAAGCCGATCACGACTATCTGCTGCAGGGCGGCGTCTTCTCGAAGGAGCAGATCGACGCTTATGCCGAGATCAAGTGGGCGGAACAGCTGCGTTGGGAAACCACCCCGAGCGCGGTTGAATTCGATATGTACTACAGCGCCTGATCTTCGCGGATCAGTGCGGTGCAAGAAGGGCGCCCGGAGCAATCCGGGCGCCTTTTTTGCGTTCTAGGCTGTAGCGCAGCGATCGCTTTGCAGGCAAAGTAGCCTCCGAAAGGGAATTGCCATGAGTGTTGCGTTCCGCCGCGAGAGCGATGACGAGCATCTTGAGCCCAAGTTCGAGATCCCGATCCCGCCCGGCCCCAATCTGGTGACAGCGCGCGGTCTTACACTGATCGGTCAGCGGGTGAGCGAGCTGGAGCAGTCTATCGCCGGCTTGACCGGCGAAGCCGCCATCACTGCTGCCAAGCGCGATCTGCGCTATTGGCAAACCCGCCAGGTGACCGCCGAACTGGTGCCGATCCCGGATGGCAGCAAAGTGGAGTTTGGCACCAGCGTTACTTTCCTGCTGTGCGGCAAACCCCGCACAATGGCGCTGGTCGGCGATGACGAGGCCGATCCGGCGGGCGGGATGATCGCGTTCTCCGCACCGCTGGCCCGCGCCCTGATGGACGCGGAAGTGGGCGAAATTCTGCCATTCGGCGGCAAGGATGATGCGATCGAAGTGCGCTCGATTGCAGTGATTCCCGCTCCGCCCCAGCCTTGAGGCCGGGCAGCCAAACCAAAACCATTTTCCTACACACCGCTTTCCTGTCTAATTGCCGCGCCTCACCACCCAGCGAGGCAATCAATGAATCGCAAACCTATTTTCGACGCCGCACGCCTGATCCTGGGGCGCGGGTTTCGGGTAGCTGAAATCAAGACCCTGGATGCCGCAATTGACGCTGCGCTGGATGCGGTCGTTGCTGCTTCGACCTGCGATATCGGCCCTACGGGGATCAGCTTGATCCGAAAATGGGAAGGTTGCGCGAAAAAACGGGATGACGGTCTCATCGAAGCCTATCCCGATCCCGGCAGCGGCGGCGATCCCTGGACAATCGGCTGGGGCTCTACCGGAGCCGACATCACCCCCGGCCTGATCTGGACGCAGGAGCAATGCGATGCCCGGCTGAAACGTGATCTGGCTCGCTATGCCCGGGATGTCGCCGCAGCTATCAGCGGCGTGTCAACCACACCCGGCCAGTTCGATGCGCTAGTATCGTTCCACTACAACACCGGGGCGATCGCCAAGGCTACCCTCACCCGGCTCCACCGCGCGGGCCAGTTTGCCGAAGCGCGGGCCGAATTCAGCAAATGGATCAACGCTGGCGGACGGGTGATGCCGGGCCTGGTCAAGCGCCGGACAGAAGAAGCTCGCCTTTATGATAGCACCTGACGACGATTGCCGCTTGCAATCCCGGCCCTCCCTCCCGAAATAGGCAGCAATTAATCGGCCAGTTAAGGGAGATTCGCGATGCGCGAAATGCTGCAGAACTACATCGACGGCAAATGGGTGGATAGCATCGGCGGCAAGCGCCACGAAGTGATCAGCCCCTCTACCGAAGAGCCCTGCACCGCGATCACGCTGGGCACCAAGGCTGATGTCGATGCCGCAGTCGCCGCCGCCAAGCGCGCCTTCACCAGCTTCAGCCAGACCACCCGCGAAGAGCGGATCGCGCTGATGGAACGGATTGTCGAGGAATACAAAAAGCGCACCGGTGATCTGGCGCTTTCGATGGCCGATGAAATGGGCGCTCCGGTCAGCTTTGCGACCGTGGCCCAGGTTGGCGCTGGGATCGGTGGATTCCTTGGCACCATCGCCGCGCTCAAGGATTTCGATTTTACCGAAAAGCAGGGCGCAGTGACCATCGCCTATGAGCCAATCGGCGTGGTTGGCATGATCACCCCGTGGAACTGGCCGCTTAACCAGATCGCGCTCAAGGTCGCGCCGTCGCTTGCGGCGGGTAATACGATGGTCCTCAAGCCTTCGGAAGAATGCCCGACCAATGCCGCGATCTTTGCTGAAATCCTCGATGCCGCAGGCGTGCCGCCCGGCGTGTTCAACCTGGTTCAGGGCGATGGCCCCAGCGTCGGTGCAGCGATCGCTGCGCACCCCGATGTCGATATGGTCAGCTTCACCGGATCGACCCGCGCCGGGATCGCGGTGGCACAAGCTGCTGCGCCAACGGTCAAGCGGGTCCATCAGGAACTGGGCGGAAAATCGCCCAACCTGGTCCTGCCCGACGCCGATTTCGCCGCCGTGCTGCCCGCAACGCTGCAAGGCGTGCTGATCAACACCGGGCAAAGCTGCATCGCGCCGACCCGCGTACTCGTCCCGCGTGAGCGTCAGGCCGAAGCGGCAAGCTTTGCAAAGGCGATGTTCGAGGCGACCACGGTGGGCGATCCGATGCAGGAAGGCATGCACATCGGCCCGGTGGTCAACAAGACCCAGTTCGACAAGATCCAGGACCTGATCCAGTCGGCGATCGACGAGGGGGCGACGCTGGAAACCGGCGGAACCGATCGTCCGGCCGATCTCAACCGCGGCTATTACATCAAGCCGACGGTTTTTTCGGGCGTCACCCCGGACATGCGGATCGCTCGCGAGGAAACCTTCGGGCCAGTGGCCACGATCATGGCCTATGACAGCCTTGAGCAGGGTATCGCGATTGCCAATGATACCGAATATGGCCTTTCAGCAGTAATCTCTGGCGATCCGGCCAAAGCTGCTGCGGTAGCCCCAAAGCTGCGTGCCGGCATGGTTGCGATCAATAACTGGGGTCCCGCACCAGGCTCGCCGTTTGGCGGCTACAAGCAATCGGGCAATGGCCGTGAAGGTGGTCTGTTCGGGCTTCGGGATTTCATGGAAGTGAAGTCGATCAGCGGCCTGCCGGGCTGATCTAGGGTCAGCTGACTTCCCATTGAACCGTTCGTGCCCGGCGGACAGACAAAAAAGAGGGCGGGGCGGAAGGGAAAAAAAATGTTAAACAAATATAAAAAAAAAAT
>JANLQQ010000102.1:0-3128 GCA_031367905.1 Novosphingobium sp.
CGGGCCTTTTCCCACCGAGGACGAAGTTGACGCCGATCTGATCAATGCCGGCAAGCAGACCATCAGCGAGCTGCCGCATTCGGCCTATTTCGATAGCGCCGCCAGCTTTGCGATGATCCGCGGCGGGCATATCGATCTGACTGTGCTCGGCGCGATGGAAGTGGCCGAGAACGGCGACATCGCCAACTGGATGGTCCCGGGCAAGATGATCAAGGGCATGGGCGGGGCGATGGATCTGGTCGCGGGGGTCAAGAAGATCATCGTTGTGATGGAACACTGCGCCAAGGATGGCAGCCCCAAATTCATCCCCGCCTGCACATTGCCGCTGACCGGCAAGAATGTGGTCGATATGGTGATAACCGATCTTGCGGTCTTTGCCCGTGCAGACCACAATTCCCCCTTCCGCCTGACCGAACTTGCGCCCGGGGTGACGGCGGAGGACATCGCCGCCAAGACGACGGCACATTACATGACCTGAGGAGAGCAATGCCATGACAATCCGCGTGCACCATTTGCGCATTTCACGTTCGACCCGGATCATCTGGCTGATGGAAGAGCTGGGCATTCCTTATGAACTTATCCAGCATGACCGCGATCCGGCCACCTTCCGCTCACCGCCATCGCTTTACGATGTCCATCCGCTGGGCAAGGCCCCGGCAGTGGAGATCGACGGGCGGGTGATGGTCGAAAGTTCCGCCATCATCGAATACATCGTCGACCGCCACGGCGGCGGCAAGCTGCTGCCGCCGGACGATGGCCGTGCCGAATATCTCGAATGGCTCCATTTTGCCGAAGGCACGCTGGGGATGCCGATGCTGATGCGGATGCTCGGTTCCCGGCTGGGACTGGGTGAGTTAGCGCTGGGCTTCATGGACGCCGAACTCAAGAAGCAGCTCGACTGGATCGAGAGCCAGCTTGAGGGCAAGAGCTTCCTGTGCGGCGAGACCTTTACCGGGGCGGATATCAACCTTGAGTATCTGCTCGAGCATGGCGAGCAAATGGGGCTCCTGAAGGGTCGCCCCAATTTGACCCGCTATCAGGCGGCGCTGACCGCGCGTCCGGCATATAAGAAGGCGATCGAGCTGGGCGGCCCGCTGACCCTGCCCCGCAGCTAAGGCTATGAACAACGCCCTGTGCCGCCTGACGGCTTGCGATTTCCCGCTGTTCGCTTTCAGCCACTGCCGCGATGTGGTGGTGGCGGTGAGCAAGGCGGGCGGGTTCGGCGTGCTGGGGGCAACCCGGTTCAGCCCGGAACAGCTGGAGGAAGAGCTGGCCTGGATCGATGCTCATATCGATGGCAAGCCCTACGGCGTCGATGTTCTGGTGCCCGAAACGGTCGACCCGCGCGTGGCCGAACTTTCGAGCAATGTCGCCCGCGCCGCCGCCATTCCCGCAGAGCATAGGGCATTCGCCGCCGATCTGCTGGCCCGGTATGGCGTAACCGGGGGCAACGATACGCCCATACTGCGTGAGCGGATGGGGATTACGCCGGAAAACGGCCTCGCGCTGATGGAAGTAGCCTTCCGCCACCCGATCCGCCTGATCGCCAATGCGCTTGGCATCGCCCCGGCCGCGATGATCGCTGAGGGCAAGGCGCGCGGGATTCCAGTTGCCGCGCTGGTCGGGGCCAAGGAACACGCGCTGCGTCAGGCCGAAGCCGGGGTGGATATCATCGTTGCCCAGGGCGGCGAAGCGGGCGGACACTGCGGCGAGGTTTCGACGCTGGTGCTGATCCCCGAGGTCGTCCGGGCGCTGAAGAATGCCGGCCATGACATTCCGGTGCTGGCCGCGGGCGGGATCATGACGGGCGCGCAGATGGCCGCGATGATGGCGGCGGGCGCTGCGGGGGCATGGACCGGCTCGGTCTGGCTGGCGACCCCTGAGGCGGAAACCAGCGAGGCCTTTCGTGCCAAGATGATTGCCGCGCGCAGCCGTGATACGGTCCGCTCCAAAAGCCGCACCGGCAAGCCTGCGCGCCAGCTCCGCACCGCCTGGCACGAGGCATGGGACAGCCCCGATGGCCCCGGCACGCTGCCGATGCCGCTGATGGGCATGGTTTCCGAGCCTAGTTTTGCCAGGATCGAGAAGGCCGTGGTGAACGGCAATGAGGCGGCCCGCGATCTGGTCAGCTATTTCGTCGGGCAAGGCGTCGGCCTGGTCGAAGCAGAACGCAGCGCCCGGCAGGTGGTCCAGGATTTCCGCGAGGAATTTGCCGAGGCGGTGCTGGGACTTGCCGCGATGTTAAGCGAGGATTGATAGCCAACCGTGCGGATCTGTGACATAGACGTGCTATGCTTCAATCAGACAAGTTGCGGAACCGCTATCTCGACGTTCTCGCATCGATTTACATCTACAACGAATTTCGCGGTTACACATCGCTGGACCGCGTCCTGGACGGGGTTCGCGCGCACTGTCCGGATGACAGCCGGTTCATCGCCGAAGTCGTCAAACACCGTGAAGACGAGCGTAAGCACTACATGATGTTCAAACGCTGGTTTGAGCGGCAGGGGCGGATGCCGCTACAATTGAACCGCGGCTTTGGCCACATTGATCGTTTCATTGAGTGGATCTTCGGCTGCACCATCGAGGAAATCGATACGACGGCCGTGCTCGGCAATCCGGGCGAATTTGAAAAGCTCTGCCGGGTGATCATGCTGACCGAGCAGCGCGGGCTTACGCAGGTCGAAATCCTGCTCAAGAGCGGCCCGGTCCGATCGGATCCGATCATGAACAGGATTTTCCAGATCGTCCACAAGGACGAGCCCGATCACTTCCTGCCCTATCAGCACTGGCTGGAGCGCAATGGCAAAGCCACCGCGCGGTGGAACGAGCGGGCCGCCGATTGGTGCATTCACAAGATTTTGATGCTGGGCAAATTGCCGGCGATTTTCCTCAACCCCGCCGCACCCCGGTTGACCCGCTGGCCGGATGAGGATGCGGCGGTTTACGCGAATTGAAACTCTAAGCTCATCGCGCTGAACAATCCCGTCACCCTGAACTTGTTTCAGGGCCCATTTCTCCCCACTCCCCGCCGTCTCCGCAGGCGCAATGGATCCTGAAACAAGTTCAGGATGACGGCTTGTGAAATGGATGGTGACCGCGCTAACCTCACTCCCATGACCTACACA
>JANLQQ010000167.1:0-2692 GCA_031367905.1 Novosphingobium sp.
TAAGCGCCCGCGCCGCGGTGGACGAAGACATCGAAATCATAGCCCGATTTGCAGGCGTTCTTGCCGATTAGCCCGGCGTCATAGGCTTCCTGCACGGCGGCAAACAACACCTCGGCCTCGCGGATATATTCGCCGCGAATGTAGATATAGGCGGCGCGCGCGCGCATCGCGTACCCCGCCACCAGCGCGCCTTCGATCAGCTTGTGCGGATCGTGGCGGATGATCTCGCGGTCCTTGCAGCTGCCGGGCTCGCTCTCATCGGCGTTGATAACCAGAAAGCTCGGGCGATCCTCGCGCGGTTCTTTGGGCATGAACGACCACTTCAGCCCAGTCGGGAACCCCGCCCCGCCGCGCCCGCGCAAGGCACTCGCCTTGATCTCATCAATGATCGCGTCCTGCCCCTTGGCCAGCAGCGCCTTGGTATTATCCCAATCGCCGCGCTTTCTGGCAGCGGCGAGGTTCCATGGCTGGTAGCCGTAGAGATTGGTGAAAATGCGGTCCTTGTCAGCCAGTGACATTACATTGCCCCCCGCGAGAAGAAGTAGAGCCCGGCCACAACGATAACCGCGATCACGCCAAGTTTGATCACGCCGGTCAGGACTTTCCACGCAATGACAATCGCGATCAGGGTAATGATAAGCGTTGCGATGCTCATGCCCATTCATCCCGGTAATCGTGGTTGGCCTTGACCATCTGTTTCAGCGTGGTTGGCCCGCCCAGCGGTTCGACGGTATGCCGCCCCTTGATCTGGGTGCCGGTTTTGGGCTGCTTGCCCGAGGCCAGCTTATCCAGAATGCGGGTCATGTCAGCCGCCGTCAGGTCTTCGTAATTGTCATCATTGATCTGGACCATCGGCGCGGAGCTGCAATTGCCCATGCATTCGACTTCGGTGAGGGTGAACAGGCCGTCGTCGGTAGTGTGGCCCTTGCTCATCCCGCGCGCTTTACAGGCCGCCATGATGTCGTCACTGCCGCGCAACATGCAGGGCGTTGTCCCGCACACCTGGACGTGGAATTTGCCTACGGGAACCAGGTTATACATGAAATAGAAGGTTGCGACCTCAACCACGCGGATCACCGGCATGGCGAGCTGCGCTGCGACGAATTCCATCACCGCCAGCGGCAACCACCCTTGCGTATTGGTCTCCGCCCCAACCTGACGCTGGGCCAGATCGAGCAGCGGCATCACTGCCGAGCGTTGGCGACCCGGCGGATAGCGCGCGATGATCACCTTGGCCTGCTTGGCGTTGTCCTTGGTCCACGCGAAGCTGCCCCAGCGGGCGCGCAATTCGGGGGTATCGGGTTCGAGATGACGGTTAGCCACGATGCGAATCCATTTCCTTCATCGTCATCCCGGACTTGATCCGGGATCGCTGGCGACTTGACCCGGCCTCGCATCGATGAGCCCAGCGGCCCCGTATCAAGTCCGGGACGACGGAATTAATTGCGCCGCTCACCGCACAAACTCCACGCGAGAGCATTTGTCGCCCTCAAAGCTATAGATCGACATGACCTCAAACGGCTCGGCGTTGGCTGAGCGGTAAACCTTCTCATGCAGCACGGCGAATTCGCCCAGCGCATAGCCGGTGATGATCTCGGCGCGGTTTTCCGGGAATTCTGCGAACATCGCCTTGAGGCCGGATCGTGTGCCTTCCTTGCCCTCACGCAGCACAGCACCGCGATAGGCAGCCTCGCAGGCATCGCCCGTCATCAGCGCGACATAGGCATCGGCATCCTGCGCATTGTAATGCACGATCATCTGCTCGGCGATGGCGAGATGGTTGGAGCTAGTCACGGACTGGTCCCCAAGGTCGCTTTAAGTTAAACCAAATGAATGGGGCGGCAGGCACGAAGGCAAGGCCAACGAGCCAATCAACTCGCCAAACAAACCACGACCCCAAGATTAACATGAAGGCAATCAACGAAAGATTTTCGGCGCGCCCTGCTTTCACCGGTCACACTCCCCGAAAACCACATCAATCGCGCCGATAATCGCAGTCACGTCCGGCAGCATGTGACCCTTGCTCATGAAATCCATCGCCTGCAAATGGCTGAACGCGGTTGGGCGGATCTTGCAGCGGTAGGGCTTGTTGCTGCCGTCGCTGACTAGATAGACGCCGAATTCGCCCTTGGGGCTTTCTGTGGCGACGTAAACTTCACCGGCCGGCACATGGAAGCCTTCGGTGTAGAGCTTGAAGTGATGGATCAGCGCCTCCATCGATTGCTTCATCTCGGCGCGCTTGGGCGGGACCACTTTGCGATCATCCGAGGCAATCGGGCATTGCGGCATTTCTGCCAGGCACTGCTTCATGATCCTGGCGGACTGGCGCACTTCCTCGACGCGGACCATGAACCGGTCATAGCAATCGCCGCGCGTACCAATCGGAATTTCGAAATCCATCCGGTCATACACGTCATAGGGCTGGCTCTTGCGCAGATCCCAGGCGATTCCGCTGCCGCGGATCATTGGGCCGGAAAAGCCCCAGCGCACCGCATCGTCTTTGCTGACAATCGCGATATCGACATTGCGCTGCTTGAAGATGCGGTTGTCGACCACCAGGCTCATCGCGTCTTCGAACAGGGTCGGCAGGCGGGTGTCGAGCCATTCGCCGATGTCGACCAGCAGTTTTTCGGGCACGTCCTGATGGACCCCGCCGGGGCGGAACCAGGCGGCGTGCATCCGTGCGCCGGAT
>JANLQQ010000173.1:0-7148 GCA_031367905.1 Novosphingobium sp.
GTCACCCTGAACTTGTTTCAGGGCCCATTTCTCCCCACTCCCCGCCGTCTCCGCAGGCGCAATGGATCCTGAAACAAGTTCAGGATGACGGCTTGTGAAATGGATGGTGACCGCGCTAACCTCACTCCCATGACCTACACATTGATCACCGCCAACCGGAACTATTCCAGCTGGAGCCTGCGCCCATGGGTGCTGATGAAGGCGCTGGGCATTGCGTTCGAGGACCGGTTGGAGCCCTTCACCAAGCCCGACAATTACGAGGACTTCCGCAAGTTCTCCCCCACCGGGCAAGTCCCGCTGCTGATCGACGATACGCGGACAATCCCGGATTCGCTTGGTATCACGCTCTATCTGGCCGAGCGTCACGCGGGCATCTGGCCTGCCGATGAAGAAGCGCGGATCTTCGCACAAGGCGCAGTTGCAGAAATGCACGGCGGGTTCGGGCACCTGCGCAATGATTGCACCATGAATGTGGGCGTGCGGGTCAAACTGAGGCCGATGTCGGTGGGCCTGCTACGCAACATCACCCGGCTGCGCGAGATCTTCGAGGCTGGCCGTTTACAATTCGGCGGCCCGTGGCTGGCCGGCGCAAAATTCACCGCCGCCGACGCCTTCTACGCCCCCGTCGCCTTCCGCATCCGCACCTATGGGCTGGATGTCGGGGCTGGACAGGCGTGGGTCGATCAAGTGCTGGCGTATCCGGCGATGCTTGAATGGGAGGCGGCGGCGCTGGCAGAGGACTGGCGTGAGGTCAGCCATGAGGATGAGTTGGCAGCTTGCGGGGCGATTGTGGCGGATTATCGCCGCACAGCTTAGCCCAAAGCCGCCTTCAGATCCGCGACCAGATCGGTCCGCTCCCACGGGAAGGTATCGCCCACCGGCTTGCGCCCGAAGTGGCCGTAGGCGGCGGTCTGGCGGTAGATTGGTTTGTTGAGGCCAAGCAGCTGGCGGATGGCACGCGGGGTCAGGCCGCCAAGCCGTTCCATACCCATGATCGCGGCTTCGATCTTGTCGTCGCCGATTTTGCCGGTCTCATGGGTATCGACATACAGCGACAGCGGCTTGGAGACGCCGATCGCATAGGCGAGCTGGATCGTGCAGCGGGTGGCCAGGCCCGCCGCGACGATGTTCTTAGCAAGGTAGCGCGCGACATAGGCCGCCGAACGGTCAACCTTGGTCGGGTCCTTGCCGCTGAACGCGCCGCCGCCGTGCGGGGCCGCGCCGCCATAGGTATCGACGATGATCTTGCGGCCAGTGATGCCGGCATCGCCATCGGGTCCGCCAATCTCGAAGCTGCCGGTCGGGTTGATGTGATATTCGGTTCCGCGCAGCAGCACCGGCGGGATCACGTCTGCCACCACGCGCCGGACATAAGCGTGAAGCTCTGCCTCTTTGGCGCCCTCGTCATAGCCGGCAATGTGCTGGGTCGAGACGACGACCGCGGTGGCGGCAACCGGCAGGCTGCCTTCATAGCGCAGCGTCACCTGGCTCTTGGCGTCGGGCTGGAGGAACGGCGCCGCGCCAGAGTGGCGGTCAGCCGCCATCCGCTCAAGAATCTTGTGGCTGTAATACAGCGTTGCGGGCATCAGATCGGGGGTTTCATCGGTCGCATAGCCGAACATGATCCCCTGATCGCCCGCGCCCTCGTCTTTGTTGCTGCTGGCATCGACCCCTTGCGCAATATGTTCGGACTGGCCGTGGAGCCGGTTGATGAATTCAAACTTTTCCCAGTGGAAGCCGTCCTGCTCATAGCCGATCTCGCGCACGGTTTCGCGCACTGTTGCTTCGATCCGTTCCAGAATGCCGTCCGCCCATTCGCCGTTCTCGTAAATCCCGCGTCCGCGGATTTCTCCGGCGACCACGACCAATTGGGTAGTGGTCAAGGTTTCGCAGGCAATCCGCGCTTCATTGTCGATCCCCAGAAACAGATCGACAATCGAGTCCGAGATCTGGTCTGCCACCTTGTCAGGATGGCCTTCGGAGACGCTTTCGGAGGTAAACAGATAGTCGCTGCGCATCGGAAATCTCGATATAAAGGTTTCTTTATGTCATGCGCTTTAGCTGCGCCGTGCCCGGGTGGCAACCATGCTCAAGACAAGAAGAACCAGTGCCCAGCCAAGCGGAAGTAGGTTGCCCAGCTTTGCAAATAGCGTCGGCGGATGAGCTGGTGGGATCAGCCCATCGAGCCGACCACCAGTAAGCCGCGGGAGGTGTTGGCGGACGATCCCATCGGCATCGATCACTGCGCTGATCCCGGTGGTGGTGGAGCGCAGCACCGGCAGCCCTTCCTCAATCGCGCGGAGCCGGGCCTGCGCCAGATGCTGGGGCGGACCCCAGCTGCCGAACCAGCCATCATTGGATGGGTTGAAGATATAGTCCGGGCGGTTGGCGCGATCGACCACTTGGCCGGAGAAGATGATCTCATAGCAGATCTGCACCCCGGCCCGGCCCCACGCGCCCAGTTCCAGCGTGCGCGGCCCCGGTCCCGGCCAGAAATCGATGCTGCCCGCCACCAGCCGCGAGGCACCAAGCGGCTCAAGCAAGGGGCGCAAGGGGAGATACTCACCTCCCGGCACCAGATGCGCCTTGGCATAGCTGCTGCGGATTGTACCCGCCTGATCCACCACAGTAACCGCATTACGCGCGCCGACCGCAGTCCCGCCGCGGATCTCAAGATCGACCGCGCCGGTCAGCAACAGCCCGCCCGGGCCGGCAATCCGGCCGAGCCGCAACCGGGCCAGGTGCGGATCGGCGGCATAGGTGGAACTTTGATAGAACCCTTCCGGATAGCCCTCCCGCAGATAGTCGGGCAGGCCCGATTCGGGCCACAACAGGATCCGCGTCTCGCCTGGCTGGCGCGGCAGGGAAAGCTGCGCGGCATGGGCGAATTGCACCTCGAACAGCGCCGCATTGTTGAGATCGTCCTGCCGCACATCGGGCTGGATCAGCGTATAGGCAAGCTTCCCCACACCGCCGCTGCCACCGGTTGGCACAAGCAGCAACAGCGCGGGGCCAAGCGCCAGAACCGCGCCGCGCCAGCCAGGTTTTTCTTGTCTTGCGGCCAGCCACCAGCTGCCTGCGAGCAGCGCAACCAATCCCGAGAGGGCATAAGTGCCAAGCCACGGGACCAGCGCGGCAAGGCCGGGCCGCGAAAACCCGCCCAGCGCCACAACGCCCAACGGGTTCCAGGCAAAGCCGGTAAACACCCAGCTGCGCAGCCATTCGGTCACGATCCAGCAGGCAGCAAAGCCAAACACCAGCGCACCGGGCCGGTTGCGTCCGATCAACCACGCCCCCTCGGCGGCCAGCGCCGGATAGATCGCCAGGAAGCAGGCAATCCCCAGCACCGCGATCCAGCCCAGCCAGGCCGGCATCTGCGCCTGATAAGTAAAGGCAGTGGCGATCCAGTTGTTACCAGCTGCGAAATGGCCCAGCCCGAACAGCCAGCCGATCAGCGCCGCCTGCCTGCCAGTGGCTGCGCGCGAGATAAGCTCGATCAGTCCGGCAACGCCAAGCAATGCCAGCGGCCAAGCCCCGAGCGGCTGGAACCCGGCGGCTGAAATGAGGCCGAGCAGCAGTGCACACCACCGCGGGCGCGCTGCCAATTGATTCAGAAATTGCCGGATCGCATCCATGGCAGAGGCTTACTGCCCCTTACGCCATGTGCAAGGCCCGATCAGCTGACCGATTCACGTGCTTCACCCGCGTCGTCACTTGCCGGCTTCTTGCGCGGCGTGCGGCGACGCGGCTTGACCTCGGCCACCTCGGCTTCTGGCTCATCGCGCGGGATCGAGATCGCGGGCGGGAGCATCGCAGGATCGAGCCCGGCGGGCGCATCATCCTCGTCATCACGGCGCGGGCGGCGATCTTCGCGGCGGGGGCGCAAACCCCGGGTACCGCGATCGCGCACAAACGGATTTTCAGCCGGTTCATAAGGTGTGCCCGGGGGCGCATCTTCGCTCAATTCGGCAGCTGAGCTTTGATCATCAACACTGCTTTGCGGGGCCGCTTCCTGACGCTCGGGGGGCGCGGGGCGCACTTCGCGTTCGCGGCGCGGACGCTCATTGGGGCGCTCACCAGTTGTCGGCCGGTTATTACCGCGATCATCCGGACCGCGATCATCCGGGCGATCTTCCCGCTCGCGCCGGACCGGGGCGGGTTGCTGGTCAAAGCTGGGGAAATCGCTTTCGACCGAGAATTCACCGCTATCGTCAGGCTCGACATCGCCTTCTTGCCAACGTTCGGAACGCGGGCCGCGCGGCTCATCCTGCCGGACCCGGCTATCGGCAAGCACGCGGAAATAGTGATCGGCAAACTGGAGGTAGTATTCCGCCGTCACCCGATCGCCATTGAGATGGGCGTCCTGGGCGAGCTTGCGGTATTTCTCAAGCAACTGGGGCGCATTGCCACGCGCCCGGCTATCGACCCGGTTGAGCTGCTGGCCGCCACCGCCGCCGCCGCCTTGCGGACGATTGTTACCTCGCCCGCGCCGACGGTTGTTGTTCAAGCTGTTACTGTTGCCACGATTATTATTGTTCAAGGGTGTCTGTTCCTTAACCCCAGACCGCCGCCCGGCCTTACGCCAGCGGACAGGTCGCATGACCCTGTGCCACGAGCCACACATCGGCCACGTGGTCCCGACATCTGCCCTGGCGGATGGCCAGATCGGGCCAATACCGTTTGCAAATGTTGGAGTTGGCCGGCCGGATGGGAATTTGCATCCTTCCGGGGACCGTGATGAGGTTTAGGCGGTGGGCGAAGGAAAGCCAAGCGAAATCTTGAGTTCCAGCGCCCGCGGCCGCCCGGCAAGATCATTGTGGATCGTCACCGCAAACCCGCAAGCCAGCGCAAGTCGGCTCACCGCATCAGCCTGGCTCGCCCCGATTTCGATCAGTGCGATCCCGCCCGAAGCAAGCAATCCCGGCAATTGCGGCAGCAGGATCCGGTAAGCATCAAGCCCTTCAGCTCCGGCGAACAGTGCCCCCGCCGGCTCATGCACGCGGACCGACGGGGCGAGCACCGCGCCATCCTCGACATAGGGCGGGTTGGCCAGGATCAGATCGAACGGCCCGCCCACGGCTTGCCGCCAACCGGGCACTTCCCAATCGGCGTGGAGCAGCCGCGCCCGCGCTGTCAGCCCCAGACGCGCCGCATTGGCCGCCGTCACCGCCAACGCGCCCAACGAGCGATCGATTCCCGTCCCTTGTGCTGCAGGCAATTCGGCCAGAACCGCCAGCAGCAGCGCACCGCTGCCAATGCCGCAATCGAGCACGGCCCGAGCATCAGGACACGCCGCCAGCGCCGCGTCGACCAGCACCTCGCTATCGCCACGCGGGATCAGCACAGCGGAATTGACCAGGAAATCCAGCCCGTAAAATTCCTGATGCCCGAGGATATAGGCGACTGGTTCGTGGTTCAGGCGGCGGGCGATCAAGGCTTCAACACCGCTTGGAACGGCTGCCTCCATATGCCGCAGCAGCAGTTCGGAACGCGACACGCCAAGCGCATGGGCCATCAGCAATTCGGCATCGAGCCGAGGCGTGTCGCTGGTGGCCGAGAGCGCTGCGCTGATGTCACGCAGGGATTGCGCGACAGTCTCAGGCTCGCCCATTCGGCTCCCCCTCCTCTGAAGAGGAAAGGGCTTTGTATCCATTCTCATTCACCCAGCGCCGCCAGCCGCTTGGCCTGATCCTCCGCAATCAGCGCGTCGATCAACTCGCCCAGTCCCGGCCCTTCGAGAATTTCGGGCAGGCGGTGGAGCGTCAGATTGATCCGGTGATCGGTGACGCGGCCTTGGGGGAAATTATAGGTGCGGATGCGTTCGGACCGATCGCCCGAGCCGACCATCGCCCGGCGCGCTTCCGCTTCGGCGCCGTGGGCTTCGGCGCGTTTCAGATCATACAGCCGGGTCCGCAGCACCTGCATCGCCTTGGCCTTGTTCTTGTGCTGGCTGCGCTGATCCTGCTGGATCACTACTAGGCCGGTGGGAAGATGGGTCAGCCGCACCGCCGAATCGGTGGTGTTGACATGCTGACCGCCCGCGCCCGACGCGCGGTAGATATCGATCTTGAGATCACCGTCGTCGATCTGGACATCGACTTCATCAGGCTCGGGCAGCACCGCGACGGTGGCCGCCGAAGTATGGATCCGGCCGCCGGATTCGGTCACCGGCACGCGCTGGACCCGGTGGACTCCGGACTCGAACTTCAATTTGGCGAACACGCCATTGCCGGCGATATTGGCGACCACTTCCTTGAACCCGCCGATGTCAGACACACTTGCGCTGATCAGCTCGATCCGCCAGCCTTGTTCGGTGGCGTATTTTTCATACATCCGATAGAGATCCGCCGCAAACAGCGCCGCCTCATCGCCTCCGGTTCCGGCCCGGATTTCGAGCATCGCCGGGCGGCTGTCCGCCGAATCGCGCGGTAGCATGGTGATGGCCAGGGTGTGTTCGGTTTCGGGTAGTTTAGGGGTGAGTTCGGCCAGTTCCTCCGCCGCGATGGCGCGCATTTCAGGATCGGCGAGCATCGCTTCCAGCCCGGCGATCTCGCCGCGCAAGGTGCTGACTGCTTCGGCGGCGCGGGCCACCGGCTCCAGCTCGGAATAATCGCGGCTCGCAGCGACGAACTCCGCGCCTTCGAGCGTGCCAGAAGCCAGCCGCGCCTCAAGCTCGGCAAACCGCGAGGCGATTTGCGAGAGGCGGGTGTTGGAGATAGTCACGACGTTTGAGAATTTGGAAGCAGCGCAATCGAGGCGCCCAGCTCAAGCTTCTTCATGCTGTGGCCTTCGTGAATTCGGAACCTTTCTGACAGAATTGTCCAAGCGCGATAAACAAAATAACCTAACTCACGCGTTTGCTTTAACCGCAAGTTCGCGATCACTCCCGCAGGCACCATTGTATCCAAAATCAGAACTACATCTGGATCTAGCTTAAGTGCTTTTTCGTACCTCTTTCTGCGCGACCCGGTGGAGATCAACTCGACACTGAAAGACTTAAATCCATCTCCAGAAATAAAGGTTCGCCGAAGTTCCGCTACTAGCCCGATCCCTAAATTAACTATGGCGTCGTCTTCAACGACAACAACGCATTGGAGTGGCTCGCTTTTCGTCTCCCCCACCAGCATCGCCAGCCGCTCAATCCCCGC
>JANLQQ010000190.1:0-1624 GCA_031367905.1 Novosphingobium sp.
CCGCGCCCGAAACCATACATATTGGCATAGATGAGCTTGTCGTTCGCGGATTTGAGCGCCGCATAGCCGAGCCCGAGGCGGCCAATCGCGGCGGCGCGCATCGAATGGATGAAGACGTCCGAATTCCGCGCGAGCCTGATAACCACATCGCGCGCTGAAGGCAGCTTCAAATCCAGCGCCAGGCTGCGCTTGCCGCGATTGATATTGAGGAACATGCCCCCGCGGCCGTGGTCGATGACCGGCGGCAATCCCCGCGTTGTATCGCCGTCCGGGCTTTCGATCTTGATCACGTCTGCGCCGAGATCCGCAAAGATCTGGGTCGCATAAGGGCCCATCAGAACGCTCGTCAGATCAAGTATCGTGACCCCGGCCAAAGGCCCCTGGCGCTGGCCGCCCATGCAGATCAGCCCTTTGCCGGAAGAGGCTTCAGCGCCTCAATCTGACGCTCAAGTTCATTAAGGATGGGCTCGACCATCCGTTCATCAAGCCCATGGGTCAGCCGGTTGATCGCCATGCCTTCCAGCACGTTCTGCGACAGTGCCAGCGCCAGATCGAACCGCGCCCGATCGCCTTGCCATTCCGGAAAGAGCTCGATCGCTTGCCGGTACCAGCGCACACGAAACTCATCCTGTGCCGGCACCAGGATGCTGGCCAGGCCGTTGTCGGTACGCGATGCCAGCGCCAGTTCGTGAAATGCGGTGAAGGTCTGACCGGAGATCTGCTTCCAGTAGGCCCGCACCAGCGTGTGCACTTCATGGACCGATGACCCTGCGCTTTGGCGAAATGCTCGCAACCGCTTTTCATGAAGTTCCGCGATTGCTGCCTGCATCAGCGCGCCACCATTTTCAAAGTGGTGCAGCATCGCCCCGCGTGACATCCCCGCCTCGTCGGCAACGCGCGGGGTTGTCGTTCGGGAATAGCCGTATTTGATGATGCAGCGGATGGTTGCATCAATCAGCCGCGCCCTCGTTGCAGCGCTCTTTGCAGCCTGCAAGTTCAATTCCGGTGCCGGGGCGGGTTTTGATGATTTGATCGCGATGCGCGCCATCAGCTTGGAGACCCTCAATATTAAAGACAAACATGATTGTTTTTGCTTTGACAGGCAACCAATTCCAGCGCCTAAACCGATGAAAGCCGATAAACGGAGAGTCTGGCAATGGGAAGAGTAGCGGGCAAGGTCGCTTTGGTTACTGGCGGAGGCTCGGGATTGGGCAAGGCTGATTGCCTGCTGCTGGCAGCCGAGGGCGCATCGGTTGTGGTCAGCGACATCAACCTCGCGGCGGCCCAAGCGGTTGCTGCCGAGATCGGATCCAGGGCAATTGCCGTTGCCCATGATGTTGCGTCAGAAGCTTCGTGGAAAGACACGATTGCCGCAACCGAGGCGAAGTTCGGCCGGCTCGACATATTGGTGAACAACGCCGGCGTGGTCGTGCTTGCCGACCCGGAAGAGACAACTCTCGAACAGTTCCGCAAGGCAAATTCGGTTATGTCCGAAGGGGTCTTCCTTGTTTGCAATTATGCCATGCCGCTGATGGCCAAATCGGGCGGCGGGTCAATCATCAACTTGTCATCGAACGCCAGTCATCTGGGCTATCCCATCTTCTTTGCCTACACTGCGGCCAAG
>JANLQQ010000009.1:0-3579 GCA_031367905.1 Novosphingobium sp.
TTTCCTCAAGCGCGCGCAAGACCGGTTCAGTGAGAGTGAGAAGACCAGCGCGGAGCGGCTGAATGCGATGCTTGCGCCGGTGGGTGAGCGGCTGAAAAGCTATGAGGATCAGGTTGCTGGCCTTGAAAAGCAGCGCGTCGATGCTTTTGGACAGCTGACTCGTGAAATCGGACTAATGCGTGATGGGCAGGAGCAAGTGCGGGCCGAAGCGGCACGATTGGGTAATTCGCTGCGTAACGCCCCCAAGGCGCGCGGGCGCTGGGGCGAGCAGCAGCTTCGCAATGTTCTGGAGCAATGCGGCCTTGCTGAACACACCGATTTTGCGACCGAACAATCGATCGAAACCGACGAAGGCCGTTTGCGCCCCGATGCCATCGTGCGGGTGCCGGGTAACAAGCTGCTGGTGATCGACGCCAAGGTTTCGCTGAACGCCTATCAGGATGCCTATGAGGCGGCGGATGATGCCGCGCGCTCCAAAGCGCTCGACGCTCACGTGGTTTCAATGAAAACCCATATTCAGATGCTGGGTGCCAAAAGCTACCAGAGCCAGTTTGAGGAAGCGCCCGATTATGTGCTGATGTTCGTGCCGGGCGAGCATTTTGTGGCTGCCGCGCTTGAGCAAGAACCGGAGCTGTGGAATTTTGCCTTTGAGCGGCGGGTGCTGTTGGCGACCCCGACCAATCTGGTTGCGATTGCCCGCACGATTGCGCAAGTCTGGCGGCAGGACGGGCTGGCCAAGGAAGCGCGCGAGATCGGCAGGATGGGCGGGGAGCTGTATGATCGTCTCGCCGTTGTCGCTGAACATCTCAAGCGTGTTGGCTCAGGCCTCAATGGCGCAGTCGATAATTACAACAAGTTCGTGGGCAGCTTTGAACGCAACGTCTTGTCAGCCGGTCGCCGGCTCAAGGAAAAACATATCGAAATCGGCAAGCGCGAGATCGAAGATGTCCCGCTGGTCGAATCCCTGCCGCGTTATGGCTCTGCCGAGACGGCGCCAGTCGACCCCGCCAATGACGAGGCGCCGGAATAGGGCTTACTTTACCCGCTGCAACTCCGCCGAATGCTTGGCCGAGCGCAGCACCAGCCGGTCGCCCGCCATCGTCACGCGGGGTTTGCCGCTAAGCAGCGCCGCGACTGCACCTTCCTGCTCCATCAGGCCCTCGCAATACATCTGGGTCCCAATCAGCTGCTCGGCGATGATCCGATTCTGTTCGATCCGCCATTCCCCGCCCATGCCATTGCAGCCGACATTGGCACCAAGCCGGTCCCTCTCGAAATTCAAACTTGCCTTGACAGAGACCGGACGCGCGCCGTCGATCGAGGTGAAGGCCCATTTGGTCCCGCTTAAATTCGGAACCGCGTTAGGAAGCGTGGTGCAGGCGGCGAGGAGAGGCAGGGCGAGGAGCAGGGCTTTGGTGTTCATTAGGGCGTGATGCCACCGCCCGGATGATCGGGCAATGAACGAGTCTCTATTGATCCAGCGCGGCCAGCGCCTCATAGGCCAGCACTGCGGCGGCGACCGCGGCATTGAGGCTGTCGGCGCTGCCTTTCATCGGGATTGTCACGCGCAGGTCGCAGGCGTCCTCATAAGCTTCGGGCAATCCGCGCGATTCATTGCCGACCAGCAGGAAGCAGGGTGCTGCATAAACCGCGCTGCGATAATCGGTCGCATCGCGCAGCGAGGCAGCGACCAGCTGGCCGCTTCCCTGTCGCAGCCAGGGTAGGAACTCGTCCCAGCTGGCCCGCGCAATCTTTTGGGTAAAAATCGCCCCCATGCTCGCCCGCACCGCTTCAGCCGAAAAGGGATCGGCGCAATCGTCGAGCAGGATCAGCCCGCCGGCGCCAACCGCGTCGCCGGTGCGCAGCATGGTGCCTAGGTTGCCCGGATCGCGCAGCGCCTGGGCGACCAGCCAGATTTTGGTGGACGTGCGGTTAATCCCGGCAAGGCTGGTGTCGAACTCGGCAAAGACCCCGGCGACGGCTTGCGGATTGTCCTTGCCCGTGACCTTGGCGAGGATGTCCTCGTCCATTTCGATCACGTCGCCGCCAGCTGCCAGGACCTCGGTCTCCAGCGCATCGAGCAACGGGTGCGCCTCGCGCGAGGTGGCCATGACCAGTATTTCGGGGAGCTTGCCGCTGGTCCGCGCATCGGTCAGCAAACGGAGCCCCTCGGCGAGGAATTTGCCTTCCAGCTTGCGGAATTTCTTCTCGCGGAGTGATCGGAGGAACTTGACTGTGGGATTGGAAAATCCGGTGATAGTGCGTCGTTCAGACACGCCTCAATCCTCGCCGAAGCCGTCCTTGACCAGACCGACCAGCTTCGCCAGCGCCTGATCGGAACCATTGCCGTGGACATGGATCTGAATCGAATCACCTTTGGCCGCGCCGAGCATCATCAGGCCGAGAATCGAGCCGCCCGCTGCATCGGCGCCATCCTTGGCAACCCGCACCTGCACTCCATCGGGCAACTTGGCGACGGCATTGACGAATTTCGCGCTGGCGCGGGCGTGAAGGCCCCGGTTGTTAACGATTTGAACCGTCTCGCAAACCGCGCTCATGCATCGTGCCCCAGAAATTCCGAGGCGATCGTGATGTAGTTTCGCCCCGCTTCGCGCGCGGCCTTGATAGCAGCTGCGACATCCATCGTTTTGCGCGCGCCAGCTAGGCGGATCAGCATCGGCAGATTGATGCCGGCGATCACTTCAACCCGGCCTGCTTGCATCAGCGAAATCGCAAGATTGGAGGGCGTGCCGCCGAACAGATCGGTCAGGATGATCGCGCCTTCGCCTGTATCGACGCTGCGGATGGCATCGGCGATTTCGCGGCGGCGAGCTTCCATATCATCGTTAGGGCCAATGCAGACAGTGCACACTGCCTCTTGCCGGCCAACGACGTGCTGCATTGCATGCACGAATTCCTCGGCGAGCTTGCCATGGGTTACCAGGATCATACCGATCATGCCGGGTTGAAGCTCCGAAATCTGTGCCCGGCGAATCTCGCCGCAAAGTGGCGCAGGCCAATGGAACCGTCTGCGGTCATGGTCAATGTTTTCCTTCGGGCAGGGCGGGCTTGCCCTCAACCAGATCAGCCGCCCGCGAACCAAGGTTGCGGTGAAGCAGCGTTGGCGCATAGCCACCATCGCGCAGGGCGGCAGCAATCTGCTCGGCAGTGAAGACCGAGCGGTGCCTCCCGCCGGTGCAGCCAAAAGCGATGTTTACATAGGCCTTGCCCTGCGCCTGATACCGTGGGAGCAACAGCAGGATCAGGTCGCGAATCCGGGCATAGGCTTCTTCAAAGGCCGGGTCCTTCCGGATATGCGCTGCCACTGGCGCGTCCTGCCCGGTCTGGGGGCGCAGCACGGCATCCCAATGCGGATTGTCGAGGAACCGCATGTCAAACAACAGGTCGGCAAGTGGCGGCATCCCGCGTGAAAAGCCAAAGCTGGTCACGGTGATTGTCATCGCCCGATCGGACTTTGACTGAAACTGTTCGCGTACTGCCTGTTGCAGATCGTTGGCTGTAAAGCTCGTGGTGGACATCACCATATCGGCCCAGCGCCGCAGCGGCTCCATCAGTTCG
>JANLQQ010000028.1:0-33577 GCA_031367905.1 Novosphingobium sp.
CCCGGCCCATCTCATGACCAATGATTACGCCGCCCATCGCCGGTGAGACGACCTTGGCAATGTCCTTACGCAAATCACGCGGGATACGAGCGGCGAGCGCTGCGGCCAGCCGCGAGGCGCGCATCGGATCCATCAAAACCCTGGCACATTGCAGGTAATGCGAACTGTGGCGACCGGACGAGAGAAGGAAATGGCCTTCGAGCAGCGCTTTGCTGGCCCGGAACTCGGCAAGCACCTCTTCATCATGCATCGGAACTCAAGCCTTTCGTGCAATTGGATCCGGCTACGGGCGGGGTTTGCCCTTAAATGCAACGGATCTTGCAAAAATATCCCCTAGAGGCGCTTGAGGTGCCCCGCAAGCGCGCGTATAGGCCACCGCGAATTGAGCCTCCACAGGAGCGAGAGGGGGCAGTGTTTATCTCTCGCCGGCAATGGAAAGCGAAAGCGCAAAGAAGATGAAATTCGGCCAACTTGCTCGCATTACGGGCCTTTCAATCAAAACATTCTGTTTTTCGCTGGCTTTGCTGGCGGCACCGCAGCTGGCGGCTGCTCCTGCGCCCACTCCGGCAGCGACTCCAGTTGCGGTAACCGCCGCCCCTGTTCCAGTAGTACTAGCTGCGGCACCGACGGCGGCAGAGACGGCGCGAATTGCGGTTGCCCAAGGCGGCTATACCCCAATGAAGCCCACTCCAGGCAAGGGGATGCCGGTTGACGGCCGATATGGCTTCCAGGATCAGTATTCGCCGCTCGGTGAATATGGCTTGTGGATGCATCAGGCGATTCTGCTGCCGTTGATCACGGTCATCAGCCTGTTTGTGCTGGGATTATTGCTGTGGGTTGTCGCGCGTTATCGCAAGAGTAAAAATCCAGTCGCCTCCAAGACCAGTCACAACACGCTGATCGAAATTATCTGGATCGGCATTCCAATTCTAATTCTGGCGGGTGTCTCGATCCCTTCGATCGACCTCTTGGCCAAGCAGTACAAGCCCGCACCGGCCAAGGCGCTGACGATCAAGGCCACCGGCAACCAGTGGTTCTGGTCGTATACCTATCCCGATAACGGCGGCTTCGAAGTAATTTCCTACATGCTGCCGCCCGAAGAAGCCGCTAAGCGCGGTGAGCCAAGGCAGCTTGGCGCCGATTTCCGCATGGTCGTGCCCGTGGGTGAAGAAATCCGGGTTCAGGTTACTGGTGCCGACGTGATCCACTCATTCGCCATCCCCTCGCTGTGGTTCAAGATCGACGCGGTGCCGGGCCGGATCAATGAGAAGGTCATGTTCGTCAAGGAACCAGGCGTCTATTATGGTCAGTGCTCTGAATTGTGTGGTGCCCGCCACGGTTACATGCCGATTGTGATCGAGGCCTTGCCGCGCGACAAATACAATGCCTGGGTCATGACTCAAAGCGGCGGGACGATCGATGGCATGCCCAAACCGGTCGAACCCGCCCCAGCTGCGGCGCCTGCACCCACATTGGTGGCACCTGCGCCGGCTGCTACCACCGCCCCGGCTCCGACCGTCTAAGTCCGTTTTTCGAGACAAGGTTTCAAACCAATGGCTACCACTGTTCCCGCAACTTTCCAGGCGCATGATGACGCGGCTCACGCGCATGGCGATCATGATCACAAGCCGGCGTTCTTTGCCCGCTGGTTCATGTCGACCAATCACAAGGATATCGGCACGCTCTATTTGATTTTCGCGATTTTTGCGGGGATCATCGGCGGCGCTGTCTCTGGCCTGATGCGGGCTGAACTTGCCGAACCAGGCATCCAGTACCTGACCGCCTGGGCCACCTGGTTCGATGGTAAGCCGGCTGAAATGAACACCGCGCTCCATCTGTGGAACGTGCTGATCACTGCACAAGGCCTGATCATGGTGTTCTTCATGGTCATGCCCGCGATTATTGGCGGCTTTGGCAACTGGTTCGTGCCGCTGATGATCGGCGCCCCGGATATGGCCTTCCCGCGGATGAACAACATCTCGTTCTGGCTGACGGTGGCGGGCTTTTGTTCGCTGATGCTGTCTGCCTTTGTGCCGGGCGATGCGACCGGGCTCGGCGCCGGGATCGGCTGGACGGCCTACGCCCCGCTTTCAACTTATGGTTCGCAAGGCCCGGCAACCGATTTTGCGATCTTCTCGCTCCATCTGGCTGGTGCCGCCTCGATCATGGGGGCGATCAACTTCATCACCACCATTTTCAACATGCGCGCACCGGGGATGACTCTCCACAAGATGCCGCTGTTTGTGTGGTCGGTGCTGGTTACCGCGTTCCTGCTGTTGCTGGCGATGCCAGTTTTGGCGGCGGCGATCACCATGCTGATTACCGATCGCAATTTCGGCACGACTTTCTTCGATCAGGCCGGCGGCGGCGATCCGGTGCTGTATCAGCATCTGTTCTGGTTCTTTGGCCACCCTGAAGTTTACATCATGATCCTGCCCGGTTTCGGGATCATCAGCCAGATCGTTTCAACCTTCTCGAAAAAGCCGGTGTTCGGCTACCTCGGCATGGCTTATGCCATGGTCGCGATTGGCGTGGTCGGGTTTATCGTGTGGGCACACCATATGTACACCACCGGGCTGTCGGTAAATACCAAGATGTATTTCACCGCTGCCACGATGGTGATCGCGGTTCCGACCGGGATCAAGATCTTCTCGTGGATTGCCACGATGTGGGGCGGCAGCCTGAGCTTCAAATCACCGCTGGTCTGGGCGATGGGCTTCATCTTCCTGTTCACCGTAGGCGGGGTCACCGGTGTGGTGCTGGCCAATGGCGGGATCGATGATAACCTTCACGATACCTATTATGTGGTCGCGCATTTCCACTATGTGCTGTCGATGGGCGCGGTCTTCTCGTTGTTTGCGGGCTTCTATTACTGGTTCCCGAAGATGAGCGGGCGGATGCACAGCGAGTTCCTCGCCCACCTCCACTTCTGGGTCTTCTTCGTCGGCGTTAACATCATTTTCTTCCCGCAGCACTTCCTGGGGATGGAAGGGATGCCGCGCCGTATTCCTGATTATACCCCGGCGTTCTCCTACTGGAACAAGATCTCGTCCGAGATCGGCTACACCACCATGGCGATTGGCATGCTGATCTTCTTCGTCAACATTGCCTATGCGCTGTTCGCCGGCAAGAAGGCCGAAGGGAACTATTGGGGCGAAGGCGCAACGACGCTCGAATGGACATTGTCGAGCCCGCCGCCATACCACCAGTTCGAAACCTTGCCGGTGATCGACGATAAGGGTCACCATTGATGAAACGCGGCCTTTCCCGTCCAGGGAAGGGCTGCGCTGAGAGGTTCCCCTCCCGGAAACGGGCGGGGCTTTTCAAATGACCATGACTGCAACTGCAACTCTTCCGCTCCCGGCCGACTGGCGTGATTTCTTTGCGCTGACCAAGCCGCGCGTCATGAGCCTGGTGATCTTCACCGGGCTATGCGGACTGCTAGCCGCGCCGGGCAGCATCAATCCGGTGATCGGTTTCACCGCGATCCTGTGCATTGCGCTGGGCGCGGGCGGCGCTGCGGCGCTGAACCAGTGGTGGGAAGCCGATCTTGATGCGCTGATGAAACGCACCGCTGCACGGCCGCTGCCGGCCGGGCGGATGGATCGCACTGCGGCGCGCGATTTCGGGATCGCTCTGTCGGTCGGCTCGGTGCTGATCATGGGCCTTGCGGTTGGCGTATTGGCGGGGCTGATCCTGGCCATCTCGATCATCTATTATGCGGTGATCTATACGATCTGGCTCAAGCCGCGCACGCCGCAAAATATCGTGATTGGCGGCGGGGCAGGTGCGTTTCCGCCGATGATCGGCTGGATCGCGGTGACCGGTGACATCACGGTGATGCCGGTGCTGCTATTCGCGATCATCTTTTTCTGGACCCCGCCGCACTTCTGGGCGCTCTGTCTGTTTGTCGAGACGGATTATGCCAAGGCCGGTATTCCGATGTTGCCAGTGGTGGCAGGCAAGGCCGCCACGCGGCGGCAGATCCTGATCTATTCGGTGTTGCTGCTGCCGCTGACCCTTTTGCCATGGTGGATCGGCAAGGCAGGCGCTGTATATGGGTATTCGGCGCTGTTACTGTCGGGACTGTTCCTGCTGCTGGCGCTGCGCGTTGTGGTGTTCCGCCGCACCGGGGATGATGCGACGATGAAGCCGGAAAAGCGGCTGTTCACCTTTTCGATAATCTATCTATTTGCGTTGTTTGCTGTGCTGGTAGCGGACCGCTGGATTGGCCTGACAGGAGCATGATGATGGAAAACCCACCGGGTCACGACGACGAGCGCCGCCGCATCCAGCGGGGCCGTAATATCGCTATGGGATTGCTGCTGGGCGGGCTTGCGGTGCTGCTGTTCTTTATCACCATCGCCAAAATTTCAGGCTGAACATCATGGCTACTGCTCCGTTGGAATATCGCAATCGCCGGGTTGGCCTGATGGCGCTGGCCGGTGCGCTGGCGATGCTTGGCCTCGGCTATGCCTCGGTCCCGCTGTACCGGCTGTTTTGCGAGGCGACCGGCTTTGGCGGTACCACCCAGCGGGCCAGCGCAGCGCAGGCCAGCGCGGTGAAAGTTGCGGACGAGACTATTTCGATCCGCTTTGATGGTAATGTCGAAAGTGGGATGCCGTGGCAGTTCGGGCCGGAACAAGTCACCCAGACGCTGCGCATCGGTGCGCGCAAGATGGCCTTTTTCAAGGCGCATAATCTTTCGCCCAAAACGGTAACCGGGATTGCCAGCTTCAATGTCGAGCCAGAGAATGCCGGGCGTTATTTCAACAAGGTGCAGTGCTTCTGCTTCAACCAGCAGACCCTGAAGCCGGGCCAGACAGTGGATATGCCGGTGATCTACTATGTCGATCCGGCAATCCTGACCGACCCGGACGCGAAAGATATCGAGCAGATCACGTTGAGCTATACTTTCCATCAGGTTGTTGTTCCCGAGCCAAACCCTCTGGACCCAGCCAAGGTGGCAGGATAAGGGCGCTAGCGAAACTTCACCGGTGGCTCGTCCGCCGCACTTGCAATAGCTTTGGGGACTACGGATCATGGCCGGAACCAAGAACCACGATTATCACATCCTTCCGCCCGACATCTGGCCAATAATCGGCGCTTTTTCGGCGCTGACGATGACCAGTGGCGGAGTGCTGTTCATGCACGATATCGCGGCGGGCAAGTTCCTCCTGCCGCTTGGTTTCGCGCTGGTTCTGCTAACGATGTATTCGTGGTGGACCAATGTGGTGCGCGAAGCCCACCAGGGTTATCACACTCCGGTGGTGCAATTGCACCTGCGTTATGGGATGATCCTGTTCATCGCCTCGGAAGTGATGTTTTTTGTTGGCTGGTTTTGGTCGTTTTTCGATTTCTCGCTGTTTCCTTCGACCATAGCCGAGGCTGTGGGCGGGCAATGGCCGCCAAAGGCGATCGAGGCGGTGATGGATCCGTTCGATCTGCCGCTGCTCAATACGCTGATCCTGCTGTGCTCGGGGACCACGGTTACCTGGGCCCACCATTGCCTGATCCATGGCGATCGCGATGGGCTGAAGAAGGGCTTGTGGGCGACGATTGTGCTGGGTCTGCTGTTCACCAGCATCCAAGCCTATGAATATGCCAACGCGCCATTCGCCTTTGGTGAAAATACTTATGGCTCAGCCTTTTACATGGCGACCGGGTTCCATGGGTTCCACGTGGTCATCGGCACAATCTTCCTGATCGTCTGCCTGAAGCGCGCTTACAATGGTGACTTCACCCCGCGCCAGCACTTCGGCTTCGAAGCGGCGGCGTGGTACTGGCATTTTGTCGATGTGGTCTGGTTGTTCCTGTTCGTAGCGATCTACGTCTGGGGCGGCTGGGGTCATCCGACGCATTGATGGCGGACGACAAACTGAATAGTGGGGGGCAGCCGAGCATCGTTTCGGCTGCCCTTTTCGGTCTTTGCCCAAAGTGCGGCGGACGGACCCTGTTCACCGGGGTTGCCAGCTTCGCGTCGCGTTGCCGGGCTTGCGGACTGAATTATTCAACTTTCAATGTCGGCGATGGGCCGGCTGCGTTTGTGACCTTGATCATCGGGGCACTGGTGACCGGGCTGGCGCTGATGCTGGAGATCTCTTGGCATCCGCCGTTCTGGGTTCATATCCTGCTATGGGTGCCGCTGACCGGTGCGGGGGTCATCTGGGGCTTGCGCGCCGGCAAGGCCGCGCTGTTGGCGGCTGAGTATCGGCAAAAGGCGGGTGAAGTAGGACGCAAGGACCGATGATTCGCCGTATCCCTATTTTTCCGACGCTCGTGGTCCTGATTGCTGTCGGCATCATGATCCAACTCGGCTTCTGGCAGCTTGATCGGCGGGCGTGGAAGGAAGCGCTGATTGCGCGCTATGATGTGGCAGTGGAGATGTCATCCGAGGTGCCCTGGCCAACCGACCGCGCCGGGATTGATGCTGCGCTGTTTCGCCGTAGCAGCCTTGATTGCGTTGCTACCGGGAATCCATCGGCGATTTCGGGGCGCAATGACAAGGACGAGGCGGGCTGGGCGCATCTGATCGGTTGCACGCAGGCCGATGGCAGCGAAGTAGCGGTAGTGCTGGGCTGGTCGCGCGATCCACAGCCGAGCAGCTGGTCTGGCGGCAAAGTTTTCGGCCTGATCGCTCCGGGCGGCAAGCAGGGCGCGCGCTTGCTCGCCAGCCCGCCGCTGGCCGGGCTGGAGCCAAACGCCACGCCAGATCCGGGCAGCCTGCCCAACAATCACCTGTCCTATGCGGTTCAATGGTTCCTGTTCGCCAGCGCGGCGTTGCTGATCTATGCACTGGCTTTGCGCAAGCGGCTTGCCGGAGACGGCGCACCCCGCTAACCGCGCCTCCCATGGAATACATTTCCACCCGTGGTAGCGCTCCGGCGCTCGATTTTGCTGGCGCGACGCTGGCTGGCCTTGCCTCTGATGGCGGGCTTTATGTCCCGCGCGAATGGCCGCGGTTTACCGAGGCAGAGATCGCGGCGATGGCCGGGCTACCCTATGCCGAACTGGCCGCGCGGGTGATGCAGCCGTTTGTTGGAGCCAGCCTCAGTCCCGAACAGCTGCTGGAGATGACCCGCGCCGCATATGGCCGCTTTTCCCATGCTGCAGTCACTCCTTTGAAGCAGCTCGATCAACAGCACTGGCTGCTAGAGCTGTTCCACGGCCCGACGCTGGCCTTCAAGGATGTGGCGCTGCAGCTGCTCGGCTTGTTGTTCGAGGAGTTTCTGGCACGTGGCGGCGATCCGTTGACCATCGTTGGGGCGACATCAGGCGATACCGGCTCAGCCGCAATCGATGCGGTTGCAGGCCGGGCGCGGATCGAAATTTTTATGCTCCACCCCAAGGGACGGGTCAGCGATGTCCAGCGCCGCCAGATGACCACAGTGCTGGCGCCCAATGTTCACAATATTGCGATCGAGGGTAATTTTGATGACGCCCAAGCCCATGTGAAACGGATGTTCAACGATCCCGCGATGACCAACCGGTTCCACATTGGTGCGGTCAATTCGATCAACTGGGCACGGCTGATGGCGCAAGTGGTTTATTACTTCGCTGCCGCGCTTCAGCTTGGCGCGCCGAGTCGCAAAGTGGCATTCGCGGTCCCGACTGGTAATTTCGGCGATGTCTTTGCCGGATACGTCGCGGCGCAAATGGGCCTGCCGATCAAACAGCTGATTGTGGCGACCAATGTGAACGATATTCTTCATCGCGCGCTGACTACTGGCGATTATTCGGCCGGAACGGTGACACCTACGGCAGCGCCGTCGATGGACATCCAGGTCTCGTCCAATTTTGAACGACTTCTGTTTGATCTGGGTGGTTGCAATGGTGTTGCATTGGCGGAGCAAATGGCTGGATTCGAAGCGACCAAGTCGATGCAGCTGACCAATCTGCAGCGAGAAGGGGCCGCCGCGCTGTTTTCCAGCGTGCGGGCTGAGGCCGATGACATGTCCCATGCGCTGCGCTGGGCGTGGGAGCAATGTGGCGAGCTGCTCGATCCGCATACCGCAATCGGGCTCCATGCCGCGCGCAGTGCCGGGATTGCGCCAGAAATCCCGGTGGTCACGCTGGCTACCGCGCACCCGTCCAAGTTCCGCGATGCGGTTGAGCGGGCAACCGGGCACCGCCCGCAGACCCCGGCGCGGATTGGCGATTTGTTCGAACGGGAAGAACGTCTTGCCGAGCTGCCCGGCGATTATGCCGCGATTGCCGAATATATCGCGGCCCACGCCGTGCCGCGCGGCTGATGGCCCGGCTTGAAACTCAGCCGGTCATCCTCTCCAGCGAGGGCTGGGCCGACTATGGCCTGATCGACAGCGGTCATGGCCGCAAGCTGGAACGCTATGGTCCGCACCGGTTCATCCGTCCCGATACGCAGGCGTTATGGACCCCCAGGGCCGAACGCTGGGCTTCGGACGGTGAATTCGTGCCGGGTTCGGACGAGGATGGCGGCGGACGCTGGCAGTTTGCCAATCCGGTGTCGCAGGATGGCTGGCCGCTGGAGTGGGGCAACGTCCGCTTTACTGCGCAGTGCACGCCGTTCCGCCACCTTGGCTTCTTTCCCGATATGGCCCCGGTGTGGGACTGGATGGGTGAGCAATTGGAAGGCAAAGCTGACGCCGCCACACTCAACCTGTTCGGCTATACCGGCGTCGGCACCTTGGCACTCAGCGAGTTTGGCCCGGTCACACACGTGGATGCGTCTAAAAAGTCAGTTGCCCAAGCCCGCCTCAATGCGGAAGCTTCGGGCATGGAAGGCCGCGCGATCCGCTGGATTGTGGACGATGCGGCCAAGTTTGCTGCCCGCGAAGTGCGGCGAAGCAAGCGCTATGACGGGATTATCCTCGATCCGCCTAAGTTTGGACGCGGCCCTGAAGGCGAAGTGTGGCGGCTGGAGGATCATCTCGGCGGTCTGGTTGAGGACTGCGCCAAGTTGCTCGATAGCGAAAGCCGGTTCCTCTTCCTGACCGTTTATGCCGTGCGGATATCCTCGCTCGCGCTGGCCGGGCTGCTTGAGGAAACGCTGGCCGACCTGCCCGGGACGATCGAGCATGGCGATCTGGCGGTGCGCGAAGAGGGCGAGATTGATGGCCAGACCGGGCGGCTTCTGCCCACCGCGATCTTTGCCCGTTGGAGGAACGATTAGTGGCCGACAGCCTGATCCTTGAAGTTGCCGATCTTGAAGTAGATGTCCTTACCGGGATCTACTCGGAAGAGACCGGGCGAGCTCAGCCGCTGCGGATGGCAATCTCGGTGCGGATGAAGCCGGTTGAGCGATACGAGCCAGACACGCCTTTGGCTGCCAGCAAGAATTACATGGACCTCAAATTTGCGGCGAAGGAAGCCCTGCCCGAGGGGGTCCACTTCAAGTTGATCGAAGCGGTGGCCGATCACATCTGCGACACACTGCTGCTGCAGGATCCGCGGGTTGAGGCGGTGACAGTGAAGATCGTTAAGCTAGCGATCGCCGAGCATGATGAGCAGATCGGCATGACGCTCACCCGTGAGCGGCGCTGATGGCACTCTATGAGGTCAAGGCGCTGCCAGATGCGCCGTTGGCGGCGGCAGCGCAGTTCTATGCCAATCACTTACCCCTGATCGAGATCGCGCTAATGGCGCTCGATGAGACACTGACCATCATCTTTCCCCCCGCCGACTATGACCATCGCGGCTGGCGGCTGGCGGTGGTCGAGGAGCTGGCCCGGCAATATGCGCCGCTCAGGATCAATGCGGTGGCGGGCGACAGCGCGGCTGCGATTGCTGCTGCCGTCAGTTACCTTGACGCCGCAGAAGGGATCACAGGGCAATCTGTTCTGTTAGTTGGCATTGGCGCCGGAGCGGTGCTATCCTCACAACCGTGAGCGGATTCCAGCCCTTGATCGACCAGTTTCAGCGCCGGATTACCTATCTGCGCCTGTCGGTAACTGATCGCTGCGATTTGCGCTGTGCCTATTGCATGCCCGAGCGGATGGTGTTCCTGCCGCGTGCCGAAATGCTCAGCCTGGAAGAGCTGCATAAGCTGGCTTTGGGTTTTATCGCGCGCGGCATCACCAAACTCCGCCTCACCGGGGGCGAGCCATTGGTGCGCCGTGACATGATCGAGCTGGTCCGGGCACTCGGGCGTAAGCTGGGAGATGGCTTGGAGGAACTCACTCTGACCACCAACGGCACCCGACTGGCCGAGTTTGCCGATGATTTGGCCGCAGCCGGGGTCAAGCGGATCAATGTCTCGCTCGATACGCTGGACCGTGAAACTTTTGCGCGGTTGGCGCGGCGCGATTCGCTGCCGCAGGTGCTGGAAGGGCTTGCTGCGGCAAAAGCGGCGGGGTTGAAGGTCAAGCTCAACACTGTCGCGCTCAAGGGGATCAATCAGGCTGACATCGCCGATTTTGTCGGCTGGGCTCATGGTCAGGGCCACGAGGTGACGCTGATCGAAGTTATGCCGCTGGGCGAGGTGGAGGAAGATCGCTTCGATCATTACCTGCCGCTCAGTGCGATGCGCGATGTGCTGGAGCAACGCTTTACCCTGACCGAGAGCGCGCATCGCTCGGGCGGTCCGGCGCGCTATGTCGATGTGGCTGAAACCGCCAATGGAAAGGGCGGGCGGCTGGGCTTTATCACTCCGCTGACCAATAATTTTTGCGAGGGCTGCAACCGGATCCGGGTTACCGCCACAGGCCAGCTGTTCGCGTGCTTGGGCGGCAAGGAACAGGTCGATCTGCGCGCCGCGCTGCGCTCTGCCGATCCAGCAGCTGGGTTGTCGGCGGCCCTGGATGAAGCGATGCGGATCAAGCCGGAACGGCATCATTTCACCATCGATGCCCCGGGCGGCGCGCCAGCACTGGCGCGGCATATGTCGATGACCGGGGGCTAGCGATGGCGGCAACGCTGTTGTTTCTGGGTCGGCTGGAGGATCTGGCTGGCGGGCCGATTCTCGCGGTTTCTCCCGGCGCTCTGGAAGCCATTCTGGCTGGGCTTGAACCGGCGCTGGCGGTGGCATTGCTCGATGAGCGGGTTCGCCTGGCGCTCAATGGAACTCTGGTCTCCGAACGCGGCGGCATCGTTCTGGCTGATCACGATGAGTGCGCCTTCCTGCCGCCCGTGAGCGGAGGTTGAGGTCTTGCTGGACGCTCGCCTGCTTGATGAGCGATTCGATCCGGCAGCAGCGCTGACGCAGTTTGCCGGGCTTCATCCCGCAGCGGGTGGGATTGTCAGCTTCCTCGGGCAAGTCCGCAGCGGTGACGGGGTAGAGGCGCTGGAACTGCGCCACTTTGGTCCGCTGACCTTGCCCGGAATAATCGAGCTAAGCGCGGTGGCGGCAAGCCGGTGGGAACTGGATGGGCTGCTAATCCTCCACCGCACCGGGCAGATATTACCGGGCGATCCGATCGTGCTGGTGGCTGCCGCGGCGCGGCATCGCCGCGATGCGTTTGCTGCGACCGATTTTGTGATGGATCACCTCAAGAGCGATTCGTGGTTCTGGAAGCGTGAGTGCCGCAGCGGGACCTGGCGCTGGATCGAACCGCGCGCCGAAGACCACGCCGATATTTCGCGCTGGGGCTGATTCAGCTGGGAAGTCTGTCGCGCAGCCCCGCCAGGACCGTGTCCTCACCGCCGACCAATCTGATCACCTGATCCCGCGCGGCGCCAATCGCGGCTGCCTCGCCGCCGCTGACCCGGGTCGCGGCGTAGAGGGCATCAAGATCGGCCAGCGCGATCATTGCGCTGCTTCGGGCCGATTCGAGATCGGCCAGCGCGATGGTCGCCACCGACCAGCTTTCGCTGGCCACTGCGGCACCGCTCGCCGAATTCGTCAGCTGGCGGGCCTTGGCTTCACGCGCCCTGAACTGGGCATCGGCAGCGCGCGCAGCATCGACCAATTGGGCGAGACGAGCAGCCAGTTCAGCACTGGGTGGGGCGGGGCTGGCGATTGGCGCGGGATTGACTGGAACGACCGGGGAAGTGCCACTAATTCGTTCTGCTGGGCGCCGGGCGAGCGAGGGATAATTTACTGTATCGGCAGCGCAGCCACCCAGCGTCAGGGCGATCGCTGCGGCGAGCAGGGGGGGTATTAGTCTGGCCATGGCCAAGGCCATAGCACGCCGGGCCGAGGATGCCAGAGGCGGCGGTTTTGCCCACTTCATGCGTTGACAGAACCGGCACCTTCGATTAGTGGCACCGCTTCTTAGGGACCCCTGCTGTCAGGCGGGGTAATCCGGCGTGTCGCTGGCCGAACTTCCAATACGGGATTTTCTCAGGCGGCGCGAAGAATTCAGCCTTTGGGCATATGAACGGATAGAAGCACCATGTTCGCAGTTGTGCGCACGGGCGGCAAACAATATCGGGTTGCCGCCGGAGACAAGATCGCGGTCGAAAAGCTGGCTGGTGAAGCTGGTGACAAGATCACTTTGGGAGATGTCCTGCTGGCCAGTGATGGCGGCGAAATCACTGACGCTGCCAAGGTGGTGGTTTCGGCTGAAATCATCGCGCAGGCGAAGTCAGAAAAGGTGATCGTTTTCAAAAAGCGTCGCCGCCACAACTATCGCCGCAAGAATGGCCATCGCCAGCAGCTTACCCTGCTGCGCATCCTGGCCGTTGGTGGTGAGGAAAAGAAGGCTGCTGCGTCCAAGAAGGAAGCCGCGCCAAAGGTTGAAGCGGCGCCAAAGGTTGAAGCGGCCCCCGAGGCTGCTGCGCCTGCCACTGAAAAGTCGGCCAAGAAGGCTCCTGCGAAAAAAGCAGCAGCTCCCAAAGCCGCTGAATAAGAATTCGGAGTAGATCGAGATGGCACATAAGAAAGCAGGCGGCTCTTCGCGCAATGGTCGCGATTCAGCAGGCCGCCGCCTTGGCGTAAAGAAGTTCGGCGGTCAGGAAGTGATCGGCGGCAATATCATCATTCGCCAGCGCGGCACCCGCGTATATCCCGGCGCCAATGTCGGCATCGGCAAGGATCATACCTTGTTCGCGTTGAGCGTGGGCCGCGTGCGCTTCCACGATGGCAAGCTTGGCCGCAAATATGTCTCGGTCGATATGGCAATTGCCGCTGAATAGCTGGATGGTCGCCAAAGGGCCATCCTGACAGGATGGCCCAGCCAGGTTCTAGAAGCCTGGCCGAATGAGGGAGAGGGCCCCGTCCCGTCTCCCTTTTTTCATGTCTTCCTCAGCCACGCGCCGGTCACCCCATTCGGGGGGCAGACCAGCGCGCAACGTAACGGCAGTGTCACGCAAAGTGTCTAGAAGGGGCTGGCAGGGCATAATTTGGGAGATGCATAGTGTTCATTCGTAGTGAAAGGCTGTTCCTGCGCCCCGGCTGGCCCGAGGATTGGCAAGAGCTGCTCGCCGGGATCGGCGATGAGGCGGTGGTCCGTAATCTGGCCAAGGCGCCGTGGCCCTATACGGCCGAGGACGCGCGCGGGTTTGCCGCGCGGCCACAAGATCCGCGCTTGCCGCACTTCTTTGTGACGGTGCCAACCAGCAGCGAGCCGGCGCGAATCATCGGTAGCGTCGGGCTGGGGCGCAATGATGGCGAAATCGATCTGGGCTACTGGATTGCCCGCGATCACTGGGGCCGCGGCTACGCCACCGAAGCGGCGAGGGCGGTGTTGCGGCTGGCTGGAATACTGGGCCATCGCCGGATTACTGCGGGTCACTTTACCGACAATCCTGCCTCAGGCCAGGTCCTGCGCAAGGTCGGCTTTGCGCCGACTGGCGAGGTGCGCCCGCGCTTCAGCCTGGCACGCGGCAGCGAGGCTCCGGCTGTGATTCATGCGGTAATACTGGGCGAGCCATGCGATTGCGATGATCATACCGACGCGTCGATGCGAGCAGCATAACGCGTCGTCCCCGGCTTGACCGGGGACCGCTGGCCTCGTGGACGCGAGGCCCGATCGATGAGGCCAGCGGTCCCGGATCAAATCCGGGACGACGTTACCCCAGCACCGCGGCTTTGAACGCGCTGTCGGTCTTGCCGATCAGGGCGCGGTCATCGTGATTCCACGGGTGGAAGCCAGGCAGAAAATAGGCGCACCAGGCCGGGAAGATCCGCCGCAGGATGCCGGGCCGCCACAGCAGATAAGCGGCCAGCTGCCATTTCACAGCCGCACCGGTGATGCCGTCCTGGGCCAGTAGATCAAGCGTATCGGTCCAGCGATTCCTGATGAAATTCCGGGTCACGATCAGCATCATGATCGACCTGAGTTTCCAGCGCTTCGACCGGCTCCAGTCACGCGTAGCGTGGAGATAGGTGTCATAGGCGACGCCCTTGTGCTCAATCTCTTCCATCGCGTGCCAGCGCCACATTGCCCCGGTATCGCCTGTCGCGCCGGCAAAATGGCGCGGATTGGCAAGGAAATCATGCGCCATCATCGCGGTGTAATGCTCAAGCGCGATGGTCACGGCCAGGTTGATAACTGCCGGACGAGCTTTGGTCAGCGCGAGGTTTTCCTCGATCCGGCGATCGATCTTGGCCAGATCATAGCCCGCATCGGCAGCCGCCTTGTTGAAGACGATATGCTCGCGGGTGTGGTTGATTTCCTGTTTCACGAAGGCACGAATTTCTTCGGCCAGCTTGGGGTTTGCGCCATCGCGGTGAGCCTTGACTGCTTCGATGAAGAACGCCTCGCCGCGCGGGAAGGTGGCGGAAAGGGCATTGTGCCAAGCGGTTGCGATCGGATCGCCGTTCAGCCACCAGCGGCTGGGCTTGTCCGTTCGGCCAAAGCGCTGATCGCGCACGGTGATCGTCAGATCAGCTGGGGTCGGAACAGGCTTCTTGCCGTTTCCAGCCGCGGGCTCTAGGTCTGCCGGGAATTTAGCTGGTGCATTCATGACGCTTTGGGTATATTAACTGACACTAATGTCAATAAGAAAACGCCTGTCGCAGGAAGAAAGCCGCACCGTCGCGCTTGAAGCAGCGCGCGTATTGCTGGTTGAACTGGGCCCGCAAGCGGTGACGCTGAAAGCGGTGTCAGGCCGGATCGGACGGACCCATGCCAATTTGCTCCACCATTTTGGCTCAGCTGCCGGACTGCAGAAGGAACTGGCCAAATATCAGGCCAAAACCATCTGCGCGACTATTGCCAAGGCAGTGATTGCCAGCCGTGCCGGAATCGGATCCCCCCGCGAAGTGGTTGATATGACCTTCGATGCATTCGACAAGGAAGGCGGCGGCGCGCTCGCTTCATGGATGCTGCTTAACGGCAACGAAGATGCGCTTGATCCGATTGTCGAGGCGATCCACGATATTGTGGATGAGCTCCATGAATTTGGCTCGGGCAGCATGCGCGAATGCACCCATGCGCTGGTGCTGTTGGCGCTGGGTGACGCGCTAATGGGCAGTGCGCTGACTGAATCGCTCGAAATTCCAAGAGCCTCGGCGCGCGATACGGCGGAACGGATGCTGATCGATGCGGCGATGAAGGCGGGTATTCCAGTGCCGGGTCAGGCTGGCTGAAGCCACTCTGGAAAATTCGCCGCGCCAATATCCTCCACTCGCAGATGATCGACCGTCAGGCCCAGTTCGGGATAGGCAATCCGCTGCCGCTTCGAGTCTGAACGCGCCAGCGGCACCACCACCAGCCGCCGATTGACCTTGGCCCGCCAGTTCATCCGGGCGGTGTTTTCCTGGCCGATGTAGCAACCCTTGGTAAAGCTGACTCCGTTCAATTCGGCCGCATTGCATTCCAGCCACAGCAGCTCGCCGAGTTCGGCATGGCCTTCGGTGACGCCGAGCGACAGCCGGTGCGCCAGCCACGCCGCATCAGCAGGCTCGCCCCGCTCCGCGCTCAACCAGCGCCAGCCGAGCGCCGACAAGCGCGGATCGAACGCTGCGCCGCTGTGTTGGTCCGTGCTCCAATGGACTGCCAGCGCGGAATCAAGCGCAATCCCGATCTTGCGGCGCAGGCGGTAGAGCGAGAGGCGCTTGGCCAATGCTTGCGCCCGATCAGCCTCGCAATCGATCAGCAGATCGGTGCCATCGCGCCAGATCAGGAAATCGAACAGCACCTTACCTTGCGGTGAAAGCAATGCGGCCCAGGCGGGCAGCGTACCGGCAACGTCATTGGTGACCAGCCCTTGCAGGAACCCGGTCACATCCTCGCCCGCTTCAAGCGGGGCCAGGCGGATCACGGCGCGATTTGTGAGGGTGGTAGCGGTCATTGCTTGTGCATATAGGCACTCTATGCCGAATCCAAAGCTCACCATCCGCCGCCCCGATGATTGGCACGTCCATTTACGCGATGGCGCGATGCTGGCGGCAGTCGCGCCCTACACCGCGCGGCAGTTTGCCCGGGCGATTGTCATGCCCAATCTTTCCCCGCCGGTGACGACAATTGCGGCGGCACGGGAATATCGCGAGCGGATCATTGCGGCGGCTGGACCGGGCTTCACGCCCTTGATGACCTGCTATCTGACCGACGGGATCGATGGTGAAATGGTGGCTCGGGGCCATGCTGAGGGGGTATTCACGGCCGCCAAGCTCTATCCCGCGCATGCCACCACCGGCTCGGCCCATGGCGTCAGCGATGTGGCGGCGATCTATCCCGCGCTGGAGGCGATGCAGCGCGCCGGGATGCCGCTGCTGGTCCACGGCGAGGTGACCGATCCGGCGGTCGATGTGTTTGACCGCGAGGCGGTGTTTATCGACCGGGTGCTGACCGGGCTGGTGCGTGATTTCCCTGCGCTCAAGCTGGTGTTCGAACATATCACTACGGCTGAAGCGACTGACTTTGTCGCAGCCGCCGGGCCGGATGTGGCCGCAACGATTACCCCGCAGCACCTCCATATAAACCGCAATGCCATGTTTTCCGGCGGATTGCGGCCCCACGCGTATTGCTTGCCGGTGGCCAAGCGCGAAAAACACCGCCTGGCGCTGCGCCGCGCGGCCACTTCGGGCTCGGCCAAGTTCTTTCTCGGTACTGACACCGCCCCGCATGAAATCCAGCGCAAGGAGATGGACTGCGGCTGCGCCGGCATTTTCAACGCGCCCTATGCGCTGGAAAGCTATGCGGCGGTGTTTGACGAGGACGGCGCGCTGGACCGGCTGGAAGGTTTTGCATCGGAACACGGCCCGCGTTTCTATGGCCTGCCGCTCAACCAAGGCACAGTCACGCTGGAGCGGGCGGCGGTTGAGGTTCCGGCGGTGCTGGTCCACGGCGAGATTCGGCTGGTGCCGTTTCATGCTTCGGAAGTGCTGGGTTGGCGGATCGCCTAAGCGTACCGCCGCGCCAGCAAGTCCCACACGAATAACCCAATTGCGATCCAGATCACGATGAAGCTGGCGAGCTGAACTGGGCGCAGCGGCTCGTGGAACACAAACAGCCCGAGCAGAAACACGATGTTGGGCGAAATGAACTGGAAGAAACCAAGCGTGGAATAATCCATCCGCCGCGCCGCGATGGCAAACAGCAGCAGCGGCACTGCGGTCACGACGCCAGAGCCTGCGATTAGCAGGCTGGAACTCAAATCCTGGCCGAAACTCATCCCCGCCGGGGTTTGCGCATACCACAGGACAATCCCGATGCCGGGCAGCAGCAGCAGTGCGGATTCGATGGTCAGCCCAGGCAGTGAGCCAACCGGCGTAACCTTGCGAACCAGCCCATAGGTGCTGAAGCTGATGGCGAGCGACAGGCTGATCCACAGCATGTCGAGCGCGCCCCAAGCAAGGATTGAAACGCCAAGTCCGGCGAGGCCAGCGGCCCACCATTGGCGCGGTGAGAGCCGCTCGCCCAGAAACACTGTCCCGGTCAGCACATTGACCAGCGGAATGATGTAATAGCCAAGGCTTGCCGCGAAAATATGACCCGACTGGACCGCAGCGATGTAGATCAGCCAGTTGGTGCCGACCAGAACCGCGCTGAGCATAAGGTTGCGTAGCACTTTTCTGTTCTTCAGCGCCGCGTGCAGGTCTGGCCCCTGACGGCGCAGCATGATGAACAACAGGCAGATCGGCACTGTGAAGATGACCCGCCAGCCGACAAATTCAAACGCCGGCACTTCGTGCACCAGCATCAGGTAAAGCGGCAGCAAGCCCCAGATCAGATGGGCCCCCAGCGCCATCGGGATGCCACTTGGGCGGGGGGGCTGGCCGGAACTGTTCATTCGATCAAGCGCCCTTTGAAGCTGGAGACAGGCCGCTAGGCGGTTGATCCGGGCACCGCAACCCTCGGCTCGTCAGACAATTTGGCTCGGTTCGTCGAAAAAACCGATTCTGACCGGATTGTTGCCACCTGTTCAGTTTGGAGCGCCTAAGTCTGAACAGGTGACCGGGCACACTTTCGTGAACGGCAAGATTTTCATGCAGGAGGAATGCAATGTCGAACCTCAAGACCAAGACCATTTTGGCCCTTGCAGCCTCTGGCCTGCTCGTCGGCGCAATTCCGGCAAATGCCGCACCGGCCAGCCATGCTGCGGTGAGCCATTCAGTCGCTACTGGCAGTGAAGCCGGCTGGAACCATGACAAAGGTCGCAATCGCGGCTGGTACGGGCGCGACCGCGATGATGATCGCTACGAAGATCGTTACGAAAATCGCGATGAAGATCGCTATGACCGCCGCTATGATGGGCGGGGCGATGGTTATCGTCAGCAGCGCCATTATGATGAACCCATTTACCGCCAAACCCGTGTCTGGCGCGGAGATGATGGCCGTGCATACTGCCGTCGCAGTGATGGCACCACCGGTCTGCTGATCGGCGGCGCGGCCGGTGCCTTGCTTGGCCGTGAAGTGGCCGGTCGCTACGGTGATCGCACTATGGGCGCAATTTTAGGCGCTGCCGGCGGTGCCTTGATCGGTCGCTCGATCGATCGGAACAATGCGCGGTGCCGCTAGTTATGCGGGTTATTGATTAACAGCGTAGCGGGTCGCCTCAGCGCTGTTTAAACGCCTCTGGCCGATGGCCGGGGGCGTTTTTTTGTTGAAGCAACTGCGGAAGTTACATGCTCCCCGAGGATCAACCCTCGCGCAGGCCCACTGCGATGGTAGCGCGCGGTTGTTCCATTTCGGTTGAGGCAACCGGATAGGCACAATAATCCGCTGCGTAATAAGCGCTGGGACGATGATTGCCCGAGAGGCCAACCCCGCCAAATGGCGCGGCCGATGATGCCCCGTTGGTCGGGCGGTTCCAGTTGATCACCCCGGCGCGGATATTGGCCCAGAAGCGATTGTAATCGTGCGGCGTGCCGCCGATCAACGAGGCAGAGAGACCGAAGCGGGTGCTGTTCGCCTCGGCAATCGCTTCGTCCAGATCGTTCACTTTGACCACTTGCAGCAGCGGACCGAACAATTCGACGTCGGGGCGGTCGTTCACATTGGTGACATCGATGATCGCGGGTGACAAGAACGGCAAATCGTCGCGCAGGCGGATCATGTGTTTGATTGCCTTGCCGCCGTGGCTGAGCAGGTAGAGGAAGCTCTCGGTCAGTCCGTCGGCTGCGGCATTATCGATTACCGGACCCATGAACGGAGCCGGCTCGTCAAACGGCGCGCCGACGATGATCCGGTCGGCCAGACGCTTTACCTCGCCCATCACCGCATCATACATCGACGCCTTGATAATCAGGCGCCGCCCAGCCGTGCAGCGCTGCCCGGCAGAGGTGAAGGCGGACTGGATGATCAAAGCTGCTGCATCGCCAATCTTCGGCGTATCGCACACCACGATCGGGTTATTGCCGCCCATTTCCAGCGCCAGGATCTTGTCAGGCCGAGCGGCGAGTTTGCGATTGATCGCAATGCCGGCGTGGGCTGAACCTGTGAACAACACGCCGTCCACTCCGTCATGCGCCACCAGTGCCTGGCCCTCTTCCGGCCCGCCGATCAACAGCTGAATGATAGATGTGGAAATGCCTGCATGGTGAAAGCACTTGGCCAGCAGTTCGCCGGTTGCCGGGGTTTTTTCACTGGGCTTGAAGATGACCACATTGCCGGCGATGAGCGCTGGCACGATGTGGCCATTGGGCAGGTGAGCGGGAAAATTATAGGGGCCAAGCACGGCCATCACACCGTGCGGTTTGTGCCGCAAGGACGAAGTCCCCTGCATCGCATTATCGAGCTTGCGCTGCGCGGTTCGCTCTGCATAGGCGCGGATCGAAATCTCGACCTTGTTAACAACGCTCTCGACCTCGGTCCGTGCTTCCCACATGGGCTTGCCGGTTTCGCGGGCGATTAGCGTGGCAAGCTGCTCGCTCTCTTTGCGCACTTCATTGGCAAAGCGGCGGACCAGTTCCATCCGGGTGGAAAGCGGCTTGGCCGCCCATGCCGGCCAGGCGCGCCGGGCGCGGTCCACCACTTCATCGACATTGCCGCGCTTGCTGCGCCACAGTTCGGCCCCGGTGGCAGGTTCATATGAGATGATGTCTGTCGTCGTCACTGCCCCATCCCATACTGATCGGCTGCATTGGCCGTAAGTTTCGGTGCTTTAGCCTGATGGATCAGACAAGGAAAGCCTTGGAGTCGGGCTATTTCAGCGCCTGGCCAAAGTCATGGATGGCAGCCAATTTTTCGGTCAATGGAGCCCAGTCATCGTGTTCGGAAATTGCCGCCCAAATCCGCTCAACCTCGTCAATCACCAGCGACGGCGGCGATGTTTCATCCCACAACGGATCTGGCCCACCAAGCGCCTTATACCCGCGCAGTAGCCCGCCGAACAGGCCGTCTGGAGCATTCCGGCCAAAGCGGTGACGGTGAAAGAACCCATCGGGCGAAGACCCGCTCTCGCGCATCGCCGCCTCGGCCGCCGCGATCAGGCTGCTGTCTTGCTCAAACCCCTGTGAGGCAAGACCAAGCCGCCACAGGAACCGCCGGGCAAGCGCCGCCTGATACAGCGGCCCGAACCGTTCGAGCGCCGCAATCAGCGGCGGGGCCTCAGTCAGTGTCCGCAGCGCAACCGCCAGCTGTCCGCAGTTCCAATGGATCGCCTCGGGCTGGCGGCCAAAGCTATAGAGCCCGGAATGGTCAAAATACGCCGCCGTAAAGGTTGGATCCCAGGTTGGCAGCCAGCGCCACGGACCATAATCGAAACTCTCGCCCGAGATATTCATATTATCGGTATTGAGTACCCCGTGGACAAAGCCCGCCGCCATGTACGAAGCGGCGAGATCGGCCATCCGCTCAACCACCTGATGCAGCAGGATCACCGCTGGCTCAGCGCAGCCCGGCGTATTGCCGGGCGGGGGCGGGCCGGGGAACTGGGCCAGGCAATAATCCACGAGGGCGGTCATCTGCTGTTTTTCGCCGAGATAGGCGAGACGCTGGAAACTGCCGAAGCGGATATGCCCGTGGCTAAGCCGCACCAGCACGGCCGAGCGGGTCGGCGAGGGCTCGTCGCCGCGGACCAAATCCTCGCCGGTTTCAACCACTGAAAAGGTCTTGCTGGTATTCACCCCCAGCGCTTCGAGCATTTCGGTCGCAAGGATTTCGCGAACCGCGCCTTTCAGCGTCAGCCGCCCATCGCCATCGCGGCTCCACGGGGTCTGACCCGAACCCTTGGTGCCAAGGTCGAGCAGCCGCCCGGTGCCATCCCGCAATTGCGCAAACAGAAAACCACGCCCGTCGCCAAGATCGGGATTATAGCTGCGGAACTGATGACCGTGATAGCGCAGCGCCAGTGGCTGCGGCAAATTGCCCTCAAGCGGAACAAACCGTCCGAAGTGATCGAGCCATTGCTCGTCGCTCAGCCCTTCCAGCCCCACAGCCGCTGCCCAGCGGTGATTGCGAAAGCGCAAATGATGGCGCGGGAATGGCGCAGCCTCAACCGGATCACCCAGCCAAATGGCCAGAGCGGCGATGGGTGTTTCGGGACGATAGCCAGTGGCTTGCGGTTCAGCGCGCATCAGGCGATAGTGGGGTGTGCCCGCCAAAACAGCAAGCGCGGCGATCAGGTAACGACAATTTCGATGGGGGCTGCAGACCAACCGCATGAGTGAATTTGCCGATTGTTTCTGGTCGAGCCGGGATGGGCTTCGCCTTCATTACCGTGATTATCCGGGCCGCGATGATCGCCCGCCGGTGCTGTGCCTGCCTGGCCTGACTCGCAATGCCCGCGATTTTGAACAGCTTGCCGCGCATCTTGCAGGCGATTGGCGGGTGATCTGCCCGGATATGCGCGGGCGCGGTGACAGTGCCTATGCCAAGGATTCAGCGAGCTATAATCCGCTCCAATATGCCGAAGATCTGGGCGCGCTGTTCGAACAGACCAGCTTGAGCCGATTTGTAGCGATCGGCACGTCGCTCGGCGGGCTGCTGACGATGATCCTGGCGATGACCGGGCCCGAGCGGATCGCAGCGGCAGTGCTCAATGATATCGGGCCAGAAGTGGAAGCGGCCGGGATCGAGCGGATTCGCGGCTATGTCGGGCAGGGGCGCAGTTTCGCCACCTGGATGCATGCGGCGCGGGCGCTGGAAGAAGCGCAAATGTCGGGCTTTCCCGATTTCCAGATTTCAGACTGGCTGGCGATGGCCAAGCGCTGCATGGCGCTGGGTGGTAACGGGCGGATCCATTTCGATTATGACATGAAGATCGCCGAACCCTTTTCGAAACCGGGCGGCGGGGCTGTGGCCGATCTGTGGCCCGGGCTGGATGCGCTGGCGGGGCGCCCGGTGCTGCTGTTGCGCGGTGAAACCTCAGATATTCTGTCTGCCGAAACCCACCGCCGCATGGCGACACGTTTGCCTGAGGCCGAGGCGGTAACCGTTCCGCGGGTCGGCCATGCCCCGACGCTGGATGAGCCGCAGGCGGTAGCAGCGATCGAACGGTTGCTTGCCCGAGTAAAATGAGCGGCCCGAAACTCAGGATCCTGCATCTTCATTCCAGCTTTCAGGCTGGCGGCAAGGAACTGCGCTCGGCCAAATTGATCAATGCTTTCGGGCCGGAATTTGAACACACCATCGTCTCGGCCCAGCCTGAGGCGCTGGGTGCGGCCAGTGCGATCAACCCGGCGATCCCGGTCAGCTTTCCGGCCGATTTTCCGGCGCTGGCTGGAAGGCCGACCCCCGGCCGCCTGCAGCGCATTGCCAAAGCCATGCTTGGCCACGATCTGGTTCTGACCTATAATTGGGGCGCGATGGACGCCGTGATGGCCCACACGATTTTTGCCAAGACACTTGGGCTGCCACCGCTGGTTCACCACGAGGATGGATTCAACCAGGACGAGGCGCTCACGCTTAAACCAACGCGCAACTGGTATCGCCGGTTTGCACTGGGCATGGCGCAAGCACTGGTCGTCCCGTCTGAGCAGCTGGAAGATATTGCGATCACCCTTTGGCAGCAGCCGCCGGGCAAGGTTCACCGGATCATCAACGGCATCCCGGTGCTCGCCTATGGCAAGAAGGCGAAGCACGATGTCTTGCCCCGGGTGATCAAGCGTCCGGGTGAGCTATGGCTGGGAACCCTGGCCGGTCTGCGCCCAGTCAAGAATCTCCCCCGGCTGGTTCGCGCCTTTGCCTGCCTGCCCGAGCACTGGCAGTTGGTGATTCTGGGCGAGGGGCCCGAGCGGGAAGCGATCCGCGCCGAAGCAGCCCGGCTCAGCATCGGCCACCGGGTTCATCTGCCTGGTTTTGCGGTCGATCCGGCCCGTGTCCTGGGCCTGTTCGATCTGTTTGCGCTTTCGTCCGACAGCGAGCAGTTCCCGATCTCGGTGGTTGAGGCAATGGCGGCGGGGCTGGCGGTAGTGGCGCCGATGGTTGGCGATGTTGAAATGATGGTGGCGGCAGAAAACCGCCCCTATCTGGCAGCTCCTGGCGATGAGGCCGGGCTGGCCGAAGCGCTGGGGGTGTTGGCCGCGAATCCTAAGGAACGGCGGCTGATTGGCGCGGCAAATCGCAAGATCGCCCGTGAGGAGTTCGATGAGGCGCAGATGGTTTCGGCCTATCGCACGGTCTATGCCCGAGCGATGCGGCGGAGTTCCTTTCCTTGAGCAGGGAGCTGGCATTTCCGTGCGTTAACCGTTCACACTTGCTTCACCCGGGGGCGGCCAGATAACAATCGTTGAAAAGGCCCGCCCATTCGCTAAACAGCCCGCACGACCCTCCCTACACAAGCGAAAGCCTGCTGCATTGGCCCTGCGACCCAAATCTCCCGAAGACAAAGAAGAACAGAAGGCCGCTGAGCAGGATGTATTCCTGCGCGAGGTGGACGAGGCGCTGCGCAAGGATCAGATGCTGGGCCTGGGCAAGCGCTACGGCATCGCGATCGGCGTTACGGTGGGCGCCGGGCTGCTGGCGCTGGCTGGCTATCTTTACTGGGAACACAGCACCAATCAGGCCGCCGCCAAACGGGGTGAGCAGTTTATGATCGCGCTTGACCGGCTGGATGCCGGATCAGACGCGGATGCTTCGGCAAAGCTAGCTCCGCTGGCCGCTGAAGGCACCGGCGGGAGCAAGGCTGCTGCCGCACTGATGCGCGCCGGGATCGCCCAGAAGCAGGGCAAGGTGGCCGAGGCGACCAAGGCCTATGCCGCCATCGCTGCCGATAGCAGCGCGCCGCAGCCGTTCCGTGACCTCGCCACACTGCGCGAAGTGGCCGCAGGATTTGACGTCATGGCCCCGCAGCAAGTGGTTGATCGGCTCAAACCGCTCGCCGTGCCGGGCAATCCGTGGTTTGGCAGCGCCGGGGAAATGGTGGGACTGGCGTATCTGAAGCAGGGCAAACCCGAACTTGCCGGGCCACTGTTTGCGGCGATGGCCAAAGACAAGGACGTTCCCGAAACGCTGCGCTCGCGCGGTCGCCAGCTGGCTGGCCAGCTGGGTGTCGATACTGTCGACAATGCAGACAAGGCTTCCGGCAGCGTCGCGCTGGTCAAGCCGTGATCGAAATTATTCAAGGAAGACCGATGCAATCGACCTCACTTACTCGCCGTTTTGCCGTTCCATTGGCGCTGGTTCTTGTGCTTGGCCTGTCGGGTTGCGGCGCATTCGGCGGTAAGGGCAAGCCAACCACGCCAACCGTGGGCAACCGTATCCCGATCCTCAGCCGGGTCGAATCCGGGGCCAAAGTTGATCCGGCGCTGGCCAATGTCGCCGTGGTCCTGCCTCCTGCTGCCAGCAATGCCGATTGGCCGCAGGCTGGCAACACGCCCAGCAAAAGCTATGGCCACCTGGTGCTGGCTGCTGCGCCATCGCGCGGCTGGAGCGCCAATATCGCCGGATCGAGCAGCAAGCACCGACTGGCCGCAGCACCGGTGATCGGCGGGGGGCAGATGTTCGTCATGGACACGGTTGGCATGGTCCATGCCTATGATGCCGCCAGCGGCGCCCCGCGCTGGACCCAAAGTTTCAAGATCAGCGGCGATGGCGCCAGTTCGGTGTTCGGCGGCGGCGCTAGCTTCGATAGCGACCGGGTTTATGTGACCACCGGGGTGGGCGAAGTTGCAGCGCTGGATGCGGCGACTGGCAAGCAATTGTGGAAGGTCAAGCCGGCCGGGCCGCTGCGCGGATCGCCGACGATTGCCTTCGGGCTGGTGTTTGTGATGACGCAGGACAATCAGATCCATGCGCTCAACACCGAAGATGGCGCCAACGCCTGGAACCAGTCAGCCTCCAGCGGGCAGACCGGGGTGTTCGGCGTGGGCGCGCCAGCAGCCGGCCAGGGCACGGTGCTGGCAGGGTTCAGCACGGGCGAGCTGATCGCTTATCGCTATGAAAACGGCCGTCAGCTGTGGGCCGATGCATTGGCCCGCACGTCGCTTTCAACCACGGTGGGCGTGCTCACCGATATCGATGCCGATCCGATCATCGATCGCGGCCGGGTTTATGCGCTGGGCCAGGGCGGGCGGATGGCCGCTTACGAGCTAACCTCGGGCCAGCGTATCTGGGAACTCAACCTCGCCGGGATTTCAACTCCGGCGATCGCAGGCGATTGGATTTTCACTTTGACCGACGATGCCAAACTGCTGTGCATCGCGCGGACCACCGGCAAGGTCCGCTGGATGACCCAGCTGGCGCGCTACGAGAATGAGAAAAAACGCAAGAATGCGATCTACTGGACCGGGCCCGTGCTGGCCGGAGAGCGGTTGTGGTTCGCCAATTCAAACGGGCAGGTCTATTCGGCTGCGGCAACCGATGGATCGATCGCCGTGCTGGCCGAACTCAACAAGCCGATAACCCTGGCGCCAGTGGTGGCGAACGGTACGCTTTACGTGCTTGATGACAGCGGGAAGATCAGCAGCTTCCGGTGATCGGCCGATCATTTCCGCGCCCTTAACCGTTCGATGGTAAGACCCGCGAGATGAACGCTAAGCAGCATCCGGCCAGTTCCCAACCTGCAAACCGGCCTACAAGCGACGTATCGGTCGGCGTCGGCCTGGTTGGCGTGGCCGGGCTGTTCGGCTGGATCCTGATCTGCCGCAACTGGCCCATACTCGCCGATACGTTCGCGCTGCCGGGGCCGCGTGCGCCGCTGTCGGGGCCTTATGCGGCGCTGATGGGGCTGATTATTTCGGGTCTGCCGATGGTCCTGTGGTCGCTGCTGGTTGATAAGGTCCACCGTGATCCGGCGACCGGGATTGACTGGGACAAGCCCCGGCCAATCAGCGAAATCATCGATATCTCGATTACCAAGCTGGCCGGCTTGTGGGCAACCTGGGCGATCATCGGCTTCCTTTATTGCGTTGCGCGGTGGTATTGGCAGGGCAGTTATCTGTTCGCAATGGAAGTGCTGGGCGCTGCTGCGATCCCGCTGTTTGTTCTCTCAATCCCCTATGTGCTGTGGCTCGATCGCGTGCTGGTCAACCCGCGCGATGGAGCGTGGAATTTCGGGGCCATGCTGATCGGGCGCGAGGCGTTTGAAGGCGCTGCGGTCATACGCCATTTGCGCGCCTGGGCGGTCAAAGGCTTCTTCACTGCTTTCATGTTCTCAATCCTGCCAGGGGGCTTTCGCGGCGTGGTGGAGACCGATTTTGCAGCGATCCTGGCCAACCCGGCGCTGCTCACCAACCGGTTGATGGAGCTGATGTTTGTGATCGACGCCCAGATCGGCACGGTCGGTTATGTGCTGACTATGCGCCCGCTGGCCTCGCAAATCCGCACTGCCAACCCCTATCTAGCCGGCTGGGTTGCGGCACTGGCGTGTTATCCGCCATTCCAGCTGATGGCTTACGGCCAGCCGCTCTATTACGGCACGGCGACCGAAAGCTGGTCATACTGGCTGGATGGTCATGCGGTGCTGTTGTGGGCCTGGGGGACGGCGCTGGTCCTGCTCTCGGCGTTCTATGCCTGGGCGACCATTGCGTTCGGCATCCGCTTTTCAAACCTGACCTACCGCGGCGTGCTGACCGGCGGTCCCTATCGCTTCACCCGCCACCCGGCTTACCTGTCCAAGAACAGCTTCTGGTGGCTGGCGGCCCTGCCGTTTCTGGTCACCAATGGTTCAATCGTCGATGCAGTGCGCAACTCTGTCTTCCTCGCCTGCGTGAGTGCAATCTATTTTTGGCGCGCCAAGACCGAGGAACAGCACCTGCTTTCCGAAGATCCCAAATATCGCGCATATTATGACTGGATGGAGCAGAATGCGCTGATCACCCGGAGCTTCAACCGGCTGGGGAAGCGGGTGTGGGGCAACCGGATACAATCGTCGTCCCCGGCTTGACCGGGGGACCGCTGCCCTCATCGACGCGAGGGCGGAATGATGAGGCCAGCGGTCTCGGATCAAATCCGGGACGACGGGTTCTTAAAGCATCGCCGAACCGCTCACCTCGTAAACCGTGATCGCCCGGCCTGACAGGCCCAGCGCGATCCGCTCGTCTCCCCACAGGCGCATATGCGGTGTGGCCAAATGCGCGGTCAGGTGATCGCGGCTGTCCCACACTTCGCTGACCCTGATCAGCCCTGGATCGAGCACATCCTCGGCATAATTATATTCGGTACAGCCCGCCTCGGCACGGGTGGCTTCCATCACCTTGCGCATCAAGGGGCGCGCCGCTGCCATATTTTCAGGCGGCATCCGAAACTGGCCGATCACTGCGATCATCAGAAGCTCTCCTCATAGACGCGTGAAATATCGCCGGCCCATTCGCCGTGGAACTTGTCGAGCAGGCGCTGGGCCGGAACTTTGCCACTTGCGACGATCTCGTCAAGGGGCCCCAGGTAGCCGGTTTCATTGTCTCCCGCGCTGTTGAGCTGGCCGCGCGCGGCAAGGCCCGCCCGGCTGATCGCCAGCACCTCGGCGGCAATATCGCGCAGGGTTCCGCCGCCCGGAAGCGGCGCGTCGAGGCCGAGCTTGGGCACCGACGCGCGCAGCCGCTCGCGCCCGTCCATGTCCCAGTCCTTGACCAAGTCCCAGGCGGCATCCAGCGCGGTCTGATCATACAGCAGCCCGACCCACAGCGCGGGCAGCGCGCAGATCTTGTTCCACGGGCCGCCATCGGCACCGCGCATTTCGAGGAAGCTTTTGAGCCGCACTTCGGGAAAGGCGGTGGAAAGATGATCGACCCAGTCGCTCTCGCGCGGCAATTCGCCGGGCAGGGCAGGCAGCTTGCCGGCTAGAAAGTCGCGGAAGCTCTGTCCTGCAGCATCGATATATCTGCCGTCGCGGTAGACAAAATACATCGGCACATCGAGCATGTAATCGACATAGCGCTCATAGCCGAAGCCCGCTTCGAACACGAACGGCAGCATGCCGGTGCGCGCCGGGTCGGTGTCCGACCAAATGTGGCTGCGATAGGAAAGATAGCCGTTGGGCTTGCCTTCGGTGAACGGCGAATTGGCGAACAGCGCGGTGGCGAGCGGTTGGAGCGCGAGCGAAGTGCGAAACTTTTTCACCATGTCGGCCTCGCTCGAATAATCGAGATTGACCTGGATCGTGCAGGTCCGCAGCATCATGTCGAGGCCCATGGTGCCAACGCGGGGCATATGCCGCAGCATGATCGCGTAGCGGCCCTTGGGCATTACCGGCAGCTCGTCGCGGCGTTTGTCGGGCCACATCCCAAGGCCCAGGAAACCCTTGCCGGTGCGCGCGCCGATCGCCTTGACCTGATCCAGATGGCGGCCAGTTTCGGCGCAGGTCTGATGCAGATTGACCAGCGGTGCGCCCGAAAGCTCCAGTTGTCCGGCCGGTTCAAGGCTGATCGCCCCGTCATCGCCTGACATGGCGATCACGTTATGCTGACCATCGGGTCCGGCTTCTATCACCGGTTTCCAGCCGTAATCGGTCATCGCCATCAGCAGATCGCGAATACCGCCGGGCTCATCATAGCTGGGGGCGTGGTGATCGCCGGCGCAATAGACCAGCTTTTCGTGCTCGGTTCCAATCCGCCAGCGCTCGCACGGCTTCTCACCGCCCGCCATCGGGGCGATCAATTGATCGCGGCTTTCGATCAAAGGTTCGTTGCGATCTGAAACCTGTTTGGTGCTCATTTTTCGCGAGGTAGTGTTTTGTGTACCCCGGCACCAGTCAAATTTTTCCAGTCACCGGAAACCGCCATCCACAAAGCAGTTGCCGCGATCGCAGCAGTCTCGGCCCGTAATATCCGCGGGCCAAGGCTGACGGCACGCGCTTGCGGGTGGCTGCGGATTGCTTCGCGTTCAGCCGCGTCAAACCCGCCTTCGGGGCCGATCAGCAGCGCGGCGGGTCCGGGATTGGCGGCGAAAGCGGCGGCGGCCGGCTCGCCGCCGGTCTCGTCAGCAAAGAACAACACGCGATTGTCAGCCCAATCGCGCAGCAGGGCCTCCAGCTTCACGGGCTCGCCCAATTCGGGTAAGCCAGTGCGGGCGCATTGCTCGGCCGCTTCAGTGACAATCGCGGCGGCGCGCTGTGGATTGAGCTTGTCCACGACGCAGCGCCGGGTGATCACCGGCTTGATCCGCCGCACGCCTAATTCGGTGGCCTTTTCAAGCACCAGATCGAAATTGGGTTTCTTGATAAGGGCGGCGCACAGCGTAAAGTCCGGCACATCCTCCCGCGGGCGCAGCAGTGTTTCGGCGATCAATTGCACATCGCGCTTGCCTGCACTGACCACCCGTGCGAGCCATTCGCCGGTGCTATTGTCGCATAAAATGACCGCATCCCCTGCCGATACGCGCATCACCTTGGCCAGATAATGCGCCTGAGGCCCAGCGATGATTATGGCACTATCCGCGACCAGCGGACCGGGAACGAACAGGCGCGGTGCGCTTTTGGGCGGCCAGGCGGGGGTAGCGGACATGGACAGCCTCTAGCCGATTGGCGGGCGCAGGGCTATGCGTCGGTGATGTCCGAAATAGTGACCGATATTGTCCCTGACACCCAGCACCGCAGCCTCGTCGCCGCGCTGCCCGCACCCTTGCGCAATTACGCGTTGCTTGCCCGGTTCGACCGGCCGATCGGCTGGTGGTTACTCTACTGGCCTTGCACCTGGGGTGTATTGCTGGCGGGCGGAGGGCGGCGCTGGGATCTGCTGGCTTGGCTGCTGCTGGGGGCGATTGCAATGCGCGGCGCGGGCTGCGTCTATAATGACATCGTCGATGCCGATCTTGACCGGAAAGTCGCTCGCACTGCCGCGCGGCCCGTGGCAAGCGGCTCGATCGGCAAGCGCGCTGCCTGGATCTGGCTGTTCATCCTGTGCCTGATTGGCCTGATCGTGCTGCTGCAACTGCGCTGGGAGGCGCAAGTCGTGGCACTCGCCAGTCTGGCTCTTGTTGCAGCCTACCCCTTCATGAAGCGGATCACCTGGTGGCCGCAGGCCTGGCTGGGGCTGGTGTTCAGCTGGGGCGCGCTGGTCGGCTGGACGGCCTTGCGCAGCGATCAGCTGGCAGTGCTGACCGCGCTCTACGCCGGGAGCATCTGCTGGGTCATCGGTTACGACACGATCTATGCGCTGCAAGACCGCGAGGATGATGCGCTGGTCGGGATTCGCTCGAGCGCGCTGGCGCTGGGCGTGCGGGTGCAGGTCGGGGTTGCTGGATTTTATGGCATGGCGGTGATGTTCTGGGGGCTGGCAGTGTGGCTGCTGCGGGCGGACTGGCTGGCGCTGCTCGCGCTGCTGCCGGTGGCGCTGCATCTGGTCTGGCAGGTGCTGACGCTCGACGTGAATGATCCGGACAACCCGCTCGCCCGGTTCCGTTCCAACCGCTTTGCCGGGCTGCTGATGGCGCTGGCCTGCGGGGTGGTCGGAAACGCATGAGCATTGAAAATCGCTGTGGGAGAATGACAATGCGACTGATGTTGGTACTTGCTGGCGGTGCCGCCTTGGCTGGCTGTCAGCCTGAAGTGGACAAGGAGCCGGCCTCGCAGGAAACAGCGACCTCGCCGGGACCAGCCACCCCGCAGGCAGCAGCTATGCCGCAGCAAACAGCCTCTGCCCCGGTCACCGAACGCTTCGTGGCGCTGGGTACGGAACCTTTCTGGTCGGTTGAGGTGTCCCCCGGCCAATTGCGCTATTCGACCCCGGAAGACATTCCCGGCGCAATCTTTGCCGCTCAGCGCAGCGATGATGCCGCGGCGATAACCTACACCGGAACGCTTGATGGCAAGGCGGCCAGTTTACGCATCGCGGCGGGGGAGTGCAGCGATGGCATGTCGGATACTGTCTATGCCTACCGCGCGAGATTCACACTGGCCGACCTTGAATTGAGCGGCTGCGCCCGAAAGCGCTAGCTGTAGCTCACTAGTTCGAATTCGATCCCGTCCCAGTCGAAGAAATAGAACCGCCGTCCGGGTTCATAATCCATGTGGCCGAACGGCACGAGACCTGCTGCCACTACCACTGCTTCGGCGCCGTCCAGATCATCGACCACCAGCCCGATATGGTTGAGCGGCGCGCCTTTGGCGAAGGGGCCGCCTTTGCCTGCATCGGTATAGACCGCGATATAGTCACGCTCGTTGCCGACATGGATGGTCCAACCGCCCATTTGCGAGGCCCCGCGCCAGCGTTCGTGCCAGCCGCATAGCTGCTGGAGCAATGCCGAGGAGCGATCCGGATCGCTGACGGTGATGTTGGCGTGTTCGAGAAATCCCTGGGGCATGGTGGCAGATCCTTTCGGTAAAGCGCTGAAAATGAACGGACTGCCGATTTTTCGAATCAGCAGCCTTGCCCATTGTGCAACCTCAAGCTAACTTGAGGTCAAGTGGATTCGGGTGAAAAGCGATGATGGACAAGAATGATCTCATCCCAATCGGCGTGCTGGCGCAGCGCACTGGCCTCGCCGTTTCGGCCATCCGCTTTTACGAAGAAAAGGGCTTGATCACCTCGCTCCGCACCAGCGGCAACCAGCGGCGCTTCCTGCGTTCGGACATCCGGCGGCTGAGCTTTATCCTGATCGCCCAGAAGCTCGGGCTGGGTCTGGTCGAGATCGAGGTCGAGCTGGCCAAGCTGCCACAAGGGCGCACCCCCAGCCAGTCGGACTGGCAACGGATCAGCCGTTCGATGCGGGTCCAGCTCGACGCCAAGATCCAGCTCCTCACCCGCACCCGGGCCAAGCTGGAAGAATGCATCGGCTGCGGCTGCCTCAGCCTGCAACGCTGCCACCTGTATAATAAGGACGACCGCGCCGGGACGGCGGGGACCGGGCCGCGGTATGTGCTGGGTTAAAGGGCTGAGACTTTCTCTTCGAATTTCTGTTTATATTGATCCATTTACGACGCATCTTCGTTTGCCGATGCCCTCAGAAAATGGGTAATATCACTTATGGAAAGGGTGATGGAGGTAGAGCTTGCGATCGGCTGGACATGGACGATTTGGTATCAATGGGATGGACACGAAATCGAGCCGATGAATGTGGTGGCGCTTTCGCCTGAGCGGGCAATTGAGGAGACACATTTTTCGTTGTCGGATGCTGGGGAGGACTATTCGATCCTTGGATTGATGCGGGATGACAAGCTCAGATCTTGAAGCAACTCGGGGGCCTGTGTGCGCTCGATCAAGTTGTGTCGAATTTACGCGCGCGTCTGCGGATCAGGCTCCATCCGATTGCGAAGAGCCCAGCCGCGCCGATCCCGAATAAGATGAAGGGACCAACTGTCTTCCGTCATAACCAGCGGCTCGAATCAAACTTATATAGCCGCTCACCGCCGGTGTGAAAGTTGAACTCGCCGACTGGCTCGCCGCGCAGGATCGCGCGCAGATTTTTTTCGGATTGTGCTGAATAGGGAAGGATGAAGGCAGGGGCACAGGGTGCTTGCAAGACCTGCATCTTGTCTGGGCGGGGTGCAGACAAAACAGTCGCGCTGGGTCCGCGTAGCGGAAGCCCTGCGCCGCCGGGGCGGACAGCTGCCACGATGACCTTCTCGCCAAGCACCATCATCTCCGGCTCACTAAAGGTCGAATTGTCCCACGTGAGTTGCACCATTCGGGGTGCCTCTCCCTTGAGCGTGCTTTGCACCCGCACTGTCAAAATCGCATAGTCGCTAAGACCTCGTCGACCGCCATGGGAGACCTTCGCATAGGCTGCTAGCTCGCCTGCAACGACCAAGTCGGCGCTGCTGATGTCCGAGATTTCAAACGGAGCAATATCGATGCAAGCCAAAGCTGTATCGGGCATTGCCGCCAGTCCGATGAAAACCATGGCGCAGCGGCGAATCACTTTATCAAGCATTCATCACTCCGCCGCCAGCAGTTCTTCCGCTGCCCCCAGATCGACACTCACCAGCCGCGAAATCCCCTGCTCGACCATCGTCA
>JANLQQ010000031.1:0-9467 GCA_031367905.1 Novosphingobium sp.
GATAAGCGGAGTGCCGTCAATAGATACGATGGGATAAATGACAGGCTTAGCATTCCTGCTTCAGCATTGGAAATCAGCGTATTCACGCCCCCAACACCCTTACCCCCGCCCAAACCCCCTTCGCCTTCGCCGCGAACCGCGCATCGCAGGTCACCAACTCACACCCCAGCTCCATCGCCAGCGCGAGGTAGATGCAGTCCTTAAGGGGGTGGCCGAGGTCGAGAGCGAGTTGGGCGGCACCGCTCAGTTGATCCATCGAGGTCTGCCTGATCTCGACAATTTTGCTGGCGAGCATTTCACCGAGGCTGATCAGCCCCGCCTCGCTGCCCTTGCGATTCGCCTTCACCTCGTTGGCTTTGCGCACCAATGCGCTGGCGACCTCGATGGAAAAAATGGCGGGTGCAACGAGCTCGCCCCGGTTAAGCGCCAGAAAGTCGTCGGCGATATCGGAACTTGCCTCGATCACCAGCCATTTTACGCCGACGCTGGCATCGACGACGATCACTCCTCGTCCCGAACCGCGCGGATCAGCGAGACGGCGTCTTCTCCGCGAGCAAGCTGGATCGGATGACGCTCGCGCCGGCGTTTGATGTTTGCCAGCACTTCCTCGACCTGGCGCTTGCGATCGCTTTCGGCGATCAGTTCGCGCACCTCGGCGGAGACCGATCGCTTGTTGAGCTTCGCAGTCTTCGCAAGATTGGCCAGCTGGCCGTCATCGACATTGCGTACGGTGAGCGTGCCCATGCGTATGACTCCATATTCTTCATAGTGCTAGCACATAGTCTCGAGTTTTGCAAGCATCACCGCCCCCACTTCATCTTGCTCGCCTTGCCGAACCGGCCTTTCCGCGTCCCCGGCTTGCCCTCGTTGCTCCGCCCAACCTTCGGCGCTTTCGATTGCTGATGCGCGGGCGGCAGGCCGAGTTCGTCCGCTTCCAGCCGCCGGATTTCATCCCTCAACCGCCCGGCTTCCTCGAACTCGAGATCCGCCGCAGCATTGCGCATCCGTTTCTCCAGATCCTCGATGTAGCCGCGCAGATTGTGGCCAACCAGATTGTTGCGCTCGGGATCGTCGATCTCGACCAGCACGCCATCCCGGCTCGCGGTATGCGCGACGATATCCTGGATGCCGCGCTTGATCGAAGCGGGCGTTATCCCGTTGGCGAGGTTGAATTCGTGCTGCTTTTCGCGCCGTCGGTCGGTTTCGGCGATCGCGCGCTCCATGCTGCCGGTGATCCGGTCGCCGTACAGGATCACGCGGCCTTCGATGTTGCGCGCGGCTCGCCCGATCGTCTGGATCAGGCTGGTCTCGCTGCGCAGGAAGCCCTCTTTATCCGCGTCCAATATGCACACCAGCCCACACTCAGGAATGTCCAATCCCTCGCGCAGCAGGTTGATCCCCACCAGCACGTCGTAGACCCCCAGCCGCAAGTCGCGGATCAGTTCGATGCGCTCCAGCGTCTCGACGTCGGAGTGCATGTAGCGGACCCGCAAGCCCGCCTCGTGCATGAACTCGGTCAGGTCCTCGGCCATCCGCTTGGTCAGCGTGGTCACCAGCGTGCGAAAGCCCACCGCGGCGGTCTTGCGGCATTCCTCGATGCAATCCTGGACCTGGTCCTCGACCGGCTTGATCTCCACCGGCGGGTCGATCAGCCCGGTCGGGCGGATCACCTGTTCGGCGAACACCCCGCCCGCTTGCTCCATCTCCCAATGGCCCGGCGTGGCCGAGACCGCGACGGTCTGCGGGCGCATCGCGTCCCATTCGTTGAAGCGCAGCGGGCGGTTGTCGATACAGCTCGGCAGGCGAAAGCCGTATTCGGCCAGCGTGATCTTGCGGCGGTGATCGCCCTTGGCCATCGCGCCGATTTGCGGCACGGTCTGGTGACTCTCGTCGATGAACAGCAGCGCATTTTCGGGCAGGTATTCGAACAGCGTTGGCGGGGGTTCGCCCGGCAGGCGGCCGGTCAGGAAGCGGCTGTAGTTCTCGATCCCCGCGCAGCTTCCGGTCGCGGCGATCATTTCGAGGTCGAAGTTGGTGCGCTGTTCGAGCCGCTGGTGTTCGAGCAGCTTGCCCTCGGCCTCCAGCTCCTTGAGCCGCTCGGTCAGCTCGAACCGGATCGCCTGCGCCGCCTGCTGGAGCGTTGGCCCCGGCGTCACATAGTGCGAGTTGGCATAGACCCGCACGGTGGCCAGGCTCGCGCCTTTCTTGCCGGTCAGCGGGTCGAACTCGGCGATGTCTTCGATTTCGTCGCCGAAGAACGAAACGCGCCAGGCCATGTCTTCGTAGTGGCTGGGGTAGATTTCCAGATTATCGCCGCGCACCCGGAAATTGCCGCGCTGAAAGGCGGCGTCATTGCGTTTGTATTGCAGCGCGACCAGCTTGCGGATGAGCTCGCGCTGGTCCTGGCTGGTGCCCTTTTTGAGGTCAAAGATCATCGCCGAATATGTCTCGACCGAGCCGATGCCATAGATGCAACTGACCGAGGCGACGATGATCACGTCGTCACGTTCGAGCAGCGAGCGCGTGGCCGAATGGCGCATCCGGTCAATCGCCTCGTTCACCGAGCTTTCCTTCTCGATGTAGGTATCGCTGCGCGGGACATAGGCTTCGGGCTGATAGTAATCGTAATAGGATACGAAAAACTCGACCGCATTATCCGGGAAAAAGCTTTTGAATTCGCCATAGAGCTGCGCCGCCAGGATCTTGTTGGGGGCGAGGATCAGCGCCGGGCGTTGCAGCAGCTCAATCACCTTGGCCATAGTGAAAGTCTTGCCGCTGCCGGTAACGCCCAGCAGCACCTGGGTGCGATCATCCGCATCAATTCCGGCGATCAGATCGGCAATCGCAGTTGGCTGGTCGCCCGCTGGCTGATATTCCGATTGCAACACGAACGGCCGCCCCGGCTCCGCTTTGTCGGGCCGCTGCGGCTTGTGCGGGACGAAGGCGCCCGAGGTATCGGGCTCGGCGAGGCCCCGGCGGATGACGAGTTCGGACATCGCTCAGCTATGGAGAACAAACCGCGTCCGTGCAATCAGGATTGGCAGGGCGGGCGGATATCTTGCTTGGCCTTAACTGGCCTCAGCGGCGATCATCATGCTTAGCGTGTGACGAAACCTGAGGGGGCCGGCGTCGGACGCGATCGAGATGAATTTATCGCCGCAGCTGTCCATCCCTTGTTGCACCGCGTTCAGGACTTCAAGATCTTCGGAGAAAGCGGCGAGCACCGATTTCGACATTTCTTCGCTGAGGCCCGCATCGCCCGGCCGGATATTGCGCAGCTGGAACCAGTAATAGCGGCTGTGGCAATCATCTTCGGGGGTGATGAAGTTATATGAATCCATCAGGAAACTGGTGGCCGGATCGGGGGTTTCATCGAAACCGCCTTTGCCTGCCGGCACGAATACCGCTTTGATTACTGCATTGGCCGGATAGCGCACTTCATAGTGCTGCAAGCGATCGGCGTTTCCGGAAAATGGCACCAGGCCTACGTAAAACGGCGCAACCGGGGCATCCTTGATCCAGCGCGAAACAGTCATCCCATCGGAGTGGGCGCGGGTTTGCATCGGCACAGCTGCGCACGACGCGTCGCCAAAACTGCTGCGATGGACCCATGCAACATGCGAAGGATCAAGCAGATTGTCGGTGATATAAAGGTAGTTGCAATCATAAACCAGCGCGGGGCCACGATTATAGCCCCATGCCGGATCGCCCCAGTTTTCAACCCGAATAATTTGTGCTGCATCCGCAGCAGCGGTCTCGCCCATCCAGATCCAGACTAGTCCATAGCGCGGCTCGACCGGGAAACTGCGGATGTTCGCACCCTTGGGAACGCCGGTCTGGCACGGCACTTTGACGCATTGGCCATCGGGGGCGAAGGTCAGGCCATGATAACCGCAGGACAGCAGATCGCCCTCAACCTGTCCTTTTGCCAAGGGCATCCGGCGGTGCGGGCACAGGCCGCCTAGTGCCGTTACCGTGCCATCGGCGCGGCGATAAAGCACCACGCGTTCGCCGATGATCGTGCGTTCGATTGGGGATGAGCCGATCTCGTCCTCCCAGGCTGCAACGTACCAGGCATTTTTGAGCAATCCGGGGGTCCTTTGCAATCACGGTCTGGGCCAGAACCGCAGTATATAGCCCCCTAACTTGCTGTTCACCACTGCCGTGTTAACTCCCGATCATGGCCGTTCCCAAACCCTTCGGAAAACTTGGAAATCGCGGGATTGCGCGGTTGGCGATGGGGCTTGAGGCGAGGCTGGTGCTGCCCGATCGCACGGCGCTGGCGGTGGTCGAGAATATCTCGCGCATCGGCTGTTGCCTGCAATTGGCCAAGCCGCCGCGGATCGGAGTCACTGTACTGGTGCGGATCGAAGAGATCGCGGAACTCGGCACCGTAGTGTGGGCAAAGGGCGAGCGCTGCGGGGTGAACTTCGTCAGCCAGCTTGCTCCGCCAGCGGTCGAGCGGTTCTGTTGGATTGTCGAAAACTTTCGTGACCATCAAAGCGCGAATATCGCAACCCGATCTGCCGCCTGGCGCTGAGCGCCACGCTAACCTCTCCCCTTCACCTGCAATCGCCATTGGCAGCGCAGGGTGCGGCTGATAGCTTGCCAGTCGTCCAACTAACCGGGGGAGCTTCCATGCGTTTGATCATTGCTGTGCCGCTGCTTACCGCCATCGCGCTTGCCGGGTGCAGCAAGGAGCCGGATAGCCCCAAGACTGCCGATCAGGTCAAGGCTGAAGCGCGCCAGCTGGTGAAGCCCCAGCCGGGTCAATACCGGTCGACCGTCAAGATCACCAATTTTTCTATTCCCGGAATGCCCGCTGCACAGGCGGAACGGATGAAGGGAATGTTTTCTGCCAGCGGGAAAAGCACTGAATTCTGCCTTTCACCGGCTGATGCCGACAAGGGCTTTGAGGAGTTTTCCAAGCGAATGGCGCAGGGCAAGTGCAGCTTCGATCAGTTCAACGCCACTTCCGGCACGCTCGATGCGAAAATGACCTGCCAGACCGGAAAGGGCATGACCGGGACCTATCAGATGCATGGCACTTTTTCCGCGACGGGATCGCAGATGGCCATGAAGGTCAATCAGTCCACCGCTGGCCAGATCGCGGGAATGCCAGGCGCGGGGATGGTGATGGAAGCAGAAGTGATCAACCAGCGGATCGGTGACTGCAGCTGATGCAGGTGTTCGATTTCACCTGCGCGATTGTCCGCACGCCCGGCGCCAGTGTGATCGCAGGCTTGCGCGCAGGCGGCGGGCCTGATCCCGCGCTCGGCGGAATCATGGCCGAACATGCTGGCTATGTCGCGGCACTGGAAGCGGCCGGGCTGGCAGTCACGACACTGCCAGCGCTGGAGGATTTTCCCGACGCGATCTTTGTCGAAGATCCGGCGTTGGTCTTTCCCGAAGCCGCGATCCTGCTGCGCCCCGGCACGATTAGCCGCGCGGGCGAGGGGCCGTTCCTGCGTCCGGCGCTGGCAGCGGCATTTGAGACGGTGCTGGAATTGCCGCACGGGTTTGCCGATGGCGGCGATGTGCTGGCGATGGCGGACAAGGTGTTCATCGGGCTGTCTGCGCGTACCGACCGGGCGGGTGCTGAGGCGCTTGCCGGATTGCTGGGCCAGCTGGGGCGTACAGCAGTGATCGCCGAGACGCCGGCCAGCGTTCTCCACCTCAAAACCGCATCGTCGATCATTGATGAAGAAACCATCCTGGCAACTGCCGACCTTGCCGCCTCGGGCGTGTTTGCCGGTTACCGCGTGCTGGTGGTGCCAGCGGGCGAAGAGAGCGGGGCCAATGTGCTGCGCGCCAACGATACCATTCTGGCAGGAAGCCGTTCTCCGCGCATCCTTGACTTGCTCGATGGCCACGGTGCGCGGCTGACAGTGCTGGCCAATGCCGAGATCGAGAAGATTGACGCGGGCTTCACCTGCATGTCGCTCAGGTGGTTTGCAGACTGAGGGCGGGCAAGTTACTGTGTCAGCCGTCCGCGCCGGGCAGTGGCGGATCATCGCTGATCGGCTGCTTTGAAAACGTAATCCGGATACTCACCCAGGCCCCTGGAATTGGTTTTCCGCCCAGCCGCGGTGGGCGGATCAGGAACTGCCAGGCCGCTTGGCGCATCGCCCGGGCCAAGCCAGAACCGCGCGGGGCTTCGTCCAGCTCGCGGCAATTGTCGACGTGATAGCGGTCGATCGTCTGGCAAGCGATCAACGCCCAGCTGCCCGGCGGGGCCCCGGCTTTCAGATAGCCGCCCAGCTCTGCATTGGAGGGCTCACGATACCATTCGGCCTTGTAGAGCCGCGCCCCGCCCGGCCCGCCGCCAGGTCCGTAGACGGCACCGCTGTCTGGTGCGGCGTCGCCAGTGGCCGCGCCTTGCGCTGGTTGCCGGGTCAACGCCGAAATATCCGAGGCGGCAAAATCCTTGCTCGACAGCTTGATGATTTTGAACGGCGGCGGGGTTGGCGCGGGAACGGGCTGGGGCAGCGCGATCACGGCCGGTTTGGGCTTGGCCGCGGCGCGCTTGGCAGCCTTCTTCTGGGCAGCAGAGGCTGCATCGGAAATCCGGATGGCGGTCAGCCGATTACCCGGGGAAACGCGATGCGCCGGAAGCAGGCCCAGTTGCAGCAAAGCCAGCACGATCAGCGCCATGATGCCCAGCGAGAGCAGGGCAGCGCTCACCCGGCTGCGCCACGTCGGGCGATTATCATAGCCGGTCGGCAAAATCGGCGGTGGCAAAAAGGAAGAGGCGCGCATCGGGGGCCGCCTAGCTGCTTGGCTGCGATGTCACAATCAAATCAATGCGGCGTGCAAATCGGTGCGGTGTGGAAGGAATTGGCCAGCGGGCGCGGCAATCCTGGCTGGGTTGCTGCTGCAAAGCCTGGGCGTTGGCACGACTGCTGACGCAGTGCGACTGGCAGCGAGAGCTGGGCTTAACGCTTGCTGCCTAAGGTTGATACGTCCTTTGGTCCATATTGGCCACACGGCTGCCGGGAGATATCATTGGAGTTGTTTGAGGGATCTCCTCATTCGCGAGTGAACGTCGGCTGCCCCCCCATCGTCGACGTCACCATAAAAATGTCAGGGTGCGGTTCACGGGTCGCAATCTTGTGTTGACCGGACCCTGATATTTTTGTTGCCCCCGGCAAGTAGTTGAGTTCACCGGCAGTATGCCCGATTGCTCAGCTCGAGGTGCAGGTGATCGTGGTGCGCGGCGTTGTAATCCGGCCCCAGAACTGTGCCAAACCGCTTGCACGCGCTTTCGTGGATCGTGGTCAGAAAGCGCCGTTTCTGCGTGGTCCCGTTGATCCAGTCACCCAACACGCTGATCCGCCGGCCATCGGCGAGGATGAAGGCAGAGATATCGATCGCATTGGCGGTGGCGTGGGCCGAGCGGCGGCCGGAGCCCGCGACGTTGCGGCAGCTGTAACTGCCCATTGTCTCGATCCGGACCAGCGCGCTGCCCAGGATTTGCCGGGCGGCGCGGTCTGCGCCGAACCGGGCCCAACCGGCGAAGCTGGCGGCCAGCGGGCAAGTCACCGGGCCGAGGTTAGATAGCGCCAGCGCGGCATTATCGCTGTGCAACGCGGCCAAGCGGACGGTGTTGAGGGTTGAACAGCCGGCGCCGTAATACTGATCGGGTAAAGGGGTAAAATTGGCGCGGCTTGCGCCCAGATTGGCAAGACACTGCCGCGCTTCGGGGCGCGGGGAAAATATCGCAGTCGATTGGCGCAAGGGCTCCTGCTTGCGGCCCTGCGGGATATCGATGCAGGCGCTAAGCGCGGCCACCAGGGGCAAAAGGGCAAGTATCCGGCGCATCGCGCGATTTTGCGGTCGTTATGGTTAAGAATGTGTGAAGTATTTTAACGGTTTGCCGCAAAAGAAAAGGGCCTTGCGAACTCCCCAGTTCGCAAGGCCTTTCAATGTGACGAAGCTGAAATTGATTACTTGCCCAGACCGAGCAACTGGTTCCTGACTTGGCCGAAGAGGTAAATGGCCAGAGCCGATGAGGCCGCACCGGCTGCCCCAAGCGCGAGGTTTCCAGTTATTGCGTTGAGCTTTTCGCCAACCATCGGCAGCAGAGCAAGTGCTGCGCCAAGCGCTGGATAAGCCAATACAGCAACCAGGAATCCGACAATCCGTTCGGCGGCGACGCCCACGCCTGCGATCAGGCCGAGGACTACCAATATGACCGAAATGTCCAGATTTGGGATCGTTACAAGTGCTGCGACTATTGCGAGAATAATACTCAATGCTCCGGCCAAGCCGGTAATTTTTCCTAACATATGCCCCTCCAATTATGATTCCCCCAACCCGGGGTGGGAAGCTGTGCAACCCGGATAAAAGCTACACGGTTTGCTGCAATTAGCAAAAAATTATTGTGCGCGGTAAACTTTTGAATATAAACGTATAAATAGAGTTATCAACAATCCTTGTTGACTGGGTCAGCGCACCAAAAGCGGTCATCGCCCAATTGAGCGGAACGCGGCAAAGGCAGATTTTTCCAGCAATGGCTCGTTCGGTTCGGCTTGACTTGGTGGCACGCGCGACTAAGGCCGCCGACGGGCCACGCGGTCCCAACGCCGCGCGTGCTCTCTGTAAGGAGAGATTACAATGACTGTACCAATTCCGGCGCGCAAACCTGCGCGTCCATTCTTCTCATCCGGTCCCTGCGCCAAGCCGCCCGGATATTCCCCCAGCAGACTCGCTACGACAAGCCTCGGCCGTTCGCATCGCGCCAGGATCGGCAAGTCGCGCCTGCAGTATTGCATCGATCTGATGCGCGAGGTGCTGCAGCTGCCCGATACCCACCGGATCGGGATTGTCCCGGGGTCTGATACTGGCGCGTTCGAGATGGCGATGTGGACCATGCTCGGCGCGCGCGGCGTGACTGCGCTGGCCTGGGAGAGCTTCGGTGAAGGCTGGGTGACCGATGCGGTCAAGCAGTTGAAGCTCGAACCCACCGTGATGCGCGCCGATTATGGCCAGCTGCCCGATCTGGACCAGGTCGATTGGGCCGACGATGTGCTGTTCACCTGGAACGGCACCACTTCCGGCGTGCGTGTTCCCGACGGGGCATGGATCCCGGACGACCGTGCGGGGCTGAGCTTCGCTGATGCGACCAGCGCGGTGTTCGCCTATGACATTCCATGGGCCAAGATCGATGTCGCCACCTTCAGCTGGCAGAAGGTGCTGGGCGGCGAGGGCGGCCACGGCGTGCTGATCCTCGGTCCCCGCGCGGTGGAACGGCTGGAAAGCTATACGCCAAGCTGGCCGCTGCCCAAGCTGTTCCGGCTGACGTCCAAGGGCAAGCTGTCCGAAGGCATCTTCAAGGGCGAGACGATCAACACGCCCTCGATGCTGGCGGTGGAAGATGCGATCTTCGCGCTGGAATGGGCCAAAGACGTTGGCGGGCTGGAAGGCTTGCAAGCGCGCTGCACCGCCAATTCCGATGCGCTGGCCAA
>JANLQQ010000032.1:0-19997 GCA_031367905.1 Novosphingobium sp.
CGCCGCGCTCCCGGCAGATTTCCTCGAGAAAGTCCCCGTCCTGTGGCAGGCGCGGCATAGCTTTGATGCAGGCTCTGCCCTGATCGGCCTGGTCACCTTGGTTGCCATCGCCGGTTTCCGCAAACGCTGGCCTGCATTGCCTGGCCCGTTGGTGGTGCTGGCACTGGTCTCTGTGGCAGTGCTGTTGTGGCTCCCGTCAGTTGGCACGGTCAGCGGCAGTTACGGCGCGCTAACCAGCGGAATCGGCTGGCCGCAACTGCCGCAGGCCAATCTGGCATTGATGCTGGAGCTTCTGCCCTCTGCTCTCGCCATCGCTTTCCTCGCCGGGATTGAATCGCTGCTTTCGGCTGTGGTGGCCGACCGGATGATCGGCAGCCAGCATCGCCACGGCGCAGAGCTTCTGGCGCAAGGCGCAGCCAACATTGGCTCCGCCCTGTTCGGCGGCGTCCCCGCCACCGGCGCAATCGCCCGCACCGCCACCAACGTCAACGCAGGCGGGAAAACGCCGGTGGCCGGGATAATCCACGCGCTGACCATCTGGGCACTGGTCGCGCTGGCCGGAGATCTTGCCGGACATCTGGTGCTCCCCGGCCTCGCCGCCCTGCTGCTGCTGACGGCGTGGAACATGTCCGAACCGCACCGCTGGGGCGAGCGGTTGCGCCAGCCAAGGGCCGATCTGGCGCTGCTGGTGCTGACCGCGCTGCTGACGGTGCTGGTGGATCTCACGGCGGCAATCGCGGTGGGGACGGCGCTGGGTTTGGGGTTAAGGGTTTGGCGGGGACGAGGAGCTTAGAAGCTATTTTTCTAGCTCATGATCGCCAACCCCCAACACCTCTCTCCCCTCCCCCAGCCTAACCACCACATCCGCCCGTCCCGGCAGCTCCGCCAACATATGCCGGGTCAGTCGCTCGTAGTGCTGGATGAACCGCGTCACCTCGCCCGTATCCATCACCCCGGGCGCGTCGGCTCCGGCCCTCGCGCGGAGCTCCGTTTCCTGTTCCTCACGCCAACCTTGGACCACGTCCCAGCCCGGCGCGGCGAGGAGGATCAGGTGGTTTGTCCGGACCCATAATTGCTGATATTCGCCCGCCAGCGCCGTGTTGGCATGGCGGCGCCAGTGGCTTTGCGCGTCCTTTTCGGTTTCGAGCGCGTTGACCGGGTGGATCAGCGCCTCCTCGCTCTGGGGCCGCGCGCCGAGGCACCAGCCTTCGAGCAGCAGCACCTGGCAATCGCGCGGGGCCTTGGGCCAATCGGCGCGCGCTGTGGCCGCGTCCGCCGCCTTGTCGAACCGGGGGAGCGGTGCAGGTTCGCCCCGGGCCAGTGCATCCAGCACCGCCAGGCCCAGCGCGACATCATGAGTGCCGGGCGGACCTCGGGTAGCGAACAACGGGTGGACTTTGGCGGCGAGCGCGCAGCGCGCTTCGCGGCCAAGGTAGAGATCGTCGAGCGACAGGGTGGCCGCTGCTACTCCATCTTGCGCCAGCCGCGCCGCCAGCGCCGCCGCCAGCGTCGATTTGCCCGATCCTTGCGCGCCGCTGATCCCCACGGTCAGCAGCCCTGCGCCGCGCCAGCGCCTGATCGCGGCGAGCAGCGCTTCGATCAGCGCGGGGTCAGGGGTGCGGGTTTGCGGCATGGCGGTTCGGACCCAGCGTAACACCAGTTGTGCTGGATCCCACCCTCAGAACAGCCGGGCGGCTGGCTGGCGTGGATCTGGACTGCTCTGCGGCGGGGGAACAATCCCCTGCCCCGCTCGTTCTAGTCCTGTCATCAAACAAGCAATCAAAGTGGCAGCTGCTGCTGCCAAACCATTTTCCTACTAGGTTCAAAGCTGGCACACCCGGCTTGGAACCCGCTCCCGGAAGCCGCGCCTAACCGCGCGGCTTTTGTGCGTTTGGGGCGCTGTCAGGAAAACCATTCGATGCTTTATTGGCGCAAAATTAGTGAAGTTTGCAAAGTCCAGCCTGGCAGGCCCGGGCCTTCAACCCCTGGGCACAGGATAGCCAGTCCAGCGCTTGATCGGCCGGATCGAAAAGCTCGAGCGCATCGAGGATACCCCCGGGAGGCGGGCCAGGCATTCGCGGTGGATGTGATCGAACTGATCGAGATCGACTGCGGCAACGCGCAGCAAATAATCGGCGTTGCCCGACATCAGATGGCATTCAAGGATGTCGTCGAAATCGGCCACCGCAGCCTCGAACCGGTCCATCGCCTCGCGGTTCTGACCGGTCAGGGTGATCTCGACAAAGGCTTGGAGCTTGAGCCCCAGCCGCCGCGCATCGACCTGCGCCCGGTAGCCGGTAATCACGCCGCTTTCTTCCAGCGTACGGATCCGGCGGTGGCAGGCCGAGGCAGAAACCCCGGCGAGTTCGGCCAGCTGTGCGATCGAACGCGACGAATCTTGCTGCAACGCAACAATAATGGCGGTGTCGGCCCTGTCCATGCAAAATTTTCTCACATTCCCGGATATACTTGGGAAATATCGCCGTTTGCGCCCGCTGGGAAGCAAAACTTTGGTGAGATATTCGCACACGAAGCCGCTATCATCAAATTGTCCGGAAACAGGAGAATTGCCATGCGCGTCGGTACGGTCCGTGAAATCAAGAACCACGAATATCGGGTGGGTCTGACGCCTGAGAGCGTCCGGGAACTGGCCGCGCATGGCCACGAAGTGTGGGTTGAAACCGGCGCGGGCAATGGCATCGGCGCTACCGACAAGGATTATGTTGCGGCTGGCGGCACGATCAAGGCCGATGCGAAGGCGGTGTTCGATGCCTGCGAAATGGTGGTCAAGGTCAAGGAACCGCAGGCCGGTGAACGCGCCATGCTGCGCGAAGGGCAGATCCTCTATACCTACCTCCATCTGGCGCCCGATCCCGAGCAGACGGCGGATTTGATCAGATCGGGCGTCACCGCGATTGCTTACGAGACGGTAACCGGTGCGCAGGGTTCGCTGCCGCTGCTCAAGCCGATGAGCCAGGTGGCGGGCCGCATGTCGATCCAGGCAGGCGCAAGCGCGCTGGAAAAGGCCAATGGCGGACGCGGGGTGTTGCTCGGCGGCGTTCCGGGCGTGCTGCCGGCCAAGGTCGTGGTAATCGGCGGCGGTGTGGTCGGCTTCAACGCGGCGCAGATGGCGGTGGGCCTTGGGGCAGACGTCACCATCCTCGACCGCGATCCCGATGTGCTGGAACGGCTCGACAACCACTTCGAGGGCCGGGCCCGGACGCTCTATTCAGGCAAGGCCAGCCTCGCGACCCAGGTTGCCGAGGCCGATCTGGTGATCGGCGCGGTGCTGGTGCCGGGAGCTGCGGCGCCCAAGCTCGTCACGCGCGAAATGCTCGGCACGATGCAGCCGGGTGCGGTGCTGGTCGATGTCGCGATCGATCAGGGCGGCTGCTTCGAGACCAGCCATGCGACCACCCATGCCGATCCGACCTATATCGTCGATGGGGTGGTGCATTACTGCGTAGCCAATATGCCCGGCGCGGTGGCGCGGACCAGCACCTATGCGCTCAACAATGTGACCCTGCCGCACGCGCTGCGGATCGCCGATCTGGGCTGGAAAGCGGCGCTGAAGGCCAATCCCCACCTTGCCAATGGGCTCAACGTCCATGCCGGCAAGGTGACTTACGAAGCGGTAGCAGCGGAACTTGGCTATGCGTTTGTATCGGTTGAAGAATTACTTGGCTAAAGTTCGGAAGCGAAGGGCCGAAACGGTTCAGCCACTTGCTTCGGCACCCGCAGGATCCGGCCTGTGGCGCGATCGATGATCGCCCAGGTGGTGCGGGCTGAGACGATCAGTCTGCCGCTCGGATTGGTGAAATCAACCCGGCGATCGAACCGGGCCCCGGTCGGCGGCTCGGGGATGAAGGTTTCGGCCTGCACGCTTTGCCCAAGGCCGATGTTGCCGCGATAGTCAATCTCGTGCCGGGTCACGACCCAGACATAGGCGGCCTGATGTGCGGGCGCGGCGACGGCCGACCAGTGCGCGGTGGCGATATCCTGGACCCAACCGACCCACACCGCATTGTTGACATGGCCGAGCTCGTCGATGTGTTCCGGCCCGGCAATGAAGCTCAGAGTGTGGCGGTTACTCATCCCTCAATCCCCAGCTGCCACAGGATGAACGCGAACTCCTCGGCGGTTTCCTTGAGGCTTTCGAACCGCCCCGATTTGCCGCCATGGCCTGCACCCATGTTGGTCTTTAGCAGCAACTCATTGTGATCGGTCTTGAACTCACGCAGCCGGGCGACCCATTTGGCCGGTTCCCAATAGGTCACCCGCGGATCATTGAGGCCGGCCGTCACCAGCAGCGGCGGATAGGCTTGGGCCTTGACCTGATCATAGGGCGAATAGCTGCGGATCAGCATGAACGCCGCCTTGTCCTCGATCGGATTGCCCCATTCGGGCCACTCCCCCGGGGTTAGTGGCAGGCTATCGTCAAGCATCGTTGCCAGCACATCGACAAATGGCACCTGCGCCACCACCGCGCCCCACAGGTCAGGATCGGAATTGATCACTGCGCCCATCAGTTCACCGCCGGCCGAACCGCCGGAAATGCTGATCCGCCCAGCTTCCGTCAGCCCTCGCTTGACCAAGCCCTTGGCGACATCGACGAAGTCGGTGAATGTGTTGACCCGGCGCTCCAGTTTGCCCGCCTTGTACCAGGCGCGGCCCAGATCATCACCGCCACGAATATGGGCGATGGCATAGGCGAAGCCGCGATCGACCAGCGAAAGGCGGGTGGTTGAAAAGCCCGGCTCGATCGCGATGCCATAGGCGCCGTAGCCATAAAGGTGGAGCGGACCGCCGGGCTTTCGGTCCTTGCGCATCACCACGCTGACCGGAACCAGCGTGCCATCGCGCGCCACGATTTCCAGCCGCTCGGTTACATAAAGCGAGGGATCATAGCCCGAGGGGATCTCCTGCACCTTGAGCAGTTCAAGGCTGCGGCCCGCGACATCATAGTCAAATACGCTGGCCGGGCTGACCATGCTTTCGTAGGACAGTCGCAGCTTGCTCATCGCCCATTCGGGATTATCGCCAAGCCCGGCGTCATAGCTTGCTTCGGGAAAGACAATCGGCTCGATTCGCGCTGGATCATCATAATAACGGACCTCGATCTGATCCAGACCGGCGCGACGCCCTTCGACCACCCAGAAATCGCGGAACAACTCGAACCCGGTGAGGTAGAATGCATCCGAACCCTCAATCAGCGTGGTCCATTGACCCGGTGTGGCCAGCGGCGCGGTAGCAAGGCGGAAGTTTTCGTGGCTGTCATTGGCGTGGATGTAGAGCACGCCAGCCCGTTCATCCGCATCATATTCGACCCCCTTTTGGCGGGGCCGGACGAGGATCGGCGGCGTCAATGGATCATTGGCCGGGATCAGCCGCACTTCGCTGGTTTCATGATCGCTGGTGCCGATAATCAGCCATTGCTCATTGGCCGACATCGACGAGCCGACGCGGAAACCTTCGTCGTCTTCGTGGTAGAGCTCAACGTCGGATTCAAGCGGCTGGCCCAGCCAGTGCAGCCGGGCATTGTCGGTGCGCCATTGCTCGTTGGCGAGACTGTAGACCAGCGCCTTGTCTCCAGCGACCCAGACCAGACTGGATAGCGTTCCCGGGATTTCATCGGGCAGCAATTCTCCGCTCGACAGGACCTTGATCCGCACGGTGAAGCGCTCGGAGCCATTGTCATCAACCGAATAAGCCAGCAGCTTGCCGTCCATGCTCACCGCAATCGCGCCAAGGCGAAAGTATTCCTTGCCCTGCGCCAACTGGGTCTCGTCGAGGATCAACTCATCCGCAGTTTCGTCGTCTTTGGCAGAAACAGGTCTGCGCCACCATTTCTTGTATTCGGCCCCTTCCTCGAATTCGATCCAGTAAAGAAAGTTGCCATCCTTCTGGGGCACAGACTTGTCCGCCTCCTTGATCCGGGCGCGCATTTCCTTGAACAGCGTGTCAATCTGACCTTGCTGCCCGGCCATTCGCGTCTCGAACCAGGTGTTCTCGACTTCAAGATGGGCGAGGATTTGCGGGTCAGTCACCTCAGGATAGCCGGGATCGCGCAGCCACGCGTAATCATCGCTCAGAGTGATCCCGTGATGGGTTGCGTTATGCGGTTTCTTCGCGGCGACAGGGGGAGTAGTAACTGGGGGAGTAGTAAGTGTCATGCGCGGCCTCTATGTTGGCTGCATAGTCCCTGCAAGCCGGATAGACAGACCCATGTTGATGCAAACCCATGAAGCCCGCCTCGATGCCCTGCGCAAAGAACTGAAGCGCCGCAATCTCGATGGCTTCGTCGTGCCGATTTCCGATGAACATATGAGCGAATATGTCGGCGCTTATGCCCAGCGGCTGGCCTGGCTGACCGGCTTTGGCGGATCGGCCGGGACCGCCGTGGTGCTGGCCAATGAGGCCGCGATCTTCATCGATGGCCGCTACACGTTGCAAGTGCGCGAACAGGTGGATGGCAAGCTCTACAGCTATGTTTCGGTGCCGCAATCCAGCGTCGCCAGCTGGCTTGGCGAACACGCCCCAGCAGGTGCCAAGATTGGCTATGATGCCTGGCTCCACGGCAAGGGCTGGGTGACCGCGGCAACTAAAGCGCTTGGCGCAAAAGATGGCAGCTTAGTTGCAACCCCGAGCAATCCGATCGATGCCGTCTGGGCCGATCGGCCCGAACCTTCGCTTGCCCCGGCGGTTGTTCATCCGACTGAATTTTCCGGCATGGCGGGCGAGGAGAAGCGCGCCATGGTGGCCGAATGGCTGGCCGAGAGGAAGCTCGATGCCGCTGTTATCTCGGCACTCGACGGGGTCGCCTGGTTGCTCAATATCCGGGGGGCGGATGTAGATTGCACCCCGGTTGCCCTGTCCTTCGTGATCGCCCACGCCGATGGCACGGCGGAATTGTTCATCGCCGAGGAGAAGGTGACGCCCGAACTGCGCGCGCATCTGGGCAATTCAGTGCAGATATCCCCGCGCGAAGCCTTTATTCCGGCGCTTGCCGCACTGGGCGGCAAGAAGGTTGCGGTTGATCCCGAACGATCTGTGCAGGCGATCTTCGCCGCGCTGGAATCGGTCGGCGCGAATGTGACCGAACTGCGCGATCCAACTGTGCTGCCCAAAGCGGTCAAGAACCCGGTCGAACAGGCTGGCCACCGTGCTGCGCAAGCGCGGGACGGTGCGGCAATCGCCAAGTTCCTCTACTGGCTCAGCCGCGCAGCACCGAAGGGCAACGAGACAGAGCTGTCAGCTGCAGCGCAGCTTCAAGCCTGTCGCGATGCGACCGGCTGCTTGCGTGACTTGTCGTTTGATACCATCTCGGGCGCGGGGCCAAATGCGGCGATCCCGCATTACCGGGTCTGCGAAGAATCGAGCCTCACGATCACCCCAAATAGCGTTTATCTGGTCGATTCGGGCGGGCAATACTCCGATGGGACAACCGACATCACCCGCACCGTGTGGATCGGGCCGCAGGCGGCTCCAGCCGAACAAAAGGACCGCTTCACCCGCGTGCTGAAGGGCCATATCGCACTTGCCCGGGCCACTTTTCCCCAAGGGACAACCGGCAGCCAGCTTGATAGCTTTGCCCGCCAGCATTTGTGGGCGGCAGGTCTCGATTATGCCCACGGCACCGGCCACGGCGTCGGCAGCTTTTTGTCGGTCCACGAGGGGCCGCAACGGATCGCCAAGGCAGCGGGCGGGCAGGCCGGCAGCGAACAGGAACTGCTTGCCGGGATGATCCTGTCCAACGAGCCGGGCTATTACAAGGCCGGCGCATACGGCATCAGGATCGAAAACCTCGTGCTGGTCGAGGCCCGCGAAATTGCCGGAGCCGAGGGTAAGTTCCTTGGCTTTGAAACGCTAACCTATGCGCCGATTGACCGCAATCTGGTCGATCTTGCGCTGCTGACCCGGGACGAGCTGGCATGGTGGAACGCCTATCACGCCAAGGTCGAGGCGATCCTTGCACCGCAGCTGGAAGGTGCTGCGCTGGATTGGCTCAGGGCGCAATGCGCCCCCTTGTGAGCGGCTAAATGTTCCGTAATCGATACGAATGGGAGAGACGTGATGATCGGCTATGTGACCCTTGGCACCAATGATCTGCCGCGTGCTGCCAAGTTCTATGATGCGATTGCCGCAGAGCTGGGAACGGCAAGAATGATGGAGTTTGGCGAATTCATCGCCTGGGGCACTCCCGGCGGCGCTGCGGGAATTGGCCTGACCAGGCCGTTTGATGGCAATCCAGCCACCGTCGGCAACGGGGTGATGGTGGCACTTGAAGCAAGCGACAAGGATCAGGTCCACCGGCTTCACGCGATCGCGCTGGCCACTGGCGGCACCGATGAAGGCAAGCCCGGCCCGCGCGGCGATGGCGGCTTTTATGCCGGTTACTTCCGCGATCCCGATGGCAACAAGCTGGCGGCGTTCATCATGGGGTGAAAGCTTGCCGCTGAATGAAGCAGCCCGGTTTTTTGCGACAAATGGCGACAAATTGGACCCCGCCCGGCATAACGGTGCGACATGTTCGGAATAGGACCGCAGCAGAAAGCCGCAAGCGCCCGGTGGCGCCGGTTTGGTCAGATTCACAGTTTGGAGAATTCGTTATGAAGACGTTTGCCCTTGGTCTCTCGCTTGCTGCCCTTTCGATTGGCAGCGTTGCCTATGCCGCGCATCATGCCAATGCTGCTGAACATGTCGGCCCCGATGCCGATGGCGATCGCACCGTTACCCGCACCGAGGCGCAGGCCCATTCGGCCGAAATGTTCACCAGGATGGATAGTAATAAGGATGGCCAGCTTGATCAGGCTGATCGCGCTGCTCACGAAAGCACCATGCGAAACGAGCACTTTGCCAAGCTGGATACCAACAAGGACGGATCGATTTCGCGTCAGGAATTCGATGCAGCCCATTCTGACGGGCTTGAGGGCGGCGGCGGTACAGGACATCAGGGTATGCGCGGGGCGATGATGGGCGATGGCGGCCATGGCAGCGGCAACCGAAGTCCGATGATGATGATGCAGCTGGCGGATGCCAACAAGGATCAAGCCGTCAGCAGGGATGAATTCACAGCTGCCCACCTCAAGCACTTCGAGCTGAGTGATACCAACAAGGACGGGCAGCTTACCCCGCAGGAACGCCGCGAGGCCCGTGCCAAGATGCGTGGTCAGATGCACGGCAAGATGGGTGGTGCGATGAGCGGGCATGACATGGCTCCGCCGCCGCCAACCAACTGAGCGACAGAATTGGCCGCAGCCAGCCAATGAATCAAATTACTCCCATCCGCCTGCTCCTGGTCGATGACGAGACCAGCCTGCGCGAGCCCCTGGCGGACTATCTTGTCCGCCAGGGGTTTACCGTAACGCAGGCTGCCAGCGCGGCCGAAGCGCGCAGCGTGCTGCGCGATGAGGCACCCGATCTGATCCTGCTCGATATCATGATGCCGGGCGAGGACGGACTTTCGCTGTGCCGTCATCTTGCAGAAACCCGCGCCATCCCCACCATTCTACTGACCGCCCGCGGCGAAGCGACGGATCGGATCGTGGGCCTTGAAATTGGCGCGGATGACTATGTCGTCAAACCTTTCGAACCGCGCGAACTGGTCGCCCGGATCCGCTCGGTATTGCGCCGGTCAGCCAAGGGCGGAACCGTCCCGGCCGAAGACGAGCTGTTCGAGTTTGAAGGCTGGCAGCTCGATCCGCTTAAGCGCCGCCTGATCGATCCCGAGGGTGCACTGGTCAGCATCTCCAGCCTTGAATTCAGGCTGCTGCTGGCCTTTGTCGAACATCCCCGCCAGGTGCTGGACCGGGACCGGTTGCTCGATATGGTTCAAGGCCGCGAGGCGCATCTGTTTGATCGTGCGGTCGACAACCAGGTTAGCCGTCTGCGCCGCAAGATCGAACCCGACAATCGCAACCCGACCATGATCCAGACGGTCTGGGGCGGTGGCTACATGCTGGCTGCCGACGTTCGCCGGCTCCGCCCGGACCAATCGTGAAAATCCCGACATGACTGCCCGCCGGGGGTTCAGCAAATTGTGGCCCAGAAGCCTCCAGAGGCAGCTGTTGCTGGCGATCGCATTGGCTCTGCTGCTGGCCCAGACGCTAAGCGCTGCGCTGCTCTATCGCGCTCAGAGTGAACGGCGCGAAGCGGCACTGCTCCATACCGCTGCAATGCGGCTCGTCACTGCGGGCCGCAATGATGGCGACCCGTTCATGCGGACCAATAATAATGCCGCTGAACTGATGGGCATGGGCCGTCATCTGCGGATCGAACGGATCGGCGCCAGTCCACTGCGCAGCGGCGAGGCGCGGCTTGCCGAAGCCGAGGCCGAGCTGCGTGATATCCTGATTGACCAGGGCATCGCGATTCGCGAGGTGGTAGTCGTCCAGCGCAGTTCCGCCGATGATCGCCAGACAGTGCAGCGGATCGCACGGCGCACGGCGATTCCGGGCCGGCGCGCGCGGCTGGCCCCCGATCATCTGCTGATCGCCGCGATCGAGCAACCGGGCGGTGGCGGCTGGCTGATGGTCCGCGTCCCGGCTCCGCGCGTTGAACGGGCGCTGATCGCTACGGTGATAATCCAGACCCTGCTGCTTTATGCCCTGTTGGTCGGGGTGATTGCGCTGATCCTTGGCCGGATGACCCGCCCGCTGGCCGCGCTTACCCGGCAGGTTGAACGCTTTGCCGAAACCCGCCACATTACCGGCCAGCTTGAACCGCAAGGGCCAGACGATGTCCGCCAGCTGATCATTGCCCACAATGCGCTGGAAGCCCGGATTGCGGCGCTGATCGACGAAAAGGACGTGATGCTCGGCGCAATTGGCCATGACCTCAAGACCCCGTTGGCGGCGCTGCGGGTGCGGATCGAAAACGTCGAAGATGCAGGTGAGCGCGCCAAGATGGCCGGAACCATCGACGAGCTCGCCCGATCGCTCGACGATATCCTCTCGCTCGCCCGGGTCGGCAGGCCAAGCGACCCGCGCGAGCCGACCGAACTATCCGCGCTGGTCGCCGCGATCGTCGAAGAATTCGAGGACACCGCCGATCCGGTGACGCTGGAGCGGAGCGAACGGCTGGTTCTGTCCCTGCGCGTCATCTGGTTACGCCGGGCTTTGCGCAATCTGATCGGTAATGCCCTGCGCTATGGCGGCGCGGCCCGCGTTTCATTGCAGCGCGACGGCGATACCGCAGTGATCCGGATCGACGATGACGGGCCGGGCATCGCGACAGGTGAAATCGCCCGGATGCTCGAGCCGTTCAAGCGCGGTGAACCCTCACGCAACAGCGAGACTGGCGGCGCGGGGCTCGGCCTGACGCTGGCTCGTGCGATCGCCAAACAACATGGCGGAGCCCTGCAGCTCACCAACCGGCGCGATGCCAGCGGCGCGATAATCGGCCTCACCGCAACATTGCGGCTGCCAATAGGTTGAAAGTTATTTCAGCTTCGCAATGTCGCGTGATACCTCGGCGCTGCGCGCATCCTTGAGCACACCACAACTGCGAACCCGCTCGATCGTCCGTTCCAGCTCGAGTGCACCGGTCTTGCCGGTCATCCGCGGCCGCAGCATGCTGGCGATCTCATCAGCCCGCGCCGCCGAGCAATAACCGCCCAGCATTGCCGGCAGGCGCGCGGCGAAGAAGATCCCGCCGCCGCTGCTCATCAGCGTGTCGAAATTGCGTCCCAGCCACTCAAAGCCCAGATCACGGGTGGCGCTGGTCTGGATCACTCCCCGCACCAGCCCGACCCGCTCGCTTCGGCGCAAGCGATCGTCCTTGAACTCATCGAGCAGCCACTTCGCCACGCCAGCGTCACCGCTCTCGGCGACCGCCGCCAGCGCCGTAGGACGCAGCAGCGGATCCTGCGAAGCAAGCGCGCGATCGGCGAGCTGCTTAGCTGCATCGATTCCCCCGGCGGCCAGCCAGGCCTCTAGCGCCGGAGCGTAAAGCGCCGGATCGAGCGCGGTCTTGTCTCCGCCTAGAAAAGCTCCTGCCGCCGCAGCCAGCTGGCTGCGCACCGAAGCATCCCGTGCGGCCCCAGCCAACCGGCCGACAATTTGCAGGCGCTTCTGCGACTTTTCTGGGGTTTCCCCGGCATAGGCATCGGCCTTGGGTGTGAACCCCATTGCAGCGAGGCGCGGGCGGTAGAGCTGGCCGATGAATTTACGGTAAGCGAGTTTGGCCGCCTCATCCATCATGCCCGAACTATACAGCGCGTCGAGCCCATCAACCCCGGCCTCGCTGGCATAGCCATCGGGGTTGTCCACCAGCTTGCGGGCCAATGCGGCAAGCTGGCTGGCGCTGGCCCGTCCGGCGCGGAAGCTAGCCGAAAGCGAATCGGCAAGCGCAAGTGCCTCGCCGCCAGGTAGCTGATCAGCCCGCGCAATCAGGGCATCCCAATCCTTTTTCGGCAGTTCGAAGCGGTAATAGCCCGTGCCGCCAACATTGGGGATCAGCTGCCCTCTGCCCTTGAATGCTAACGGCATGGTAGCTTCCGTCATAAGTTCACAGCGGGCTTCGATGCTGCGGCGAACGCAGAGTGGGATGCTCCAGCGGGTAACAGGTGCACTGGTTCCAAGCCGGACATAACGGCTTTGCGAAACAGAATATTTGCCGCCCTTGCCGCCTGAAAAAGTGACCAGCGGTACACCCTGTTGATCGGTAAAGCTTTGCATCGCCGGGATAATCCGCGGATCGCCAGCTGCTTCGGCCATCGCCTTGAAGAAATCGGTGCTGGTCGCGTTGCCGTATTTATGTGCCGCCATATACCGCCGCACCCCATCGCGGAATTTGGCATCGCCCATATAAGCAGCGATCATCGCCACCACATGGCCGCCTTTGCCATAGGTGATCGAATCAAACGCTTCATCGATCTGGGCATTGGTCGTGATCGGCTGATGGATCGGGCGCCCGGCGAGCAGTGCATCGGTACTCATCGCGTTAAACCCCTCAGCCAGTGCCCCAGCCTTGATGTTGAGATCCGGGCGCCATTGATTGCCGATCCGGTAGCCCATCCAGTTGGCAAAGCTCTCATTGAGCCAGATATCATCCCACCATACCGGCGTGACCAGATCGCCGAACCACTGGTGCGCCAGCTCATGCGCCACGACCATGCCGAAAGTACGCTTCTGATCGGTCGAAGCCTTGTCATCCATCACCAGAATCGCGTCGTTATAGAGATCCGCCCCGGCGTTCTCCATCGCACCGGGCATAATCGGCGAGGTGATCTGGTCCAGCTTGGGATAGGGAAATGGCTGGCCGAAATAGTCTTCGAGGTGGGCGACAATGCCCTTCGATCCCTCCAGAGCAAACGCCAGCTTGTCGGCGTTCTGCCTGGTCGAAACAATCCGCAACGGCAGCGGCGCAGCGCGCTGCGGGGTGGGCGGCACCACGCCTTCGACCACCGCAAACGGCCCGACCATCATCGCCACCAGATAGGTCGGTAGCGGCAAGGTGGGCGCAAAACGGTGAACTTCGAGGCCGTTTTCCAGCAATTTTGAAATCTCAGGCGCGTTGCTCACTGCGACTTGCCCGGGCTTGGTCCGCAGTGTGACGGTAAAGGGCGTCTTGAAACCCGGCTCATCAAATGAGGGAAAAGCTGCACGCCCGTCGATCGATTCAAACTGGGTCCAGCTGTACCAGTCATCCCCCACTTTGACCCGGAACATTCCGGCAGGACTGTTTTCGAACGGGGCATCGTAATCGAATGTGAAAGTAACGGGGCCGGCGGGGAGCGGCGCCGCAAAGGTCAGCCGGGCAACGCCGGTCTGATCGAGCGCGGCCCAGCTACCGGCAAACATTTTGCCGCCGACGATGGCTGCCACCTTGTGGATCACCAGATCGCGGCCATGAAGATCGACGATACTGGTGGAAGCCTTAAGCGTCGCCTCAATCTCCACATGACCGGAAAAGCGCTCTTTGTCCGGATTAACCGTTAGGTCGAGCCGGTAAGCAGAGGGCCTCACCGCATCGGTCAGTTGGCCCAACGGCACTGGCACTGATACCGGCAGCGCTACCGCCGCTGAATCAGCCTGGGCAGGGTTGGTGAAAGCGAGCGACAGGATGGTGGTAGCAAGCAAGGCAGCGCGCATTTGGATTTCCCGGTTGAAGCAAGCGGATCAGACTCACGCACTCACCCTAAGGCCAGCATAAATGCAACCATCGGCTTCGACGAAGGACTGACGGGGTCCGACCAAGGTGGTTACAGCGGTGATCAGCCACCGTTTTTCAGCGCAGCAGCCCGCCGAACAAGCCGCGTGCGAAACGTCCGAAAGCTGCACCGCCCAGTGCAGTGCCGATTGCACCCGCAGCGGCCGAGGCTGCCGAAGTGGCGGGCGAGCCACCCGACTTGCGCCCGGTCATGTTGCGGGCAACCATCGTTCCGGCCGAGGCAGCAGCGGCGCCTAGAGCGGCCTTACCGGCCCGTTCCCACATGCTGGGCGATTGGCGCGGCTGGGCGCGAACGGCTGCCTCGCCCTCGGTCTCCACTTGCTGGGCCACCGCAGCAGCATCCTTGGCCTTTTGTTCAAGCACTTCAGAGGCAGATTCGCGGTCCAATGCGGTATCATACTTGCCATCTGCCGGGCTGATCGACTGGACGATCGCGCGTTCTTTGGGGGTTACCGGGCCAAGCCGCGAGCGCGGCGGCGCGATCAGGGTGCGCTGAACAATCGAAGGGCTGCCATCTTCCTCAAGTGTCGAGACCAGCGCTTCACCCACCCGAAGCTCGGTAATCGCGGTTTCAACATCGAGATCGGGGTTGATCCGGAAGGTCTCCGCCGCCGCTTTGATCGCCCGTTGATCGCGCGGGGTGAACGCACGCAAGGCATGCTGGACCCGGTTGCCCAGCTGGCCAGCGATCTTTTCGGGAATGTCGATCGGGTTCTGGGTAATGAAATAGACCCCCACACCCTTGGAGCGGACCAGCCGGACAACTTGCTCAACCTTGTCGAACAGCGCCTGCGGTGCATCCTCGAACAGCAAATGCGCTTCATCGAAGAAGAACACCAGCTTGGGCTTGTCCGGATCGCCCACTTCGGGCAGCGATTCGAACAATTCGGCCAGCAGCCACAACAGGAAGGTGGCGTAAAGCTTTGGGCTTTGCATCAACTTGTCGGCAGCAAGGATATTGATGTAGCCTTTGCCGCTTTCATCGCAGCAGATAAAATCGGCAATCTCGAAGGCCGGTTCACCAAAGAAGCGATTGGCGCCCTGACTGTCAAAGGCGAGCAGTTGGCGCTGGATCGTGCCGACGCTGGCTTTGGTGATATTGCCGTATTTGCTGGCGAGTTCACTGGCATTGTCGGCCGTATGAGCCAGCACCGCCTGCAGATCCTCAAGATCGATCAGCAGCAGTCCCTGGTCATCGGCATAGCGGAACGCGACGTTGAGCACGCCTTCCTGCGTTTCATTGAGCCCCATCAGCCGCGCTAGCAGCAGCGGACCCATTTCCGAAATGGTGGTGCGGATCGGATGACCTTGCTCGCCGTATAAATCCCAGAAAATCGCCGGATTGTCCTTATAGGCATAGTCGGCCATGCCCAGTTCCTTGGCGCGGGCCTCAAGCGCATCGGCGTGCTTGAAATCGTGGCTCCCGGCCATCGATATGCCCGAAAGATCGCCCTTCACGTCGGCCAAGAACACCGGAACGCCTTGCGCCGAGAACTGCTCGGCGATCGACTGCAAGGTCACCGTCTTGCCGGTGCCGGTTGCACCTGCGATCAGTCCATGGCGGTTGGCGCGGGACAGGCGCAGGACCTGTCGTTCACCAGTGGCACCAAGACCCAGAAAAATATCGTTCATTCTCAGCTCCGAATGCAAGTTTCGACGGATAGATAGAGCGGCGCGCGGAGTTGTGCGAGAGGCTTTTTGCATGTCGCCGACAGGACCGCTAGAAGCCGCCTCCGATGCCAGAACCCTTCATCCTGCTCGACGACGCGCGGCCCACCGAAGCCAGCGATGCGCGGCTGTATCGTGCGCCGCTCGAAATCGTGGTGGCGCGGCACGCGGACGAGGTTGCGCCTGCGCTGGAACGGCTCGACGCGCTGCGCAGGCAAGGCCATGAGCTGGCGGGGTATGTTGCCTATGAAGCTGGCCTCGCTTTGGAACCAAGACTCTCCCCGCTGGCCGCCGCCCGCAATGGTGCGGCCGGGCCGCTGTTGTGGTTTGGGGCTTTTGTCGGGCACGAAGTGATCGCGGCGGCCGACGTTCCTACCTGGCTTGCCCGGCACAGCACCGGCACGCCGACGATCGGCCCGTTGGAACCGCAGCTTTCGCTTGGCGGCTATGTCCAGGTTTTTGCGCAATTGCAGGAGGCAATCGCAGCGGGCGATATCTATCAGGCCAACCTCACTTTCCGGCTGGCCGGGGCCTATCGCGGTGATCCGCTGGCGCTGTACGCTGCGCTCCGCCCGGCCGCCGGGGCCGGCTATGGCGGGGTGTTGTTTGATGGCGCGCATTGGCTGCTTAGCCTTTCGCCCGAGTTGTTCTTTGCGCTGAAAGATGGCGCAGCGATGGTCAAACCGATGAAGGGGACGCGCCCTCGCGGCAGTGATGCGGCCGAAGATGCCAGCCTGGTCGCTGAACTGGCATCATCGGCCAAGGACCGCGCCGAAAACCTGATGATCGTCGATCTGATGCGCAACGATTTGTCGCGCGTGGCGCTGGCGGGCAGCGTCAAGGTCGAGAACGCCTTTGCAATCGAGACCTACCCCACCGTCCACCAGATGGTCACTACAGTGCGGGCGCAACTCCAGCCCGGCTGCGGTGCGATCGAACTGGTTCGGGCGATTTTCCCCTGCGGTTCGATTACCGGCGCACCCAAAATCCGGGCAATGGAGCTGATAAACCGGCTGGAACGCGATGCACGCGGGCCTTATTGCGGAGCGATCGGGCGGATCGATGCCTCTGGTGACGCTGCTTTCAATGTGGCAATCCGCACTTTGCGTCTGACCCCCGATCGAAATGGGGGCGGAGAAAATGGCCGGGGCAAGGCAGTGCTGGGAGTCGGCTCGGCGATTGTGGCCGATTCGGAAGGGCTGCCGGAGTGGCGCGAGAGTTTGATCAAAGGGGGTTTTGTGCGGCGATCATCAAGTGACCTGGGTGCCGCCGGCTTCGATCTGATCGAGACCATGGGTTTTACCCCCGAGGGCGGCATTCCGCTGCTCGAGCTGCATCTTGAGCGGATCAAGACCAGCGCAGCGGAACTTGGTTTTGCATTCGATCGCCACGCCGTTCGCAATGCGATCCAGGCGCTGTGCTTTGAAGCGGCCGAGGCGGCAAAGCTGCGACTGGTGGTCGCGCGTAGCGGGATTTTTGCGCTGGAACTGGCGCCGCTGCCGCCAGCCCTGCTCTCGCCCGTGCCTTGTGCCGTGCTGCGCCTGCCGGTCGATAGCGGCGATTGGCGGCTGCGCCACAAGAGCACTGATCGCAGCTTCTATGATGCCGGCCTCAAGGCAGCGCGCTCCGTCGGAGCAGAAGAGGCGCTGTTCCTGCGCAACGATGGCTTGCTGACCGAGGGTTGCTTCACCTCGCTGTTTGTCGAGCGCGGCGGCCAGCTGCTGACTCCGCCCGCTCCGCTTGGGCTGTTGCCCGGAGTCCTGCGCGCTTCGTTGCTGGAAAATGACCGGGCTCAGGAAGCGGAGCTGACGCTGGATGATCTCGCCGACGGCTTCCTGATCGGCAATGCCCTGCGCGGGCTGCTGCCGGCGCGGCTGATGCCCACATGATCTCGGCCGCGCTGGCGCGCATCCAGCCCTCGCAAACCGCCGGGATGACCGATCGCGCCGCGGCATTGCGCGCCGGGGGCCGCGATATCATCTCATTGTCAGTCGGCCAGCCAGATTTCGCTGCGCCGCCGCATGTCATCGCCGCCGCCAAAGCCGCGCTGGATGCGGGCGACACCAAATACACCGCAGTTGCCGGGACCGACCGGTTGCGCAGCGCAGCAGCGCTGCATTTTGAGCGCGACCTTGGCATCCGCGTGCCGCCCGCCCGGGTGATCGTCAGCGCCGGGGGCAAGCAAGCGATTTTCCATGCGCTACTGGCGACGCTCGATCCGGGTGACGAGGTGCTGATCCCCGCGCCATGGTGGGTCAGCTATCCCGAAATCGTCCGCTTTGCCGGGGCCGCAGTGGTTGCCATGCCCACCGATGCGGCAGGCGGCTTCCGGATCACGGCGGCGCAACTGGAAAGGGCGATCACACCCAACACGCGCTGGTTGCTGCTCAACAGCCCCGGCAACCCGACCGGCGCGATCTATCCAGCCGAGGAATTGCGCGCACTGGGCGCGGTGCTGCTGGGCCATCCCCGCGTGCTGGTGATGTCGGACGATATCTATGCGCCGCTGCGCTACACCCCCGGTGCCCACGCCACTATTTGCGCGGAATGCCCCGAGCTGGCGGAGCGGATCCTGACCGTCTCGGGCGTCTCAAAAAGCCACGCGATGACCGGTTTCCGAATCGGCGTTTCGGCTGGGCCGGAATGGTTGGTGCAAGCGATGACACGGCTACAGTCGCACAGTTCGGGCAATTCCTGTTCGATCAGTCAGGCGGCGGCAGTTGCGGCCTTCGAAGGCCCGCAGGATTTCCTGCGCGATTGGTGTGAGCGCTTCCGCGCCCGCCGGAATCTGGTAGTGGGCGCAATCAATGCCATCCCCGGACTTTCCACTCCGGTGCCGGATGGCGCGTTCTATTGCATGGTCGATGCAGCGCCCCTGATGGGGCGTTTCGAAGACGACGAGGCGCTGGCCATGCAGCTGCTCGACCATGGCGTGGCGATTGTCGCAGCTAGCGCGTTCGGCGCACAAGACGGCTTCCGGATCAGCTTTGCGGCAGATGAAACGAAGCTGGAACAAGCCCTGAACCGCATTGCAAAGGCACTCTCTTGATGGATCTACCTATCCTGTTCGAAGACGGTGAGGCCTTGGTGATCGACAAGCCCGCCGGCCTGCCGCTTGATCGCCCGCGCGCCGGGGGCGAATGCCTTGAGGATTATCTTGAGCAGCTGAAATTGGGTTTCGTTCGCCAGCCTTCGCCAGTCCATCGGCTCGACCGGGATACTTCAGGCTGCCTGCTGCTGGCCCGCAACCCAAAGGCATTGAAGCGCTTTTCCGCCGCCTTTGAAGTGCGGCAGGTGGAAAAGACCTATCTTGGCCTCGTCGCCGGTGAAGTTGCCGAGGAAAGCGGCACGATCGAGCTTTCGCTGAGCAAGATCAGCAGCGAGAAGGACGGCTGGCGGATGATCCCGGCCAAAAAAGGCAAGCCTGCGATCACCCACTGGACCCGGATCGTGGTGCGCGACGGGATCAGCCTGATCAAATTCATGCCGGTAACCGGCCGCACCCACCAGATCCGGATCCATGCGCTGGCCGGGCTGGGCCTGCCCCTGGTCGGCGATGCGATCTATGGCAAGGGCGATCGCCGCGTCGGCCGGACGATGCTCCACGCCTCGGCTATCACCGTCCATCGCGGCGAAAAGCCACCGATCACTGCGGTATCTCCGCTTCCGGCAGATTTCGGCATCCTCGGCTTCATGGGCGATGATGAGTGAGCTTGATGCCTCGATCGCCCGTGCGCTGGAACTGCTGAGCGAGAGCTTCATCGCAGCCGCTGGCCCCGGCGGGCAAAACGTCAACAAAGTGGCGACTGCGGTGCAGTTGCGGCTGGATATTTATGGCTTGCGGCTCAACCCCGAAGTGTTTGCCCGCCTGAAGCTGCTCGCCGGGAGCCGGATGACCGCCAAGGGCGAGCTGGTGCTGACCGCGCGACGCTTTCGTACCCAGGAAGCCAACCGCAGCGACGCGCGGGTGCGGCTGACCGAGCTGTTGACGCAGGCGCATGACCTGCCCCAGAAACGCGCCAAATCGCGGCTTAACCGGGTGGGGAAGGTCGCGCGGCTCGAAGGCAAAAAGAAGCGCGGGGTGGTAAAGGCGGCGCGCGGGAAAGTCAGCTTCGACTGACTCGTCGTCCCGGATCAAGTCCGGGACGACGCACTCG
>JANLQQ010000040.1:0-15639 GCA_031367905.1 Novosphingobium sp.
CGCATTTTTCCCGGATTGCCCGGTCCACACCCGTAACAAAGGCGGATCCCACTGCCATACCCATCGATCCGCCCATGAAGGCGAATTCCTGCACACCGACGACCGCCTTATGGCCGTCGATCGCCCCCAGGGCATTGGTCAAGGCATCAGCGTGCGGATTGGCCGCGCGGGCGATCTTGAGCCGGTCGGTATATTTCTTGCTGTCCCGGAATTTGAGCGGGTCTTCCTTGACACTCGGGGCGGTGAGCAGCTCAAATCCCTCGTCCATCAGCTGGGCCAACCGCGCATTGGCGCCGATCCGGCCGTGATGCTCGCAGCGCGGGCAGACCGAGAGGTTTTCCTCATACTCCTTGGTGAACAGCATTTCGCCGCACGAAGGACATTTGGTCCAGAGGTTGTCTGGCGTGTCCCGCTTCTGCGTGAAGGGGAGCGAATTGCGAACGCGGTTAATCCAGCTCATGCGGGCTTATCGCGCAGAATGTACTGCATCGGCAAGTGCAGCAGTCAATTCTCGCACAGGTCCGGTGGCATATGCGCCGTGCTGCGCGATCAGTTCGACCAATGCCGAACCAACCACCACGCCGTCAGCCACCTTGGCGATGGCGCATGCCTGCTCGGGCGTGCGCACCCCGAAGCCGACCGCCACCGGCAGGTCAGTCGCGGCCTTGAGCCGGGCGACGGCTTCCGTAATCGAGGTTTGCGCCGCTTGCTGCTTGCCGGTGATCCCTGCGACCGAGACGTAATAGAGGAAGCCGGACGAGCCATCGAGAATGGTCGGGAGCCGCGCCGTATCGCTGGTCGGGGTGGCGAGGCGGATCAGGGCAATTCCGGCTGCGCGCAATTGAACGCCAAGCGAATCGTCCTCCTCGGGCGGAATATCGACGCAGATCACCCCGTCGACGCCGGCCTTGGCAGCCTCGGCAGCAAACCACTCGGCCCCGCGCCGGACCATCGGGTTGGCATAGCCCATCAGCACCAGCGGCACCTCCGGATAGCGCGCGCGAAACGCAGCTGCGATGGCGAAGATATCCGCCGTGGTCGTGCCCGCAGCCAGCGAGCGGATATTGGCTTCTTGGATCGCCGGACCATCGGCCATCGGATCGGTGAACGGCATTCCGAGTTCGATCACATCCGCGCCGCCTGCGACGAGGGCATCGAGGATCGCGCCGGTCGCGCCGGGTGTGGGATCGCCTGCAGTGACGAAAGTAACGAGGGCTGGGCCGCGCGCGAAGGCGGCGGAAAGTCGGGTCACAACCCCACCCCCAGCGCATCAGCCACGGTGAAAATATCCTTGTCGCCGCGTCCGCACAGATTGACGAGGATGATCGCATCCTTCGGCATGGTCGGGGCCAGCTTGGTCACTGCGGCGATCGCGTGGGCGGGTTCCAGCGCGGGGATGATCCCCTCGGTTTGGCACAGCAGCTGGAAGGCGGCGAGAGCTTCAGTGTCGGTCACCGAAGTATATTCCACCCGCCCGACATCGCGCAGCCAGGCGTGTTCGGGGCCGATGCCGGGGTAATCGAGGCCGGCGCTGATCGAGTGGCCCTCGATTATCTGGCCGTCGGCGTCTTGCGGCAGATAGGTCTTGTTGCCGTGCAGGATCCCCGGCGCACCGCCCGCCAGCGATGCGGCGTGTTCCTTGTCGAGCCCGTGGCCCGCTGCTTCGACGCCGAGCATCTTGACGCTGGGATCATCGAGGAACGGGTGGAACAGTCCGATGGCGTTGCTCCCCCCCCCGATTGCGGCGACCAGCACGTCAGGCAAACGCCCGGTCCGGGCCAGCATCTGGGCGCGGGCTTCTTTGCCAATCACGCTCTGGAAATCGCGGACCATCGCGGGATAGGGATGCGGCCCGGCGGCGGTGCCGATGATGTAGAAGGTGTCATGGACATTGGCGACCCAATCGCGCAGCGCCTCGTTCATCGCATCTTTCAGCGTCGCCGCGCCGCTGGTAACGGGGACGACTTCTGCGCCGAGCAGCTTCATCCGGAACACATTGGGCGATTGGCGCGCGACATCGGTTGCGCCCATGAAGATCACGCAGGGCAGGCCAAACCGCGCCGCGACAGTGGCGGTGGCCACGCCGTGCTGGCCCGCACCGGTCTCGGCAATGATCCGGGTTTTGCCCATGCGGATCGCCAGCAGGATCTGGCCGATGCAATTGTTGATCTTGTGCGCGCCGGTGTGGTTGAGCTCGTCGCGTTTGAACCACACCTGCGCGCCCATTCCGGGCTGCGCCGCTTTGGCCAGTTCTTCCGTCAGGCGCGGCGCGAAATAGAGCGGGCTGGGGCGGCCGACATAATGCTCCAGCAAATCGTCAAATTCGGCCTTGAACGCCGGATCGGCCGTGGCGCGATCATACTCAGCCTCAAGCTCGAGAATCAGCGGCATCAGCGTTTCTGCGACATAGCGCCCGCCAAACTGGCCGAAATGGCCGCGATCGTCGGGCTGGGTGCGAAAACTGTTTGGAGTGTTTGCGGTCGTGTTCATGGCTGACGCGCCGCTTTGCAGAAGGCGGTGATCTTGTCCACATCCTTGACCCCCGGCGCGGATTCGACGCCGGATGAGGTATCGACCAGCGGCGCAGCGGTCAGCCGGACGGCTTCGGCAACATTTTCCGCAGATAACCCCCCGGCAAGACCCCAAGCGCAGGCGCCTTTCCAGCCCGCCACCAGCTTCCAGTCAAAGCTCAGCCCCATCCCGCCGGGCAGCGTTCCCTTGGGGGTTTTGGCGTCGAACAGGATCAAGTCGGCCACGCTGATATAGGCCTCGGCGCGCCGCACATCGTCGGGGGCTGCAATCGGCAACGCCTTCCATACCGGCAATCCGAACCGCGCCTTGAGCTCGGCCACCCGCGCCGGGCTTTCATCGCCATGCAATTGCAGCACATCCAGCTGCGCCGCCGCAACCGCATCGCCCAGCAAAGCATCATCGGCATCGACAAACAGTCCGACCCGCAAGGTGTGACCCGCCGCCTGTGCGCCCAATTCCGCCGCATCGGCAAGCGTCAGATGGCGCGGCGAGGGTGGGTAAAACACCAGACCGACATAGTCTGCCCGCGCTTTCAGAGCCGCCTGAAGCGCCTGAGCAGTGCTGATTCCACAAATTTTGATCGCCGGGCCGAGCATGGATTGCCCAATAGCCCAATCCCCGTTCGTGTCGAGCGTAGTCGAGACATGTTGCGCAGGGTGTCTTGACTTCCGATCATTCGGATCGGAAATTTATCCCGAGCGAAGTCGAAGAGCTCGACACTAACGGATATTGGGTATCTCTAAAATATCGCTGTGGATTACGGCGTCAGTTCGAACAGCACTGTCACGGTAGACGTGAGCGAAACTTCACCCGCAGCAACCGGCGTGGCTTTTTCCATTCCGTCCGCCATGGCCGCTCTGGTGTACATTATTGGCGGCGGGGGAGCATAGCCGCCGCCTTCGCTGATCGTCAGGATCCGCAACACCCTGAGCCCAGCGGCGCTGGCGTAAAGATTGGCGCGCGCGCGGGCCTTTTTCATTGCCTGGGTGCGGGCTTCGTCGGTTGCCGCATCAGCGTCGTCCATCTGGAAGCTGGGGCCATTGATCTGATTGGCCCCGGCAGCAACCAGCGTATCGAGCACGCGTCCGAACTGGGCCAGATTGCGCTGGCGAACATTGACCGTGTTGTTGACCTGATAGCCGATGATCTTGGGTTGGGCCGGCTCGATCGTGCCATCGGGCAGTTGGCGCTGCGGCTGGTAAATCGGATTGAGGTTCAGATTGCTGGTCTGGATATCGCGATCGGCGATCCCGGCCCGCTTGAGCGCGGCGATCACCTTATTCATATCGGCCGAATTGGCGGAGAGCGCCTCGCCTGCGGTCTTGCCCTGATTGCTCACCCCGGCGCTGAATACCGCCAGATCGGGGGCTTTGTTTGAGCGCCCCTCGGCCGAAAGCGAGAGCATCGTATTGCCCGGCGCGACAACCGGGCCAGAGCTGGCCTCATGGGCCTGCGCGGCAAGCGGTGCGGCAAGGGATGCAAGGGCAAGAGCAAGGGTAAGGCGCTTCATCGATAGTCTCCTTCAAATCATAATGCCGCTTTGTCGTGGGCCGCCTGTCGCCCGGCTGAATGGGCTAGAGCGTCGCCTCGATCGCCCGCGCTGCCGCCACCGGATCTTCCGCGCGGCTGATTGGCCGCCCGATCACCAGGACGCTGGCCCCGCTGTTGCGGGCATCACGCGGAGTCACGGTACGTTTCTGATCGCCAACTTTGCCATCCGCCAGACGCAGGCCGGGGACCACGAAAAAACCGCTTTTCCATTGGCGGTGGACGGCAGCAATCTCGTGGCCCGAACAGACGATCCCGTCGAGGCCCGATTTTTCCGCCAGTTCGGCCAGCCGCATCACCTGATCGTGCGGGGTGCCGGTGATCCCGGTGCGAGCCATGTCATTCTCGTCAAGGCTGGTCAGCAGGGTAACCCCCACCACCTTGCAATGTTCCCCCGCCGCCGCCTTTGCATCCTCCATCATCGCGCGGCCCCCGCTGGCGTGGACGGTGATGATCGCCGGCTCGAGCACATGGATCGCCTGCATTGCAGCGGCCACGGTGTTGGGAATATCGTGCAGCTTCAAATCCAGGAAAATCGGCAAGCCGATCTTGGCAATCTCGTGCACTCCGTGGTGGCCATGGGCATTGAAGAATTCAAGGCCCAGCTTCAGCCCGCCAACATGGCCTTTGACCTTGCGAGCAAGTTCTTCAGCAGCCTCAAGCCGGGGAACGTCAAGGGCGAGAAAAATTGGATTGGTGTGCATATCAGGCTACTGGGGTTTCCGTTGAGTTGGTTTCAAGCTGGGTAGTGGTTGCGATAGGCGGGGCGGTTGGCGTGGAAGTAGCGCGGACGGTATTTTCCAGCGCATTGATCCGCCGGGTCATCCGCCAGCGCCCGGCCTTGTGCAGCAGCCACATCGGCATCATCCCGAGCAGAAATGAGATCAGCACAATCAGGCCGACTGGCCAGTTGAAGTGAAGATAGCCCGTTTCAACCGGCCAGATATTCACCGGGGCCGGAGTCCAGTTGATCGCAATGAATGCGACCATCGCAATTGTGATGAAAACCGAGGTGATCGTCCGTATGATCTGCATGCGCCGCCGCCTTCTTTCCATTGAAGAAACTGAAGTAATGCTAGGCGGGAGAGTGCCGCCGCGCAAGCTCGACCGATCCTCTCCATTTTCATGAAGTGCAAATGGGGTGGTGGATGGCCCGCTGGGCCAGACGGAGGGGTGTCGAGACCAGAGCAGATGCTCCGTCGTCAGCTGCTTCGCGTCTGCCACCTCCCCATTTGTGCTGCGCAAAAATGGGGAGGATCCGGATTTAATCCCCGAACACCCGGGCAAAAATCCGGTCGACCTGGGCAAAGTGATATTCCAGCCCGAAGCTGGCTTCCAGCTGCTCGACCGGGACAGCGCTGGAAACTTCCGGATCGGCCTTGAGCAGTTCCAGCAGCGACAGCGCGCCGTCGCTCTCCCACACTTTCATCGCATTGCGCTGAACCAGCCGGTAGCTGTCCTCGCGGCTCATCCCGGCTTGAGTCAAAGCCAGCAGCACCCGCTGTGAATGGACCAGGCCGCCCATCCGGTCGAGGTTCTTTTGCATTCGTTCGGGGTAAATTAGCAGCTTGTCGATCACGCCCGTCAGCCGCCCCAAGGCAAAATCCAGCGTGATGGTTGCGTCCGGCCCGATATAGCGTTCGACTGAAGAGTGCGAAATGTCGCGCTCGTGCCACAGTGCGACATTTTCCATCGCGGGGACCACGGCAGCGCGGACGACCCGGGCAAGACCGGTGAGGTTTTCGGTCAGGATCGGGTTGCGCTTGTGCGGCATCGCTGAGGAGCCCTTTTGCCCCGGCGCGAAATACTCCTCCGCCTCCAGCACTTCGGTCCGCTGAAGATGACGAATCTCGGTTGCCAGTCGCTCGATCGAGCTGGCGATCACGCCTAATGTGGCAAAATACATCGCATGGCGATCACGCGGGATCACCTGGGTCGATACCGGCTCTACGGTCAGGCCCAGCTTTTCAGCGACATATTCTTCGACCGCCGGATCGATATTGGCAAAGGTGCCGACCGCGCCGGAAATAGCGCAGGTAGCGATTTCCGCCCGCGCATTGATCAGCCGGGCCTTGCACCGCGCGAACTCAGCATAAGCCTGCGCCAGCTTGAGGCCAAAGGTGGTTGGTTCGGCATGGATGCCGTGGCTGCGGCCGATGGTCGGGGTGTATTTGTATTCCAGCGCGCGGGTCTTGATCGCCGCGAGAAGCGCGTCGAGATCGGCGAGCAGGATGTCGCTGGCCTTGACCAACTGAAGATTTAGCGTGGTGTCGAGCACATCGCTGCTGGTCATACCCTGGTGCATGAAGCGCGCTTCATCGCCGACTTGCTCGGCCACCCAGGTCAGGAAGGCGATCACATCATGCTTGGTTACGGCCTCGATCGCATCGATCGCGGCAACGTCGATCTTGGGGCTGGTTGCCCACCAATCCCACAGTGCCTTGCCGGCACTGGCCGGGACCACGCCCAGTTCGCCCAGCCTGTCGGTGGCATGGGCTTCAATCTCGAACCAGATCGCCAGCCGCGCCTCCGGCTCCCAGATCGCAGCCATCGCGGGGCGGGAATAACGGGGGACCATGTTCGACTCCGGGGTTTGGGGTATGGTGGAGCCGCTAGGGCGGGGGGGCCGCGAAGGCAAGGGCGGGCGTTATTTGCGCCATGCGAAACCCAGTGCCGTCTCCCCCGTGGTTGCCCCATCCTGATCAAACCGGCGCTCGATAATCCGGCCAGTTCCGGCCCGGTCCACCAGCACTACGGTTGAACAGCGGGTTCCGTAAACCGGACGATGGATGAATACCGGGGTTTGGGCGGCTTCATCGGTGATGTCGGAGGGTTCATCGGGGGCGATGCCGATTGGTGGCAGTTGTTCGTTACGCAGCGCGGCGAACAGGGGCTCCACCTCAGGGCTTTCGCTTACCAGCCAATCGAACAGGGCGGCTTTCAATTGCAGGGTTTTGAGCCAAGGCTCGTCCAGCGCGCCATTGGAGAGGCCGTAGATGCCGTGGGTAAGGGTGGTGCGGATTTCCTCGGGGCGGTTGGAGAGGAAGGTCGCATTTTGGGAGTCGGCGAGGATCAGGTTGAACGGGTTGAATGCGTCCAGCGGGGCGGTGTCAGGATCGGAGTAGGGTCCAGTGCCGCTAAGCAAATCGGTGACCATGCTCCCCCGTGATAGTTTGGCTGGATCGGGCAGGCCGTGCCCGCGCAAATTGGTGACGAGGGCAAAACGCTCGCCGGTAACGCCAAGCCATGTTCCGCCCGATTGCAGATCACGCCCGGCGATTACGCCGTTCTCCCAGCTGGCCAAAGGCGCAGCGGGGCGTTGGTGGTATTCATCGCGGTTGCCCACGGCGACCAGCTGCCAGTCACGGTGAGCTTGCCAGGCGAGGGCAGCGACGCACATCTCAGATCAGCCCCTTGAGTTTTGGCACGACGTCTACTTCGCGGCCAATGATCAGGCAATCGTGGGAGACGTTACCCAGCCGCCGCCCGGATAAATCAGGTCGGCTGCATCGGCACGCAGTCACCTTCGGCAAGGCCGTCCCGGCTGGTCGGTGCATAATACCATAAGCTGGCAAAGTCGGTTCCCGCGACCCTGTCAAGACGCTGCACTTCTCCCGCCATGAGTTCCCGCAGCCGAGCCTTGGTTTCGGGCAACATCTTCGGGCGATTGGCGTCGGTAAACTGGCGGTACAGCAGATTGCGCACGGTCGGAGAGGTCTTGGCCTTCCCCCGCAGGCCGACCAGCCCGAAGCGGTCGGCCAACCGGGCAAGCTTCTTGGCTGCCTGGGTGATGCGGTGAGTGCGGGGTTGGCCGGCAGGTAGCACTTTCTCGTGCATTTTCTTGGGAATCTCGAGCACGTCCACGCCCAGAAACTCAAATATGCGGGCTGCCAGCCGGTCCGGTGCGGCTACCAGGTCATTAAAAGCAACGATCAGGATCTGATCGCGCGGAAATTTCTCCAGATACCGCGCCAGATTGGTGCCGTAGCGGCTATGATCTATCAGCGTGGCATTAGTTTCGAGCGCTTCTTCAAAGGTGCCTGCCATTTTACCGTTCTTGATGCCATCCAGATATTGCGAATATGTCCGCTCGACCGGCTCGCGCAGGCAGACCAGCAATTTTACGTCCGGCAGGCGTTCATGGATCCGGTCACGGGCATCGGCAGATAGCAGGTAACTGTGCGAAGCTTCGCCAGCGACCATATGTTCTGGCCCAGCCTTGAAATTACTGAGATACCAGTCCCAGCCCTTGGCGAACTCGCGCGTGAAAAAGCCGAGATGCTTGCCGGGATACATGTAAATTTGGGGGTGCCACGAAAGCAGCTTGAATATCCAGGTAGAACCCGACTTGCTGCTTCCGATATAGAGAAAATCAGGACTCCTGGTCATTCCGGCACCTGCTTGAATGATGTGCGGCCACATTGCGAATAAAGAAATCAGCAAGTCTCGTCGCAACATACTTGTCCACGCTTAGTAACCTCGATGTCTGCCCGGAACGGGGGGAAGTTGCAACGAATAATTCAATCTGATTGACCGCGTAACGGATCTGGGCGTAATCAGGATTTTGGTTGGTAAAATACTGAAATTAAGGCAGAGATGTAGCTCTGACAACTGGCATCGTGTCCAGATACAGGACATTAACTTGGTGTTGACGCATTGGTTGGCTGGTCTTGGGCGCTTGACCAATTGGGGGCTGCCAAATGGCGGCCTTCGCCGTGCCACCCCATCAAATCAGGCCTTTGGCCTTCAAACTTACGTGCCCCTCGCGCCCGATGATCACATGATCGTGTACGACGATACCCAGCAGCCGTCCGGCCTCAGCTATTTTGTTGGTGATCTGGATGTCGGCGCGGCTGGGTTCGGGCGAGCCGCTGGGGTGGTTGTGGACGAGAATCAAAGCGGTCGAACCCAGATCGAGGGCGCGCCGGATCACTTCGCGGGGGTGGATCGCCGCCTCATCGATCGACCCATCGCCGACGTGCTCATCATGGATCAACATATTCTGCGCATTAAGATAAAGCACCCGGACCCGCTCAACCGTAAGATGTGCCATGTCGATATGGAGATAGTCGATTAGCGCTTGCCAACTGCCCAGTACGGGTTGTTCGCGGACCACTTGGCGGGCAAGTCGGCGGGCGGCCAGCGCCACGATCTTGAGCGCCGCCGCGCTGGTTTCACCCATCCCGGGATGCTGCGCCAAAGCGTGGGGATCGGCGTTTAGAACGCCCGCCAGACTGCCAAAGCGCTTGAGGAGACTGCGCGCCAGCGGTTTTACATCGCGGCGCAGGATCGCAGTCATCAGCAGATATTCGATAACCTCATGATCGGCCAGCGCTTCTGCACCGCCATCAAGCATCCGGGCGCGCAATCGGGCGCGGTGGCCTTTCGCGTCGTTGGCGGGCTCGTTCGGTGTTGCTTGCCCTTGGGTCACCGCTTCCGCCAATTGGAACTTCCCCCCGGTTCATCCGTTTGAACTTGCACCGCATTGCCTTTCGCGGGCCAAACGCGCAAGTGTGAGGATGATGCCCGACAGCGACCAGGATGTGCCGGACCTGGAACCGGATGCTGCTGCCGAAGCCGGCGCGGGCCCGCGCGCCAAACGGCGCTGGCGGATTGCCGCTGTGCTGCTAGGCTTGATCGTGCTGGGGCTGGGCGGACTGTGGCTGGCGCGCGAGCGGCTGGCAGACCGGATCATCGCCGGGCAAATCGAATCCCTCGGCCTGCCTGCAACCTACGAGATCGAATCGATCGGCCCTGCCCGTCAAGTGCTGGTCAATGTCGTAATCGGCGATCCGGCCCATCCTGATCTTACCGTCGAACGCGCGGTGATCGAGATTGAACCGGCGCTGGGTGTGCCGGTGGTCAGCAAGGTAACGCTGATCCGGCCCCGGCTTTACAGCAGCTATCGGAATGGAAAACTCAGCTTCGGCAGCCTCGACAAATTGCTGATTTCCGGCAGCAAAGAGCCGTTCCGGATGCCTGCACTGGACCTGTCACTGGTCGATGGACGGGCTAGGCTCGAAAGCGATTACGGACCTGTTGGGATCAAGGCCGAGGGGCGCGGTCACTTGCGCGGTGGCTTTGCCGGAACGCTGGCCGCGATCGCCCCCCAAGTTGATGGGGGGGGCTGTAAAGGCGCCGGAGCCAGCTTGTTCGGCAAGATCAGCATCGTTGCAGCGCGCCCGCAATTTATCGGTCCCCTACGATTGGCGCGGCTGAACTGCACCAAATCAGGGCTGATCCTCAGCAATGCCGGGCTGCAACTAGAGGCGAAGTTCGGTTCTGATCTGGATGGAATGGAAGGCAAGGCGGGGCTTTCTGCGGGCACCGCGGCGTGGCAAGGCCGCAGTGCCGATGCGCTTGGCGGGCAAAGTAACTTCACCCTGCGCGACGGAGAGCTTACTGCACGCTATATTTTGCGCGCAACCGGGATCCAGAGTGCCGAGGCAAGCGCAGCGGCGCTGAGCTTGGAAGGCGTGGTGCGCGGGCATGACCGCTTTGCCCGGATCGAAAGCGAAGGGACGCTTGGCGCCAGCGGGCTGCGGCTGGGTGGCGAGTTCGATCGAACCCTATTGGCCGCACAGACTGCGGCAAATAACAGCTTCGTTGCCCCGATGATCGAGGCAATACGCGGCGCGCTGCAGCGCGAAAGCCGCAATAGCCGACTTTCGGCCAGCTATGTGCTGCGCCAGGACGGCGACAGTTTCAATCTGGTGATCCCGCGCGGCCAATTGCATGGCGGCAGCGGGCAGGGATTGGCCGCCTTATCGCGCTTTGCGATGAGCAGTACGAGCGCCGGATCGCCCGGCTTTTCAGGCAATTTTACCACTGGCGGAGCGGGCCTGCCCCGGATTTCAGGACAGATTGAACGCCAGTCGAACCGTTCGGTCTTCGCCCGGCTGACTATGGCCGAATACAGCGCCAAGGGCGGCCGGTTAGCGGTTCCGCAATTGATCGTGGCGCAGTTGGCCAGTGGTGCGCTGGGCTATTCCGGCGTCGCCCGGATGAGCGGTGCGCTGCCCGGAGGGAGCGCCCAGAACCTGGTTATTCCGCTGGACGGCAATTGGTCAGCTGCTGGCGGACTAGCGGCCTGGCGCGGCTGCGTGCCGGTGCAATTCGATCGGCTAGCCTATGCCAATCTGACTCTGGAAAAGCGCAGTCTGACGCTCTGCCCAACCCGGAATGGTGCGATGCTGCGGATTGATCGCAAAGGGACCCGGTTTGCCGCCGGGGTCTCTGCGCTCAATCTTGCCGGGCGGCTGGGTAATACGCCGATCCGCATTGCCAGCGGGCCGGTCGGCTTTGCCATTCCCGGCGCGCTGGCGGCGAAACGCCTCGACATTTTACTCGGCCCGCTGGCGAATGCAGCCAGTTTCCGGATCGAAGACCTCTCCGCCAGGATCGGCCGGGATATAGCCGGGCGGTTTGCCCAGACCGATGTGCGATTGGCCGCTGTTCCGCTTGATATTTTCGCCGCAAGCGGGGCTTGGCGCTATGCGGCCGGCCGCTTGACGATCAACGAAGGCGCTTTCCGGCTGGAAGATCGCCAGATCGATGATCGGTTCCGGCCGCTCATCGCCCGTGGCGCGATGCTGACGCTCGCGGACAACCGGATTGTCGCACACGCGGCAATGCGCGAGCCGACCAGCGACCGGGAAATAAACAGTGTTGCCATCGGCCATGATCTTGCCACGGGAGTCGGACATTCCGATCTGGCAGTGGCGGGGATTGAGTTTGATCGCGGTCTTCAACCCGATACGCTAACCCGGCTGGCGCTGGGCGTGATTGCCAACGCCAGAGGCGTCGTGCGCGGCACCGGAAGGATCGACTGGTCGCCGGAACGAGTGACCAGCACCGGCCGTTTTAGTTCCGATGGCCTCGATTTCGCGGCGGCATTCGGCCCGGTCAAGGGTACCTCGGGAACCGTGGTATTCACCGATCTGCTCGGGCTTGTCACCGCGCCCGACCAGCGGCTGACGATTGCATCGATCAATCCCGGGATCGAGGTTAACGACGGGCAGCTGTCGTATGCGCTCAAACCCGATGGGGTACTCGATATCAATGGCGCGAGTTGGCCCTTCCTCGATGGAACGCTGACGCTTGCGCCAACCCGCATGATCTTGGGCGCGGCGGAAGTGCGGCGTTATGTGCTGAGCGTTGAGGGCATGAATGCAGCCAAATTTGTCCAGCGGATGGAGTTGAGCAATATCTCGGCCAGTGGCATTTTCGACGGAAAATTGCCCCTGGTGTTCGACGAAAACGGCGGGCGGATCGAGGGCGGATTTCTCACCTCGCGGTCGCCGGGGGGCAATGTCTCCTACGTCGGCGCGTTGAGCTACAAGAACCTGGGTGCATTCGCCAATTTCGCCTTCGAGGCGTTGAAATCGCTTGATTACCAGCAGATGCGGATTGCTCTGGATGGTTCGCTGGAAGGCGAGATCGTAACCAGGATAAAATTCGACGGGGTCAAGCAGGGCGCAGGGGCCAAGCGCAACTTCGCCACCCGCCAGCTTTCCAAGTTGCCCATTCAGTTCAACGTCAACATCCGCGCGCCATTCTTCCAGCTGATCGGCTCATTCCGCTCGCTCTACGATACGCGCTATGTCGCTGATCCCCGCACGCTAGGGCTGATAGACAAGGACGGACGTCCGATTGCTCCCGCACCAGTCGCCCCCATAAAACTGCCAGCACTCCCCATTCAGCCCCCAGTCAGCGAGAAAAAGCCATGATACAGCGTGAATTGACCAATCGCGCCGGTGCTGCGAGAACTGCAATCATGCAGGGAACTACGCACAGGAAGCAAAGGTCGGGCCGGGTCACCGCAAGGGCGTTGGCTATGATGTTGATAGGCGGCGCGTTGACGCTCGGCGGGTGCGTTTCAGTCAATGCACCGGATAAGCCGATCGTTATCGAGCTCAATATCAACATCAAACAGGAGGTAATCTATCGTCTCGCGGCCGATGCCGGGAACACGATTGAGAGCAATCCTGAAATTTTTTGAGGTCTGGAGTTGAAAATGAGACTTTCGTTCCGCAACAGTGCTTTGCTAGTGGGCGTGCTGGCCGTGCTGGCCGCGCCCCTCATCGCGCAACAGCGTGATCCCGCCTATGCCGCCGCCCGTGCCGCCGGGCAGGTGGGCGAGAAGATTGACGGTTATCTCGGCTTCCCGGTCGCGCCCAGTCAGTCGATCCGCGCGATGGCAGAAGATATCAACATCAAGCGTAAAGCAGTCTATGCTGCAAAGGCACAGGCTCAGGCGGCCACGGTGGAGGAATACGCCTTCACTTCGGGCTGCCTTGCGATTGCCCGCACCATAGCGGGGGAAAAGTATCAGGCGCCCGACGGCGTTTGGCGAACCCGCACCAGCGAGCCGTCGCTGCGCGATAGCCGCTGCCCGCCTGCCGCCTGATTGCGGCAGCGCAGCATTTCAGCCGGTTGACACTATGCCCCCCCTTTCCTAAGGGGTTCGCGCCTTGGCGGGGAATCCCGGTTCTTGGCGGTTTTTCTATTGAAGCGGACGAATCGACATCGCAGCGAACGACCCCGTTCAGGACCCTGAAGGCGTGCAGGACCCGCGGCTTACGTCTTTAGACGAAAAGCTGGCCAAGGTACGGCACGCAGAGCAGGCCAGGACCGGGATTTCGTCAGCTAACCTTGGGATGACGGGCAAAGGCTCGTCGCAAGGGAACCGGGTCCTTTCAACGCTGATCGGGTTTCCGCTGGGCAGTGCACTGATCGGCTGGCTTATCGACCGCCAGTTGGACAGTAGCCCCAAGGCTTTGCTGGTGATGCTGTTCCTGGGAATAGTCGCTGCGGGCAGAGAAATTTGGCGAATTTCAAAGGAACGCCCGGAATAATCCGGGGGTTGCTCTGGTTTGAAAGAATAGGGGTTTACCGGTGGCGGCCGAAGCCAAGATCGATCCAATGCACCAGTTCCAGATCCACCCGATTGGTGGCGGTGAACTGACCGGCTCTGCGTTTCAGTTCACCAACAGTGCGCTGTGGATGCTGATCGTGCTGGGCTGCATTTACGTGTTCATGATGGGCGGAATGAAGCGTTCGCTGATCCCGGGGCGCTGGCAGGTTGCGGTTGAAGGTTTGACCGGGTTCATCAGCGGTATGGTGACGGCCAACATTGGCACCGAGGGCAAGAAATACATGCCGTGGGTGTTTACGATTTTCACCTTCATCCTGTTCGCCAATTTGATGGGCATGATGCCCTTCGGCATTGTTCCGGCAGCGCATCCCTTCACGGTGACCAGCCAATTTACGGTGACCGGCGTCATGGCGATAATCAGCTTTTCAATCGTGATCATCGTCGGCCTGTGGAAACACGGCCTGCATTTTTTCTCGCTGTTTGTGCCCAGCGGCACGCCCTTTGCGCTCAAGCTGCTGATCGTCCCGATCGAGTTTGTCTCATTTCTGGTGCGCCCGTTCAGCCTGATGCTGCGACTGTTCATTGCGATGTTCGCGGGCCACATTCTAGTTGATGTGTTCGGCAATTTCATTGTTCAGGGCATCAATGCTGGCGGGTTCGGTTATGCGATTTCGGCGCTGTGCTTTGTGTTCATCATCGGGGTGAGCGCAATGGAGCTGCTGGTTTGCGTAATTCAGGCCTATGTCTTTGCACTGCTGACCTCGCTTTACATCAAGGATGCAGTGCACCTGCATTGAGAGAATTTTTCGACTATCTGGTTTTAATCATTTGAATTTCGAACAGGAGTTAATCATGGATCTTGATGCTGCAAAAGTTATCGGTGCCGGCCTTGCTGCAATCGGTGTTGGCGTTGCTGCCACCGGTGTGGGCAACGTGTTTGGTTCGTTCCTTCAGGGCGCACTGCGCAATCCCGCTGCGGCCGATGGCCAGCAGGGCCGTCTGTTCATCGGTTTCGCGGCTGCCGAATTGCTCGGCCTGATGTCGTTCGCTCTGGCGATGATCATCCTTTACGCCGTTTGATTGAACTGCACCGCACCGTCGCCCCGGTTAATTCAGGGCGCCGGTGCCGGTTCATGCTTCACTCCCAAGGATAGCTGATGCCCCAACTCAACCAACTTATGCTCGCTTATGCGTCGCAGTGGTTCTGGCTGCTGCTGGTGCTGGCTATTGTCTATTTCGTGATCGGTCGGGGCATGGTCCCCAAGATCGAAGCGACGGTCGAGACGCGTAACAGCCAGATCGCCGGTGATCTGGCCGCGGCACATCGCGCGCGCGCGTCGGCTGAAGAGGCTGAAATCGCGTTGCAAACAAAGCAGTCCGAAATGCGCGGCGATGCGCAATCGATCACCGCGGCGGCCAAGGCCAAGTCAGTTGCCGACGCCGAAAAGCGGGTGCTCAAGGCCGATGGCGAAATCGCCTTGCGGCTTGTAGCGGCCGAGGAATCGCTCGCCAAGTCGCGCAATTCTGCCCTTGCCAGCATCGAGCAGGTTGCGGCAGAGGCGGCGCAGGACATCGTTGGCAAGGTAACCGGCATGTCGGTTGCGGCAAAGGACGCCGCTGGTGCAGTAAAGGCAGTTCTTGCAAATGGTTGAAACTCTTCTGGCAGTCGCAGCCGAAGCTGC
>JANLQQ010000047.1:0-2741 GCA_031367905.1 Novosphingobium sp.
AACCCGGCAAGGTTAAGCGTCAGTGCGCCGCCCATCAGGCTGTTCTTCAGTCCGATTTCATAGGCGTTCGAGGTTTCGGGTTCGAGCGCCTTGAGGCCGGTTGGCTGGAGGTTGAAGAACAGGTTGAACGCCGGCCCCTTGTAGCCCCTAGTGTAGCTGGCATAGCCGGTCGAGCCGCGGCTGAAATCGAACTGCACCCCGACTTTGCCCGAAAAATTGTCGCTGGTCGTCTTGGTCTTGAGCGGAATGCCGTTGGTTGATGCGGCGGCCAGCGTTTGTGCGGCGATCGGCGCGGTGCCGCTGGCGACCAGCAGATTGTAGGCATTGAACACGCCGGCATCGAATGGCGGATTTGACGCGCCGCTGCCCGGGCTGGTGACGCGGATGAACGAGACGTCGATCTGGTCCGAAGTATACCGTGCGCCTGCGATCAGGCGGAAGCTGTCCGATAGATTGAAGGTGCCCTGGCCAAAGATCGCCACGTTCTGCGCCTTTGCATCATAGGTCGCCTGGCCAAACGCGTTCACCGATGGCGCGGCAAGCGGGCTGCTGCAGGGTGTCAGAACGCCGACCGGGATCACCGCCCCGACTGCGGCGGCGCAAATGACGTTGTCGCGCCGGAAGATACGCTTGGTGTAGGTGTTCGAATAATACATCCCCAGGACGTAATCGAACAACTGCCTGCCCGGCGAGGTCAGCCGCAATTCCTGGCTGAAAGTATGGCCGGTCTGCGGTCCGGTATCATGCGATTGGGGCGCGCTGATATAGGCCCGTGGATAAAAGTCGCCGTCGCGCAGCTCGTTGTTGGCGAAATTGCGATAGGCGGTGATCGAGGTTACGGTCTGGGTGCCCAGCTCGACATCGGCCTGAGCCGAGAAGCCGTATCCGGTTTCAATCGTGCGGGTTACGTTATTCTGATTTACGGCGCGGGTTTCGTCGCCCTTCAAAGCGGGCAGGACGGTCTGGATCAGCGCCAGATTGGCGGCGTTGACCGCGCCCGGGGTTGCCGAAGTGGCGCCAAAGCGCGGCGGTCCACCAATCACATCGGCGCAGCAATTATCTACGTTGTGATGGTAATCGCCGATCAAGGTCAGCTTCACGGTTTCGCTGGCATCGGCTTCCACGATCGAGCGGACGCCCCAATGCTCCAGCCCGTTGACGCGGTGGTTGACGTTGGGGGCAATGTTGAAAATGTTGCCGTCATAATTGTCATAGAAGGCGGTGGTGCGGCTGCGGATCGCCTCGCCCAGCGGCACATCGATGGCGCCGCGGATCCGATATTCGAAGCCGTTGCCAAAATAGATGCTGTCTTCAAGTTCCCCGCCAAAGCTGTCGCTGGGGCGGCGCGAGATGATGTTGATCACCCCGGCGCTGGCATTGCGGCCAAACAGCGTGCTTTGCGGGCCGCGCAGCACTTCGATCCGTTCGATGTCGATCAGGTCGGTAAAGGCTTCGGCCGAGCGGCTGAACACCACCCCGTCGAGAACGGTCGAAACCGTGGGGTCGAAAGCGATCGAGAGGCTGGTGGTGCCAAGGCCGCGCAGGAACAGGGTCTGGTTGAGCGCCGTACCGGCTTTGACGAAGTTCAGCGATGGGACCAGCTGGACCGCGCCCTCAAGGCTTGGCTTGCCGCCAGATGAAATCGCATCGCCGCTGATCACCGAAACCGCAACCGGAACATCCTGGAGTCGTTCGGTCCGCTTTTGCGCGGTGACCAGGATTTCGCCGGGGGCCGTATCAGCCGAATCGTCGGCAGCCGGGGCTTCCTGAGCATAGGCGGGGATAGCAAAAGCGGCGAGCGCCAGTGCCGCAAGCGGCAGTGCGGACGATGCGCGAAGCATGGATTTCATTGAAAGTTTCTCCCTGCAGATCCAGAATGGCATGGCCATCTCCGGCAAATCCGTTGCGCGGCTCAGGCCTGATGCCTTGTCGCTTGTGCGGCTTGAATTGCGTCTAGTTCACCGATATGTCAAGCGGTGTCATACGGACTCGCTCAAGCTGTGGCAGAGTGGCCACAGCTCGATAAGCGAAAGGATGGGACCAGCTTGGAAGCGCAGTTTTCTGCGGCTGATGACGGGTTTGAGCTGCATTTTGCAGGCCGCCTGGTCTTGCGCCATCGGCCTGACAGTCCAGTTTTGACACTGGCGCGTGGCCACCCACAAGTCACGATGGTGCGGGGCAATTTCCTGATCGAGGATAGCCCAGCCGGGGCGATTACACCGCTCGAATGGGCGTTGAACGAAACTGGGGTGGAATTGCGCGACGGCGAACTGGCCGTCGCCCGACTCGCGCTGGAGGGTGCGGGGCTGACCGTCACGGCGCTTGATCCCGGCCATAACCGGATCACCCTGCGCTTTCATGCAGAAGCCCACGAGGCTGTGTGGGGCGGCGGTGAGCAGATGAGTTATCTCGCACTCAATTCGCGCCGCTTTCCGATGTGGACCAGCGAGCCGGGGGTGGGCCGCGATAAATCAACCGAGCTTACCCGGCTGATGGACAAGTCTGGCATGGCGGGTGGCGATTACTGGAACACCAATTACCCGCAGCCGACCTTCCTGACCTCGCGTTGGCTGGCGATCCACCTTGATGCGGCCTGCTATAGCGTGCTCGATTTCACCGATCCAGCAGCGCATGTGGTTGAGGTTTGGAGCAATGGCGCGCGGTTCGAACTGTTTGCTGATGATGGACCGGCCGCGCTGGTCAGCGCGCTCTCCACCCGGTTTGGCCGCCAGCCGCCGCTG
>JANLQQ010000090.1:0-3310 GCA_031367905.1 Novosphingobium sp.
TCGTTGATCAGGTCGCGCCAGGTGATGTTGTTGTTGGTGCCATTGCCGCCCCAGCTGCCGCAGCCGAGCGAGAAAGTCTGGCGCATTCCGTTCCACAGATTGCCGCTGTTTGACGCGGACTGCGGCTGGTTGACCATGACCCGGCTGGTGCGGGTGCCATTGGCCAGCTTCATAATGTTTTCATCCGACTGCGAATAAATCCCGCAGCTGTGACCCTGACCCTGGTAGGCCTGGATTTGGTTCGTCAGCGCAATGGCCGCATCAATATCCTTGGCGCGGTAGAGCGCCATGGTGACGGTCATCTTCTCACCCGAGAAAGGATATTTCGGTCCGGCTCCGATTTCAGGAACAATAAAGAACTGCGTGTCTTCGGGCACCGCGAAGCCCGCATAGGAACCGATGAATTGCGGGGTCTGCGCTACAACTTTAGCGTTGATGTGACCATCGACCCAGATCGCCGCCTGAAGCTTCGCCTTTTGGTCGGAATCGAGGATCAACCCACCCTTGGCCACCAGCTTTGCCAGCATTTTATCGTAGATCGCGTCGACCAGGATTACCGCATTGTCCGACGAGCAGGACGCCGCCAGATCGAGGGTCTTGGACATCCGGATCTTCTCTGCGGCATCGTCCAGATCGGCCGTTTCATCGACTGTGATCACCGCATTGCCGACACCGACGCCCAGCGCCGGAGTTCCGCTGGAATAAGCAGCAGTGACCATCGCCGCGCCGCCGGTAGCGAGGACCCGATCGCATTGGCGCATCAGTTCGTTGGTCTTTTCGACTGACGGCGTATCGATGCTGATCACCAGGTCGGCGGGTGCGCCCATTTTGACGATCGCTTCGCGCATCAAATCGCAGATCAGCTTGTTGGTCAGCTTGGAGCGCGGGTGCGGGGCAACGATAATCGAGTTGCGGCCCTTGACTGCGGAGATCGCCTTGATCACCGGGGTCGCCTCTGGATTGGTCGAGGGCGAGAGCGCGCCAATCACACCAACCGGCTTGGCAATCTTGATCAGGCTGCGCGCCTCGTCTTCCTCTATGATCCCAACCGACTTGTCGTCGATGATATCCATCAGGGTCGCGCGGGTCTTGCGGAAGATCTTGAGGTATTTGCCATCGTAATTGCCGAGCTGGGTTTCATCGACGGTATGCTGTGCAATCTTCACAGCGACATCCTCGCGTGCGACCGCCCAGACCATTGCCCGGATCAAGGCGTTGACCTGTTCCTGAGTATAGTTGGCGATCTGCTCCTGCGCAGCGCGCGAACGGGCAACCAACCCGGCGATCTCTTCAGCTTCGGTGGTCGATTGGATCTTCACGGCAGTGGCCATCGGGGCGCTCCTTTTCTTCTGGAAACCAGCAACGCTGCAACCGGCATCGGCGCAACCCGAGGGGAGCCAGAATCCTCTTGTTTTATTTTGTCTATTTTGCACCCATCAGCCATTGCAGGCAAGGGGCGTATCTGCAATGATTGCCTGCAATTATGCAGCCTATTAACTGGAACGACCTGCAAGATTTCCTGGCTATCGCGCGCGCCGGCCAACTGGCGCGCGCCGCTGCGCTCGCGGGCATCGATGCTACGACCATGGGGCGCCGACTGCGGCGGCTTGAGACGCGGCTTGGCCAGACCCTGTTCGAACAGACCCGCGAAGGTCAGATACTGACCGAATCCGGCGAGGCCTTGCTCGCCCAGGTTGAGGGGATGGAGGTAGCGGCAGGCCGGATCGCCGAAGGAGTGCGCCCCGCCAGCGGCCTTAGTGGGACAGTGCGGATCAGCCTGTCCGAGGGCTTTGGAACCTGGATCGTAGCGAGCCAGATCCACCGCTTTGTCGCGGCTCATCCAGGCCTGACGCTCGATCTGGTTGCCAGCAGCGGCTTTCTCAGCCCCTCAAAACGCGAAGCCGACATCGCAGTGGTACTGTCCAGACCTCGGGCAGGGCCGGTCATCGCCAGCAAGCTGTCAGACTATGAGCTTCAGCTTTACGCCACGCCGGAATATCTGGCCGCGGCCGGGACCCCCACGCAAGCCGCCGAACTGGCGCATGGCCACCGGCTGATCGGCTACATTCCCGATCTGCTTTATGCGCCGGAACTGCGCTATCTCGACGAGCTCCATCCCGGCCTTGCCGCGACGGTCCGATCCTCCAGCATCAATGCCCAGCACCGATTGATCGCGGCAAGTACCGGGATCGGCGTGTTACCCTGCTTCATAGGCAATGCCGATCCGATGCTCATCCCGGTCCTGACCGGTCGACGGATTCGCCGCAGTTTCTGGCTGGTGACCCACAAGGACACGCACCAGCTTGCCCGGGTCCGCGCTTGCCGTGACTGGTTGATCGAAACTGTCCAGCGCAATCGCGAGGTTTTGTTACCTGTAACCCAGCGGTGAATTGCTCCGAACTTCGGTTCGGGATAGTAATGCAGAGAGTCGGGGATATTGTGGATTATGGTAGTGGATGAAGTGGTCATTCCGGAAAGCGAACCGGCCGCCCCGCAAGGCGGTGAGCTGATCAAGCGGCACAGCAGCGTGACCCGCATCTGGCACTGGATCAATGTGCTGACCGTGCTCGTCATGCTGATGAGCGGGCTGATGATTTTCAATGCTCACCCCAGGCTTTATTGGGGCGAATTCGGGGCCAATCCAGACAAGGCCTGGCTTGAAATCCCCGAAACGAACGGAGTGGCCTTTCCAGGCTGGGCAACGATTCCTTCAACCTACAGCCTCGCCGATGCGCGGCTGTGGCATCTCGCGTTTGCCTGGGTGCTTGCCTTCGGGCTGCTGTTGTATCTGGTCTGGGGGCTGGTTCGCGGTCATATCATCCGCGATCTCCATATCCGCAGCGCCGAATGGAAGCCTTCGCACATCTGGCATGATTTCAAGCAGCACGCTGCCTTACGCTTTCCCACCGGAGCGGCGGCGCTGCGCTATAATGTGCTGCAGAAGCTGGCCTATTGCGGGGTGCTGTTCGTGCTGCTGCCGCTCATCATCCTGACCGGCCTGACCATGTCGCCCGGCCTGAACGCCGGACTATCCGGGCTGCTCGATCTGTTCGGCGGGCGGCAATCGGCGCGCTCGCTGCATTTCATCGCCGCATTTGGTCTGGTCGGCTTCTTTCTGGTCCATATCGCGATGGTCATTCTGGCCGGGCCGATCAACGAGCTGCGCTCGATGATCACCGGCTGGTACCGGCTGCCACGAGACAAGGAGGAAGCGGCATGAACGGGCCGATCAGCCGCCGCCGTCTGCTCGGCGCAGGGGCGCTTGGCGCCGGCAGCCTGATCCTGTCAGGCTGCGACAAACTCAATTCCA
>JANLQQ010000103.1:0-3842 GCA_031367905.1 Novosphingobium sp.
CATTTCGCCAGTGATGGTGCGAACATCTTTGGTGGTATCGACCGACCATAACACCTTGCCGCTGCGCCCTTCATAGGCGCGGAACCGCCCATCGAGGTGGCCGGCAAACACAAGTCCGGGAATTGCGCTGACGGCCGATGAAATGCCGGGATCGCAATTAGGCCTTTTTCCGCAGACATTGTCGGCAAGCGTCTTCCAAAACACCCGCCCATTCGCTGCATCGATAGCGTGAATTCCGGCTCCGCTGCGCTTTGCGTCATACTTCCGGCCATCGCGGGTATCGGCCATGTCGTTGATCGGCACATAGATAAGACGGCCCTGGGCAGCCATTCCAAAATGGACGCCGCCCTGCGTTCCGCCGTGCCCGAGATTGGATTTCCAGACCGACTTGCCGCTGGCGGGATCGAGCCCATAGACATCACCGGACTTTTGCCCCGCTACAATCATTGTCTTGCCGCCACCGATCGGCACAACCAGAACCGATGGCGCGACATCAAGATCGGGGCCCTTTTCCGTGGGGCAATTGTCGTTGCCCATCATGCAGCCGACATTCCAGGCGTCACCTTTGGTAAGCTGCGTGGTCCACAGGCGCTTGCCGGATCTGGCATCGACCGCAAACACCGCATCGCTGTTGCCATCGGCGGGTGATGAATAATTCTCTCCGGAGCCAAAATAAACCCGGTTCGTGGCCACGTCATAGGTCGGGCTGGCCCAGATCGGCGCTCCCGATGGGGCGATAATCGCTGACCCGCTCTTGGTTTTCCCCTGCGCAGTCGGCGTGGCTGTGACGCTGAAGTGCTTCCACCGCTGCTTTCCGGTGGCAGGATCGAGGGCCACAACCGAGCCGCGGAAAGTGCAGCAAGCGTAGCTGGGATCGGCCGCTGCGGTCACCTCAAGCGAAGACACCGGCACAAACAGCTGGCCCCCGCCCAGCGTCGGTGATCCGGTGATGGTGGCATTGCCGTGGTCATCAAGCTTGGCTTGCCAGATCAGTTTGCCGGTCATCGCATCCAGAGCATAGGCCCGCGCCAGAACGTCGCCAAAATAGAGCCGCTTGGCTGCTGGGTCCGCAACGATTGCGCTGCGCACCTCGGCCGATGCCCGGAAGCGCCATCTGGTGCAGCCGCTATCCAGATCGAGCGCATAGACCGTGCCGTCATGGCTGCCGACGAACACGGCCCCCCACCCGATCGCAGGCTGCGACCGTGCGCGAATGGCCGCCGGATAGGCCATCGCCCATTTGAGTTTGAGCGTTGGGACCTGGTCTTTGGTCAGTCCGGCGACGCTGGCCGGTGTGAAGCGAGCATTGTTATGACCCCAACCCACTTGAGCAGGCGGAGATGCGGCATCAAACCCGGCGTGCCGGGCATCGCACATCGGTGGTTGCCGGGGCGGCTGATAGTCTGCAAGCGGTGTGCGAACGAGGTATTCGGCAATCTGGCGCCGCTCATCGCCCGAAAGCTTGGCAGCCTGCTGCTTCATGATCCCGCCATTCATCGCCGCGAGGATCGCGTCGGGCGCCATCATTTCGAGCCACACCTGCTGCGGCGCTTTGGGCACGCCGCCATTGTGGCAGCCTGCGCAGTTTTCCAGAAACAGGCCTTTGCCGGGATGCTTGTCGACGTCGATCGCCGGGCCGCTGCGTGACTGGAGTTCGTCGGTCGAGGTAATCCGCTCGCCGCCGGCCTTGTCAGCCGGGCTTTGACTGCCGCAGCCCGCAAGGGTTAGCGACGCAGCGAGAAAGAGGGCTTGCCAGCTGCGTCGCATATCGTTGCCTCTAGAACTTCAAGCCGGCTTCCACGCCATAATAGCGAGGTGGGCCATAAAGGGTGAAGGTCCACAGCCCGCCAACCACTTGGCTGGCGGTCTCATAGCGTTTGTCGGTAAGGTTCTTGCCTACCAGCCGCAGCCAATAGTGATCATCAGACTGGGATATTGTGAGCGAGGCGTTGAGCAAGGTGCGTGCCCGCAGGAAGGTATTATCGCGGGGGTCGGTGATTGACTGGGTAAACAGGTTGCGAGCGACATAGCTCACATTTGTGTTCAGCGCGAGCTTCCACTGATCGGTGAGGGGAGCGGTATAGGTGCCGTCCAGTGACCACTGCCATTTGGGCGCGCGGTCGAGCGGCGCGGTTGCCAGATCATACCCGGCAGCGATTGGTGTTACATATTTGAGATATTTGGCATCCTGATAGCCCAGCACCCCGCGCAGGGTCAGCCCTTTGGTCGGGATAATCGTTGCCTCAGCTTCGATGCCCTTGACCCGCGCACTGGCGGCGTTGAAAAAGCGGGTGACCTGGTTTGTTATGAGCCCAACTGTGATGGGAACCACGATCTGCTTCTGAAGATCAGTGTAATCCACATAAAAGCCTGTCACATTGAAGCGAGCCCGGTTGTCCCAGAATTCAGACTTTATGCCAATTTCATAGCTGTCGGCTTTCTCAGGGCGGGTTGCCGAAGCTGCGGCCGCGAAGAGGGCTGAAGTTGTAAACGGAGCAAAACCACCAATCTGATCGTTAAACCCGCCGCCCTTGAAGCCGTGCGAATAGTTGGCATAGACGAACACATCGTCGGTTGCCTCATAGGCTGCACTGATCCGGTAGGTCGGCTCATTGTCGCGTGCCTGAACCGTCACAACGCCCGCCGGGAAATTGTAGACACTCGCGTCCAGCGTATTATTGATCGTCAGGCCAAGATCAAACCCGCCGCCAAGTGTCGGGATAAACGCTTGTTGTCGGCCCCGCCAGGTCTTGCGCTCCCATGTGTAGCGTCCGCCTGCCGTAATCGTCAGTCTGTCGGTAGCCTTGAAAGTGCCTTCCGCAAACACGGCAGTCGATTTGGCTTTCTGCGCGTTGCACAGAATATAGGGCGTGTCGTTCCAGGCTCCGAACGGCAGCGGGCCACTCACCAGATCAAGAAATCCGAGCAGCTGATTGACACAGAAATCCGTGTTGTCTTGTTGGTGGAAGACGCCCGCGACGAAATCAAAGCTTCCGCCCAGATCGGAGGCAAAGCGCAGTTCTTGTTGCCAGGTTTTCCGATCGTCGTCGCGGGTTGCATCGAACAGCGACAACACCGAGCCATCGGCTGCGATGGGCGCTTGGCCGGTATAGGTGCTCGGCAACCGCGATCTTTGGCTGCGCCAGCCCGTTATCGAGGTCAGCGTGCCCATGCCAAGATCGAGATTCATGTTGAGGTAAATCCCGTCGACATCGACGCGGTGGCCCTGCTCCATGCGCATCAGCGCGCCTGAGCGATTGGTGACGCCGGCATTGAGAATCGGATCGCTGTTCACATTGCCCTGCGATCCAACCCCAAGCGCATCGAACAGGAAGAACCGCGTGCCGTCATTGACGGGGGTTTCGTTCACCGGAGCCGGCGTCTCAGAACTGTCGCGGATCAATTCATACTGCAACAACGCATCGAATTTGTCCGATGGCTCCCACAGCAGCTTGGCGCGCATATTGACCACGTCCGTTCCGCCAACCCGCCTGCCATCGCCGCAACCCGACCGCCCGACGAACTTGGCAGTGGAGGGAGGAAGCGGAGGAGCCAGGAACGTGCCGACAGGGCCATAGCACGCGCCGTTGCGCATATAGCCGTCGGAATATTCATAGCCGCCAACCAGTCGCAGCGCGAGCTGGCCTTCGATAATCGGCAGATTGATTGCACCATTTACCGAGGCAGATTTGAAGCTGCCGTAGGTGCCGCGCACTTCGGCGCCAAGCTTGTCGAGATCGGGCCGCTTGGTTTTGACTGTCACCGCGCCGCCGATCGCGTTCTTGCCGAACAGTGTCCCCTGCGGGCCGCGCAGCACTTCGACTTGCTGGACGTCAAAAGTA
>JANLQQ010000110.1:0-11852 GCA_031367905.1 Novosphingobium sp.
ATCGAGGAACAGCGTGGTCAGTTCAAGATCAGTCCGGGTAGTCAACTTCTTGACCCGATCGATCACCTTGCCCGGATCAAACCCGCGCGTGCGTGAATCGAATCCAATAGCCAGTGGCGACCGCACCTCGGTGACGGGCGCATCTGGGCTGTCGATCAGCCGGTCGAGCAACCGGATCGGGAAATTATCGATGGTTTCCCAGCCCAGATCTTCGAGCACCTTGAGCGCGGTCGATTTGCCCGCGCCAAGCAGTCCGGTGACCAGCAACACGCGCTGCTTTGTTCGGCTTTCACTTCTGGCTGGGGGCTTAAGCAGCATGACAGTGGGCTGTGGGCGAAGCGCACTCGAAAGTCCACGGGCGCACTGCGCCTGTGCCGGATCAGGGCAATTTGAATGCCCGGACCTGCTTAGCCAAGTCCATACTCCTTGAGTGCAGCCTCGGCGCGCAGGTACAGCACTGGGCTATTGGGCCATAGCCGGACGAGCGGGATAACAGCGCCTGCCAGATCGACGCTCTCGGCTGCATCAATGAAGCGCGGCGCATCTTGGTCCAGCCGCAACAGCAGGGACACCGGCAATTCGTGCGCGGTTTGAAAGCTCAGCAGACCGACATTACGAATTTCCAGCAGCCCCGCGATATTGGGCGGGGGTGAGGCGAGCAGCCGATTGCTCCCCGTTTCATCCCGGCGCAGCTCCAGCACCACCGTATCATCGCCGATCAACAGCGCACCGCGATCAATCAGTGCCAGCGCCAGGCTCGATTTCCCGCTACCTGGCTCCCCTTCGATCACCACGGCACGGCCCCCGATGGCGACACAACTGGCCTGATATAGCCGGATCAAGGTTCGCCTGCCACCGCTGGCAGCGTCATCACCAGCGCTGCACCCGGCTTGCCGTCTGGACGGTCGGTCGCTTTCAGCTTGCCGTCATGAGCTTCCACGATTGTTCGGGCGATCGCGAGGCCCAGTCCGCTGTGGCTGCCAAATGCCTCTTCAGCCGGGCGGAGTGAGTGAAACCGCTCGAACACTTTCTCGCGCGCGTCGGACGGAATGCCGGGACCGTCATCGATTACCGCCAGCTCGATCCGGCCAAGCTTCCGCCCGATTGCTACCTGCACCGTGCCGCCGGGAGGTGAGAATGAAATGGCGTTGTCGAGCAGGTTTTCCAGCACGCGTTCCAGTCGCGCTGGATCGGCAGGAACGGTCCACGAGCCCGCGCCAAGCGTCTGGACGGTCACCTTGCAGTCGCGGTTCACCCCGCGCGTTTCGCGTGATCCGACCAATGCGCGGGCCATGGTGACTAGATCAAACGGCATGAATTCGGTTCGGCTGAGTTCGGCGTCAATTCGGCTCGCGTCGGCAATTTCGGTCACCAGCCGGTCGATCCGCTGCACGTCATGCACGGCAATTGCGGTCAATTGCCGCCGTAGATCGCCTTCGCCAACTTTTTCCAGAGATTCGAGCGCACTGCGCAGCGATGCAAGTGGATTTTTGATCTCATGCGCGACATCGGCCGCGAAGGTTTCCACAGCGTCGATCCGCTGGCGCAGGGCAGAAGTCATGTCGGAAACCGCACGAGCCAGCATCCCGATCTCGTCGCGCCGTTCTGGCAGGCGAGGAACCACCACTTCGCGATCACGACCCAGCCGCACCCGCACTGCCGCCCGAACCAGCGTGCGCAGTGGCTCCACAATGGTTCGGGCAAGGAACAGCGACAGCTGGATCGAGATCAGCAAGGTCACCGCCAGCACGATCGCCAAAGTCTGCCGGGCATCGCGAACGCTTTGGGTGATATCTGGGGCATTGCGGGTGGACAGCAGCAGCTCGCCCCGCGCGCCCACTGCAGCGGCGGCATTGATAACCGGGGTTTGATCTGGCGCGGCGCGCTGAACCACTATGGTTATGCCGGATTTTTCCGCGCCGGCCAGTTCGGGCCAAGCCGTGACTGTATCGGCTGCCGGATCGCGATACGCCGGGATCGCCGGACTGCCGAGGATCAGGTTCATGCCCCGATCGAGAATCCGCGCGGCATCCTGATACCAGGGTTCGGTTGCAGGATCGACAAGTTGGAATGATGGCTGAGTGATGGCGAAACTATCGGCAATCAAACCCCCGTGCGAATCATAGAGTCGCAGCCGCAAATGCTGCTCGCTGCCGATCCGGGCGAGCAGCGCTCGGCGTTGGCTGATCGGAGTTTCGGCCAGCGCATCGGCGGTAATCTCTGCTTCGCTACGGGCCAGCTTGAAGCGCTCTTCCAGCAGCTGTTTGCGATAGCTGTCGAGATAGAACAGGCTTCCCGCCATCAGGCCAAGCGCGATGATGTTAACCGCCAGAATGCGCGCAGTCAGCGAGGTGCGCCGGGTCCAGAACAGCCGAGCTGGGCCGCGCGGATTGACCAGCTCAATTCTCGGCAAAGGAATACCCCGCGCCATAAAGCGTCTCGATTGCAGAGAACAGCGGATCGGCACTGCGGAATTTGCGCCGCAGCCGCTTGATGTGACTGTCAATCGTGCGGTCATCGACGAAAACATCGTCGCTATAGGCCGCATCCATCAGCTGGTTGCGGCTTTTGATAACCCCGGGCCGGCTCGCCAGCGCTTCAAGCAGAAGAAATTCGGTAACGGTCAGCGCAACCGGGTGACCGTCCCAGCTGACCTGGTGGCGCAGCGGATCCATCACCAGCCGTCCACGGCGGATCGATTCGGCTTGATCATCATCGACCGGCTGCTCACCCTCGCCCCGGACCAGCTCGCTGCGGCGCAAAATGGCCCGAATCCTCGCCACTAGCAGGCGCAGGCTGAACGGTTTGGTGATATAGTCATCGGCCCCCATCGCCAGACCCAGTGCCTCATCCAGCTCTTCGTCCCGAGAGGTTAGGAATATCACGGGCAGAGCCGATTTTGCGCGCAATCGATCCAGCAGTTCTAGCCCGTCCATCTGCGGCATCTTGATATCGAAGATCGCTAGATCCGGGGGATTTTCAAGCAATGCCTTAAGCGCAGTCGGACCGTCGGTATAAAGGCGCGTGGCGAATCCCTCTGCCTGCAAGCCGATCGATACGGTGGTCAGAATGTTGCGATCATCATCTACCAGCGCAATCGTCTGGGGCTGGATTGGAGTTGATGCCGGCGGATCGGCCATCGAAGCTGCTGACCCTTGAACTGTTGCGTGGGAACAAAGGGTTAGCGGCTTGTTCCCGAGCTGACAATCACGCAGCGGGCTCATTCTGTAAGCGGTTGATTAAACTGTTTTTTACATTGCAGGCCGAGCAATTTGACGCAAGCGAGCCCTTGGACTATGCGCCTTTTCAAATCTTTGCATTCGTATGTAGGCCGAAGGTCAGCACCGTTGCGCTGCCTTTTCGAGCACGGAGACGACTTTGACTGGTTCCCTTTCCTACCCGCTCGCTCGTCAGGGCATCTCCACTTCGGCGACAGTCCACGCCAATCTTGGCACTGCGCCGTTGGTTGAGCATGCCTTGCGTAATGGTGAGGGTATGCTCGCCGCAGACGGGCCACTGGTGGTTAAGACTGGCAAGCACACCGGGCGGTCAGCCAAGGACAAGTTCATTGTCCGGGATGCTGAAACCGAAAATACCGTCTGGTGGGGCGCGACCAACGCTGCGATGACACCAGATCATTTTGCCGCGCACAAGGCTGATTTCCTCGCCGCGCTGGGCGCCAAGGAGACGCTTTACGTCGCTGACCTGTTTGGTGGTTCGCAGCCTGAACATCGAGTCACGGTGCGGGTTATCAATGAGCTGGCATGGCATAATCTGTTTGTCCGGACGCTGCTGGTTCGCCCCAGCGATCTACAGCTGGAGAGCTTTGTCCCAGAGTATACCATCATCGATCTACCTAGCTTCCGCGCCGATCCGGTCCGCCACGGCTGCCGCTCGGAAACGGTGGTTGCAGTCAACTTCACCGAAAAGCTAATCCTGATCGGCGGCACTGCTTATGCCGGTGAAATGAAGAAGAGCGTGTTCGGTATCCTCAATTATCTGCTGCCGCTCAAAGGTGTCATGCCGATGCACTGCTCGGCCAATGTCGGTTCGGACGGCAAGACTGCGGTATTTTTCGGCCTGTCAGGGACCGGCAAGACCACACTTTCAGCCGATGCCAGCCGCACGCTGATCGGTGATGACGAGCATGGCTGGTCGGACAGCGCGGTATTCAATTTCGAAGGCGGCTGTTACGCCAAGATGATCCGTCTTTCGGCTGAGGCAGAGCCGGAAATCTTTGCCACCACCAAGCGTTTCGGAACAATCCTGGAAAATGTGGTGATCGATCCCGTCACCCGTACGCTTGATTTCGACGACAATTCGCTCGCTGAAAACAGCCGCGGTTCCTATCCGATCGATTTCATACCCAACGCCAGTGTGGACAATCTCGGTCCGGTTCCGGCAAATATCATCATGCTGACCGCCGATGCCTATGGCGTACTGCCCCCGATCGCGCGGCTGACGCCGGATCAGGCGATGTATCACTTCCTATCGGGCTACACTGCGCGGGTTGCCGGCACCGAAATCGGCGTGACCGAGCCGGAAGCGACGTTCTCGACCTGTTTCGGCGCGCCGTTCATGCCGCGTCACCCTTCGGTCTATGGCAACCTCCTGAAAGAGCGGATTGCCAAAGGCGCGGTCAAGTGCTGGCTGGTCAACACCGGCTGGACCGGTGGCAAGGCTACCATGCCGGGGATCAGCCGGATGCCGATCAAGGCGACGCGCGCGCTGCTTAACGCTGCGCTCGATGGCAGCCTCAATGACGCCGTGTTCCGCAAGGATCCCAATTTTGGGTTTGATGTGCCGGTCGCCGTGGCGGGGGTTGATGCCGCGCTGCTCGATCCGCGCGTAGCCTGGGCCGATGCGGCTGACTATGATCGGACAGCGCAAACGCTGGTCCGCCAATTCATCGACAATTTCGCACAATTTGCCGAACACGTCGATGAAGGCGTCCGCCAGGCTGCGCCAACCGCAGCCTGATCTGGCCGCGATTTGACTTTCACTGGTCCCAAACCAAGCGCATGATGCAGCATTATACTATATGGAGTCACAATCATGGGTATTCTCGACAGCATCCTGGGGCAAGTCAGCCAGCACGCCGATGTGGGCAATCTTGCCGCTAAGCTGGGGATTGATCCCGCCATGGCCGAAAAGGCCATTGCCGCGCTGGGCCAGTCACATCAGGAACCGGGCGATACGATCGAAGGTGCCGCCGCCAAGACCGGGCTAGACGCCGGCACACTTAACCAGATTGTCGAACAGATTGGCGGCGAGGGCTCGCTCGGAGCATTCAGCCAGATGCTGAAGGACCATCCGCAGGCTTCCAGCGTGCTGGGGATGCTTGACCGCGATGGCGACGGCAATCCGCTGAATGATGTTCTCGGCATGGCCAAAGGGCTGTTCGGCAAGAGCTGAGGTGGCGTCGTCCCCGGCTTGACCGGGGACCGCTGGCCTCATCATTCTGCGCCCGCGTCGTCGAGGCCAGCGGTCCCGGATCAAATCCGGGACGACGAGCCCTTCGCCGCTTCGATATAGCGGCTGACATTCTGAGCCAGCACATCGAGCGGGACATTGCCCCCGCTGACCACCGCATCATTGAACCCGCGCAGATCGTATTTCACACCCAGTGCGCCCTTGGCCCGCTCGCGCTGGGCGAGGATTTCGCTGTGGCCCATCTTGTAACTGCAGGCCTGCCCCGGCCAGCTGCAATAGCGCTCCACTTCGGGCGTAACTTCGGCCAGAGCCGAACCGTTGGTGGTCGCAAACCAGTCGATCGCCTTCGCGCGGCTCCAACGCTTGGCGTGAAGCCCGGTATCGACCACCATCCGGCAGGCGCGGTATGCGATCCACTGGAGATAGCCAAGTTCGCCAACCGGATCGCCGTCATAGGCACCCAATTCGTCGCCCAACGTTTCTCCATACAATCCCCAGCCTTCGGAATAGGCGCTAAAGGCCAGAATCGTCCTGATCAGCGGCAGGCGGTTGGCATATTCGCCTTGCCAGACGTGCCCGGGAATGCCCTCGTGAAAGGCAAGTGATGGCAGGCTAAAGCGCCTGTGTAGATCGGTATTGCCAAGGTTGAGCCAGATCTTGCCTGGAATGGTGCCGTCGATCGAGCCCGCCCCGCCATAAGCGCGGGGCGCGCCCGCTTCCTCGGCCAGAGGCAGACGCCGAATCTCCAGATTTCCGCGCACCAATGTGCCAAAGGCATCGGGCATCCTGGTGCGGATGAAAGCAATCTTTTCTTGCACCAGAGCGATGATTTCAGCCCTGCCCTTGTCATCATTGCTGAACTTGTAGCGCGGGTCATTGCCCAGCGCGGTCATCCGTGCGCCCACCGTGCCGCTGGTATAGCCCAGCTTGCGCAGAAGCGGGTCCATCCGGCTGTGCAGCTCGGCCAACTGCGCATGGCCCAAGGCGTGAACCTCGTCCGGGGTGCGGCGGGTGGTAGTGCTGGCGCGTAGGCCCCATGCGTACCACTCCTCGCCATGCGGCCGCGCCCACAAGCCGGCGTCTGCGGTTGCCCGGGTGCGCTGGGCGGTGAGCTCAGCCAGTTGGCGCTGGAGCGCGGCAGCAACTGGCCCGTTCGCCACCGCGGTTGCACGCTGCTCCCACGATCCAGGAATGTCACGAGTGCGGCGAACCAGTGACTGGACCAGATCACCGCCGCTGCGCGCATCGGCCAGAGTGCGCTCCATCTGCTGGATTGCCTTGTCGAGCAAGAATGACGGCGCGATCACGCCCATCGCGCCAGCTGATTTGAGCCGTTCCAGTTCGCCATCCAGCTGTTCCGGCATCGCGCCCAGCCGGGCGAGATAGTTCTCCGCATCGGCAGCATCGCGCACTGGATGATCACCATCGAGGAAGCGCGGCGTATCGAGATAAGCTCCGACATTCTGGATCACCACATAGGGCGTATTGCGCCAGCCGCCGACCGCAACATCGCCATAAGGGAGCGCAAAACCATCGAGCGCGGTGCCAAACGCACTTTTGACCACGGCGAGGCTGGTCTGCGTCCCGGCATCGAGTCCGGCCGATGAAACCGCTTCCACTCGTTTTAGCGCCTTGCGCAAGGTCGCGGCAAGTTTGGTTTGCCCTGCGGCGGAACGGTCCCCCAGCTTTGCGCGCAAGTCAGCATGGGCACCCTTGTCGAGCCCCAGAGAAGTTGCGCCTTCTGGGGCAAGCTCCAGCAACTGCCACGCGATTGCATCCAGCAACGCTTGCGGCGTTGCCGGAAGCGGGGTGGAGCCGAGCGAGCGAGCGCAGCCCGGCAGCGCCAACGCAGTGCCGCTGGCGGCAAGGGTGGCCAGAACCTGACGGCGATTGTAGCGGCGCGAAGTCATAACGCCAGTCTGTCCGGCGCCATGATAGGTGTCAATCGCAGGCCGGATCAGTCGAGCAGTTCTGCCGGAACTTTGCCGCCATTGACCGCCAGTTCGCGCATCGTGGCTTTGTGCAGCCAGATGTTCATCTCGGCAGAGCCATCCAGCGTGCCGGTGTAACCCAGCTCGGTCGCCAGCTCCTTGCGGTTGGCCAGGCTCGAATCAATGCCGAGCAGCTTCATCAAATCGACGATCGAGGTGCGCCAGTTAAGGTCTTTATCCGCTGCCATCTGGGCAAGGTTGGCAGCGACATCGACATCGGTCACCGCAATTGAAGCTGCGGGAGCAGCCGGGGCTGCATTCGCAATTGCTCCGGCGGGGGGTGTTGCAGCTTCTGCCTTGTGGCCAAAAATCGCGTTCTTGATTGAGCTGAAGATCGACATGACGGAATTCTCCTGAAAATCGAGCAGACTGACGAATCAGTCTGAGAGTGGAACCCCCTTAAGCTGAAATATCTAGCACGATGGGTTAGGTGCCGATAGGGAAACGGCAGCAGCCGTGAGGGCGGGCTGCTCCGACTGAGCCTTGGAGAAATGAGCATGAATGTATTGGACATGTTGCGGAGCAGTGATGTTCCTCGGCAATTCATCTGCTAGCCACATGAACACCGTGCTTTCCATTTTGGTGCTCGCCGCATTTGCCCTGGTGGCAGGCGCAGTTTTCCTGTGGTGGCGCGGGGCTCCGCGCAAACAGATTGGCTTGATGCTGTTGCTGGCGGCGATCATGGTGATCAACGTCGGGATCTGGACCCTGCCTGACGGCAGCGGCAAGGCACCGCTAGGCCAGGAGCTCAAGCAATAGCTACTTGATCGGGCAATCTGGCGAGAGCCGCATGTCGAGATAATTGTCGACCGAGCGCATCATCTCATCAAGCTCATGCTCAAAGAAATGGTTGGCGCGCGGGATCTCGTCATGGTGGATCGTGATGTGCTTCTGGGTCCGCAGTTTTTCAACCAGCTTGCCCACCGCGCTTGGCGTCACCACCGTATCGGCAGCGCCCTGAACCATGATGCCCGAGGCAGGGCAGGGGGCAAGAAAGCTGAAATCATACATGTTGGCAGGCGGGGCGACCGAGATGAAGCCGCGAATTTCCGGGCGGCGCATCAACAGTTGCATCCCGATCAAGGCGCCAAAGCTGAAGCCCGCAATCCAGGTGGTCTGCGCCTCGGGATGGATCGACTGGACCCAATCAAGCGCGGCAGCGGCATCGGACAGCTCGCCGATCCCGTTGTCGAAACTGCCCTGGCTGCGGCCGACTCCGCGGAAATTGAAGCGCAGCGTAGCAAAGCCGCGCGCCACGAAGGTGCGATACATCGCCATGGTAATCCGGTCGTTCATCGTCCCGCCGCCCTGCGGATGCGGGTGGAGGATCATCGCCACCGGCGCGCGGGCGCGCGGACCCGGCTGGAAACGGCCTTCGAGGCGGCCTTCGGGACCGGGAAAAATGACTGCGGGCATAGGATTGAAGACCTGGTTCTGGCTGGCCCTGTCCGCGGTTTCCTAAGAATAGGGAAATCCGGGCCGGATAGGGCTGTGATAGGGATGCAAGCGCTATATAGAAACGACTGACCCGAAAGCAACATTTCCGAACAATGACCCCCGATTCGCTTTATCTCGATCATGCCGCCACTACCCCGATGCTACCAGCCGCGCGGGCAGCCATGCTTGATGGCCTGGCAATCTGGGCAAATCCCTCGAGCCCGCACAAGGCTGGCAGGGCGGCCCGGGCGGCGCTGGAAGATGCTCGGGCGCGGCTTAAAACCGCGCTGGGCTGGGGCGGCGAAGTAATTTTCACCTCGGGCGCGAGCGAGGCCTTGTCGCTGGCGATCACGCGCTGCGCTCAGCCGCTCGGCGCCGTTTCTGCCGTCGAACACGAAGCAGTGCTGCGTTATGCGGTGCCAACGGCGCGGCTTCCGGTCGATAGTCGCGGACTGGTTGACCCGGCCCTGGCGGCGCTTGCCGGGCTGGTCGCGGTGCAGCAGGTCAACAATGAAACCGGGGTGATCCAGCCACTCGATCTGATCGCAGCGGCCGTGCGCGGCGCGGGCGGGTTGTTGCTGGCCGATTGCGCGCAAGGCGCGGGCAAGCTGGCACTGCCAGATGCGGATCTGATTGCCATTTCTGCGCACAAGTTCGGCGGGCCGGTCGGGATAGGTGCGCTGCTGGTTCGCGAGTTTGGAATGCTGCACCCTGATGGCGGGCAAGAGCGCGGCTATCGCGGGGGGACCGAAAACCTCCCCGGCGCGCTTGCCATGGCGGCTGCGCTGGAGGAAGGCGCGGGCTGGCTGGACGAGGCAATGCGGCGTCGGCAGCGGCTGGAAGATGGCATTCGCACATGCGGCGGTATTGTGGTTGCCTCAGCCAGCGATCGGATCGCGACCATCGGCGCATACCAGATGCCCGGCGTATCCTCTGCCGCTCAGCTGATCCGCTTCGATGCACAGAATATTGCGGTTTCTGCGGGTAGCGCGTGCTCATCGGGCTCACTGCGGACGAGCCATGTCCTCGAAGCGATGGGCGTGGCCAGCGCAGGGGAAGTGATCCGGGTCAGCATTGGCCGCGAAACGACTGCGCCGGAAATCGACCGCTTCCTCGACGCGTGGCAGAAACTCGCGGCATGATCTACCTCGATAATCAGAGCACCACGCCGCTCGCCCCCGAAGCGCGCGAGGCGATGTTGCAGTGGCTAGCCGGGCCGGAAAGCGGAGGGTTCGCTAACCCTCACAGCCCGCACCGCCCCGGTCGCGCGGCAGCGGCGGCAGTGGAAGTAGCGCGCGACCAGATTGCCGCGCTGCTTCCGCCGGGCGGGCGGGTGATATTTACCGGCAGCGCGACCGAGGCGCTCAACCTTGCCATCTTTGGTAGCAAGGCAGCGCGGATCGCGACCTCGACGATCGAACATGCCGCCGTGCTCGATACGGCGCGGGCAAGCGGTGCAGTTGTGGATGAACTGCTGGTCGATAGCGCCGGGGTGGTGGATGCCGCAATACCAATCGCGCCGGGCACTGGCCTCGTGGCCGTCATGCAGGTCAACAATGAGATCGGCACGATCCAGCCGGTCGCGGGTTTGGCTGCGCGCGCCCATGCGGCCGGCGCGCTGTTCCTGTGCGACGCGGTGCAGGGGGCGGGTAAGCTCGCCCCGCCTGAAGGCGCCGATCTGATCGCGCTATCGGCGCACAAGCTTTACGGTCCCAAGGGCATCGGCGCGCTGTGGGTAAGGGACGGGGTGGAACTTGCCCCGCTGATTCACGGTGGCGGGCAGGAGGCTGGTCTGCGTTCAGGTACGCTCAGCCCTGCGCTCTGTGCCGGGTTCGGTGCGGCGGCGGCGCTGGCGAGGGCCCGGATGACCGAGGATGCGGGTCATGTTGTTGCATTGTGGGATATTGCCCGCGGAATTCTCGCCAATTGGACGCTTAACGGCAGTGCCGAGGCCCGCTGGCGCGGCAATCTTAACTTGCGCCGCGACGGCCTTGATGTGGCGCGGCTGATGAGCGAGCTTGGCGATATTGCCTTCTCGGCAGGTTCCGCCTGCGCCAGCGGCTCGGGCCGCCCTAGTCATGTGCTGCGTGCGCTGGGCCTCAGCGACATGCAGGCCAAATCCTCGATCCGCTTGGGTTTCGGACGCTACACGACTACGGCCGAGGTAATTGAGGCCTGCCAGCGGATCGAGTCAGCAGCTGTAGAACAGGGAGCATGAGTTTGGTTCGCATCCATTTCATTACCGCCAAGGGTGACTGTATCGATGCGAACGCCGAAGTGGGCGCATCGCTGCTCGACGTGGCGCAGGCGGCGGATATGCCGTTGGAGGGGACTTGCGAGGGCCAGATGGCCTGTTCAACCTGCCATGTGATCGTGGCGAAGGACTGGTTTGAACGGCTTCCACCGGCCTCGGAAGACGAAGACGACATGCTCGATCTGGCCGCCGGGATTGCCCGAACCAGCCGGCTTTCCTGCCAGATCGTGCTTTCCGCCGAACTTGATGGGCTGGAGGTACGAATTCCGGGGGAAAGCCACGATATGCAGCGGCGCTAGCCCTTGGCGGAATGAGTCTTGGACTGCTAGCCCCCCAAATTCCAGTTCCCGTTCGTGTCGAGCTGCTCGACTTCGCTCGACACGAACGAAAGTTTGCTAAAGTTCCATGACCACCACCGAACCCGATCCCTTTGATGCCATCGTCGATACGCCGTTCGATAGCGCTCTGTCGGAGCGTTATCTTGTTTATGCGCTGTCGACTATCACCGCGCGTTCACTGCCTGACCTGCGCGATGGGCTGAAGCCGGTTCACCGCCGTCTGTTGTGGGCGATGCGGCAATTGAAACTGAACCCCCCCGACGCGTTCAAAAAGTCTGCTCGCGTGGTCGGCGATGTGATCGGCAAATATCACCCGCATGGCGATCAATCGGTCTATGATGCGATGGTCCGCCTCGCCCAGGATTTCTCGCTGCGCTATCCGCTGGTCGAGGGGCAGGG
>JANLQQ010000111.1:0-5482 GCA_031367905.1 Novosphingobium sp.
CCCGGCCAATCGTTGGCGCGCTTGATCAGCGCCGCAATATCGAACTTGCCCTCGCTCGAATGGGCGATCACCGCATTGGGCGCTCCCGAAAGCCGGATGCGGCGGGTCAGCGCGCGGGTGTCGATGCCCGAAAGGCCAATCTTGCCCTTGCGCGCCAGCCAATCGCCAAATTCACCCTGGGCGCGGAAATTGGACGAAGCCGTGACATCCTCCCGCACCACGCAGCCCACCGCGCCATCGACATGGGCCTCAAGGTCTTCATCATTGGTGCCGACATTGCCGATATGCGGAAAGGTGAAGGTGACGATCTGCGCGGCGTAGGAGGGATCGGTCATCACCTCCTGATAGCCGGTCATCGCGGTGTTGAAGCAGACCTCGCCCACCGCGCTGCCAGTCGCGCCAAAGCCCTTGCCCCACGCCACCGAGCCATCGGCGAGCACCAGAACGCCCGTCGCGCCATCGGGTTTGGGCGCAAACGAGGGGGCGGGGTCGGCCATGGTGAAGGCGCTCCGTAAGCTTGGAATCTGGCGATGTTGCTAAGGGATGGCGGCTAGACCCCTGCCCCCGATTGGTCAACCCCAAGCCCGCCTAGGAAAAGCGGATAATCCCGGTTAGAAGGGCGCTTTCCCCCGCCGCAGGGCCGCAATCCACAGGAATCACAAAGAATGCTCCGCGAAGAGATCAAGTCCGCGCAAATTGCGGCGATGAAAGCTGGCGATAAGCCGCGCCTGAATGCCGTCCGCCTGATCCTCGCCAAGCTCAAGGATCGCGACATCGAACTTCGCACCGCCTCGCAAGTGCCGGACGATGATACGCTGGTGGTCGAAGTGCTGCAGAAGATGGGCAAGCAGCGCCGCGAATCGATCAGCCTGTATGAGCAAGGCGGGCGCCAGGAACTGGCTGATGCCGAGAAGGCCGAGCTGGCGGTGATCGAAAGCTTCATGCCCGCGCAGATGAGCGAGGCTGAAACCAGCGCCGCGATCGAGGCGATCAAGGCCGAACTTGGCGCCTCGACCGTCAAGGATATGGGGCGCGTTATGGCCGAGCTGAAGGCGCGGCATGGCAGTCAGCTTGATATGAGCAAGGCGAGCGGGCTGGTGAAGGCGGCTTTGGGTTAACCGCTCCGCCGCAAGGCCGGGGCACCAAAATCTCCCCTCCCGCCTGCGGGATGGGCTGGGGGAGGGCCTGTTGGACGACGACTGGTTCAAGAAAAACGACAAAGCCTATAATCGGCCTACGCAGCGCTCACGAGAGCTGCGGAATGCCGCGACAGAGGCTGAACGAAAAATTTAGCAATATTTGAGCAATCGCCAACTCGCCGGAGTACGCTTCAACCGTCAATTTCCCATCGGGCAATTTATCTGTGATTTTGTGTCGCGCGATAAGCGCCTGGTCATCGAAATCGATGGAGGCCAACATGCTGCTGCGGTTGAGTATGATGCACGACGTACAAGGTTTATTGAGGCACAGGGCTATCGGGTAATCCGCTTCTGGAATAACGAAGTAATGGATAATATCGATGGCGTTTTGAAAGCGATTGAACAGGTGCTGGACAACCCACCCTCCCCCAGCCCGTCCCGCAAGCGGGAGGGGAGTCTGTGGAGCCCGCACACGAAGGGCGGGCAATCCAGATGAGCCTCTCCCCCCAATGGCTGGACGAACTGCGCACCCGGATCACGCTGTCGAGCGTGATCGGGCGGACGACGCGGCTGACCAAGGCGGGGCATGAGTTCAAGGCCTGTTGCCCATTCCACAACGAGAAATCGCCCAGCTTCACGGTCAATGATGCCAAGGGTTTTTACCACTGTTTCGGCTGCGGAGCGCATGGCGATGCGATTCGCTGGATGACCGATCAGCGCGGGTTGGCCTTCATGGATGCGGTGAAGGAGCTGGCGTCTGAGGCAGGCCTTGAAGTCCCCGCCGCCGACCCGCGCGCAGCCCAGGCGGCGGAACAGCGGAAGTCCTTGTACGACGTCATGGCGGCAGCGCAGGCTTGGTTCGTCGAGATGCTGGCCGCGCCGGAGGGAGCCAAAGCCCGCGCCTATCTCGCCACGCGCGGCTTCGATGCGCATACGGCGGCGCGGTTCGGCTTTGGCTTTGCCCCCGATGGCCGGCAGGCGCTGGCCCAGGCGCTGACCTCGTTCGAGAAGGAACAGCTGGTCGAGGCAGGTCTGCGCATCGTGGTGGATGACAAGGAGCCATACGACCGGTTCCGCGGACGGCTGATGCTGCCGATCGAGGATGCCCGCGGCCGGGTGATCGCGTTCGGGGGCCGGATCCTCGACGCGGCCAAAACAGATGCGCCCAAATATCTGAATTCCCCCGATACACCGCTGTTTGACAAGGGCCGCACGCTCTACAATCTGCACCGCGCCGGGCCGATCTCGCGCCAGACCGGGCGGCTGATTGTGGTCGAAGGCTATATGGATGTGATCGCGCTGGCAGCCGCCGGGATCGGCGATGCAGTCGCGCCGCTGGGCACCGCGCTGACCGAGCGGCAGATCGAAATGCTGTGGCGGCTGGTCGAAACGCCGATCCTGTGTTTCGATGGCGATGCAGCGGGGCAGCGCGCGGCAATGCGAGCGGTGATGCGCGCGCTCCCGCTGCTCCGCCCGGCGCATAGCTTGCGGATCGTGCGGCTCCCGTCCGGCATGGACCCCGACGACATATTGAAGCGCGACGGCGCTGGCGCGATGGAGACGCTGCTAGGCAAGGCGCACAGCCTGCTCGACACGCTGTGGGAGCATGAGCACACGGCCGCCCCGCTGGACACGCCCGAGGACAAGGCTGGGCTCAAGGCGCGGCTGATGGACCACGTAGAAACCATCGCAGACCCGGATATCAAGGCGCTGTATCGGCGCGAATTGCAGGAACGGTTCTCCAGCTTTGCCTTCCCCCGGCGCGAGCAGCAGGATTGGCGGCCAACCCCGCGCGGCAAATTGGGCAAGTGGGGACCGCAGCCAACCCAGGGGCCATCTGCTGCCAGCGTACAAAAACTGCGCCGATCGCTTGGCGGCGGTGCAATCGCAGCGCTGGCTGCAGCGGTCGTAGCTGGACTGCTGCGCTGGCCTTTGGAAATTCTGCCCCATTCCGAGCAACTGGCGCGCGCGAACCTTGCCGATCCGCGCTTTGATGCGCTGATTGATGCCGCCGATAGCGGCAGAGCGCTTGAAAGCGGCGCACTATCCACCATATTGACAGAGCGGAAGCTGGCGGCCCCTGCTCCTGCAGAATATGGCAACATCAAATATAGCTTCCTGCGGGATGATGTTGATGCGGCAGAAGCGGCAGAAGCGTTGGGAACGGCAATCGGGGTATTGGTCGAAGGACCGGCTCTGGAGCGGGCAATTGCGGCGGCAATGGCTCGTTTCGAGCATGACGGGGAAGCTGCGCTGGCTGAGGTTGATCGGTTGCGTAAGAGAAAGCTGGAATTAAATACGCGTCTGCGCCAAATGGCGAGCGCGCGAGCGGCGGAACCTTCGGGTGAGGCCCCCAAACCTATGGCGGACTAATGGAAGACGAAGATAACATCGGCAGCGGGAACGAAGGCGGCGACGCCCCCCTGATTGATCTCAACGATGCCTCGATCAAGAAGCTGATCGCCCGCGCCAAGCGGCGCGGCGTGATAACGGTTGACGAGCTTAATGAGGCGCTCCCGCAAGACCAGATGTCCGCCGATCAGATCGAGGACATTATGGCCGCGATCTCGGAAATGGGCGTCAATATCGTCGAAACCGACGACGATGCAGCTGAGTCCGAAGAGGCGGCGGTTGACGAGGTTGACGAGGTCGACAATCCCGCTGATCGCCCGGATCTGGTCAAGAAAAAGGAAATCATCGAGCGCACCGACGATCCGGTGCGGATGTATCTGCGCGAAATGGGCGCGGTCGAGCTGCTTAGCCGCGAGGGTGAAATCGCCATCGCCAAGCGGATCGAATCCGGCCGTGACACGATGATTCTGGGTCTGTGCGAAAGCCCGATTACCTTCCATGCGATCATCATGTGGTCCGAAGCGCTTAACGCCGGCGAAATGCAGCTGCGCGAGATCCTCGATCTCGATGCCATGCTTTCCAAAGAGCCCGCGCCCGAGGCTATGGCCGAAGGCAATGAGGAAGAATCCGACGGCGAAATTAGTGAGAAAACCGCTGGTCCTTCTTTCAAGGAAGAAGAAGAGGTCGAGGAAGAGCCCGAAGCCGAAGAAGAGGAAGACGATGGCGTAGAACGCCGCGCCCGCCGCCCGGTTGAGGAAGAGGAAGAGGATAACACCCTTTCGCTGGCACAGATGGAAGCGCAGCTTAAGCCCGAAGCGCTCGAAAAATTCGCCCTGATCACCCAGATCTTCAAGAAGTTTGAGAAGACCCAAGCGAACCGGCTTGAAGCGCTTGGGCTGGGGAATGATTTCCCGGCGGCCAAGGAAAAGCAGTATCATGCACTGCGCGAAGAACTGACCGCGCATGTTGAAAGCGTAAAATTCCACGCCAGCAAGATCGAATATCTGGTCGACAATCTCTATGCCTTCAACCGGCGCCTGACCACCCTTGGTGGCCAGATGCTGCGTTTGGCAGAGCGTCACAAGGTCAACCGCAAGGACTTCCTCGACAGCTATGTCGGGCGTGAGCTTGATGATGTCTGGCTTCAGGCCATGTCCACCAAAGACAAGAAATGGGCGGCCTTTGCCGAAAACGAGGCCGAACCGGTCGAACGGATCCGCGCGGAAATCGCCGACATCGCTGCTAATACCGGCATGTCGCTGGGCGAATTCCGCCGGATCGTCAACATGGTCCAGAAGGGCGAACGCGAAGCGCGGATCGCCAAGAAGGAAATGGTTGAAGCCAACCTGCGGCTGGTGATTTCGATTGCTAAAAAGTACACGAATAGAGGCCTGCAATTCCTTGATCTTATTCAGGAAGGCAACATCGGCCTGATGAAGGCGGTCGACAAGTTCGAGTATCGCCGCGGCTATAAGTTCAGCACCTATGCCACCTGGTGGATCCGTCAGGCGATCACCCGTTCGATTGCCGATCAGGCCCGCACGATCCGTATCCCGGTCCATATGATCGAGACGATCAACAAGCTGGTCCGCACCAGCCGTCAGTTCCTCCACGAGCAAGGCCGCGAGCCGACGCCAGAGGAAATGGCCGAGCGCCTTTCGATGCCGCTCGAAAAGGTCCGCAAGGTGATGAAAATCGCCAAGGAGCCGATCAGCCTCGAAACGCCGATCGGCGACGAGGAAGATTCGCATCTGGGCGATTTCATCGAGGACAAGAACGCCGTGATCCCGGTCGATGCGGCAATTCAGGCCAACCTCAAGGAAACCGTCACCCGGGTCCTGGCCAGCCTGACCCCGCGCGAAGAACGCGTGCTGCGGATGCGCTTCGGGATCGGCATGAACACCGATCACACGCTCGAAGAAGTCGGCCAGCAGTTCTCGGTAACGCGCGAACGTATCCGCCAGATCGAAGCCAAGGCGCTGAGGAAACTC
>JANLQQ010000132.1:0-5192 GCA_031367905.1 Novosphingobium sp.
CGTGGCGCTGAACCCGCCCAGCCAGCCATTGGTGACCGGGCCAAAGGCAATGGTGTAGCCGACCATGATCCATAGCAGCGATGCAACCGCCGTAATCGCGCCGACCTGCACCAGCACCGAAAGAAAGTTTTTGGCCCGCACCAGTCCGCCGTAAAACAGCGTCAGCCCCGGCATGGTCATCAGCAGGACCAGCGCGGAAGAAATCAGGATCCAGGCCGTATCGCCGCTATCAGCCGCATCGATCAGCTGTTCCTGCGCCTGCGTTGCGACTGGCGCCAGCATGGCAGCGGCGGCAAGGCAAATAGCAGTCAATCGGCGCATACTGGTTCTCCCCCGGCACCGCTTTTAGCGCTAGCCGAATCCTTGGAGGGGGCTCTAGAGCAATGATTGCGCTGTCGGCAAGCTGGCAGGTGAACAGATGTTGCGTGCCAAACCGCTTATACCCAGCCTTCCAGCACCTGATCGGGCGGACGATGTCCATCTGCCCAATAACGGATATTGGCGATCACCCGCTCACCCGAAGCCTCGCGGCCTTCGATCGTCGCGCTGCCGAGATGGGGCAGGGTGATGACATTGGGCAGGGCCAGCAGGCGCGGATCGATCTCCGGCTCCTGTGCATAGACATCGAGCCCGGCACCGCCGAGCTTGCCCGCTTCCAATGCAAGAATAAGCGCCTCCTGATTGATCAGATCACCGCGCGCGGTGTTGATCACATAGGCAGTCGGCTTCATCGCCGCGATCCGGGCGGCATTGATGATATGGTGCGTTTCGGGGCTGGCCGGGCAATGCAGCGTCAGAATATCAGCCTCGGCCACCAGCTGGTCGAGATTTTCCTCGAACCTTGCACCCAGCATGTTTTCAAGTGCAGCCGGCAAGCGGTGGCGGCTGTGGTAGGTGATATCAAGGCCAAAGGCGCGGGCGCGGTGAGCCACAGCTTGCCCGATCCGGCCCATGCCGATGATCGCGAGGCGCTTGCCGCCGATCCGGTGGCCGAGCATCGCCGATGGTGCCCAGCCGGTCCATTCGCCGCGCCGCACCAACCGCACGCCCTCGACCACCCGGCGCGGCACCGACAGGATCAGCGTCATGGTCAAGTCTGCGGTGTCATCGGTAAATACGCCGGGGGTGTTGGTGACGATGATTCTGGCCGCGCGGGCTGCGGCCAGATCGATATGTTCGATCCCCGCGCCGAAATTGGCGATCAACCCGATCCGCGTGCCCGCCGCTTCGATCATCGCGGCGTCAATCCGGTCAGTCACGGTGGGGACCAGCACATCGGCATCGCGCATCGCCGCGATCAGCGCATCGCGGTCCATCGGGTGGTCGTCGCTGCTCGGCACCACCTCGAACAGTTCGGCCATGCGGGCTTCAACCGAGGGCATCAGGCGGCGCGTGACGATCACGCGCGGAATGCCGGTGACGCGGCGAGTGAGGCTGGTGTCGGAAACTACGGGCATACGCAATCGCTAGGCCGCGTAAGGGCAAATCGTCAAGCGGCCTTGAACCGGACGGGGTAATGCCGCTATCGGTAATTCATGAAAATCCGGCTTTTCCAATTCCTTTGCTGCGTATGCCTCGTCGCGGCTACGCCGGCTGCTGCCGATGATATCAAGACACCCTATTGGGCCTCGATCCGCTCGGACGAAGTCAATCTGCGGGTTGGCCCAGGCGAGGATTACCGGATCGCTTGGATTTATCACCGTCAGCATCTGCCGCTCAAAGTCATCCGGCTCAAGGATGGCTGGCGGCTGGTGCAGGATTCGGCCGGGAATCAGGGCTGGATGATGTCGCGCTTTCTGACCCGCGCGCGTGGTGCGGTGGTCAGTGGCAAAGGGCTGGCTGAGATGCGCGACAATGGGGAACCTGAGGCCCGGCTGCTGTGGCGGGTTCAGCCGGGCGTGGTCGGTCTGCTCGGTGATTGCAGCAAAGGATGGTGCCTTTTTACCATCGGTGATCGCCGCGGCTATGTTCCGCTGGCCCGGCTGTGGGGGGCGGGGGAGCCTTGAGGCAAGCGCACTGCGCTGGCCCGGATCAGATTAACTCGATCGCCAGCGCAGTGGCCTCGCCGCCGCCAATGCACAGGCTGGCAATGCCCTTGGTCTTGCCGTGCCGCTGCAGCGCCGCAATCAGCGTGGTGATGATCCGCGCGCCCGATGCCCCGATCGGATGCCCCAGCGCAGTGGCGCCGCCGTGGACGTTGATCTTGTCGTGGCCAATGCCCAGATCATGCATCGCGAACATGGCGACACAAGCGAACGCCTCGTTGACTTCGAACAGATCGACATCGGCCATGGTCCAGCCAGCCTTGTCCAGCACCTTGGTGATCGCGCCGACCGGGGCGGTGGTGTAGTCCTTTGGTTCCTGCGCATGGGCTGCAACCGCGATGATCGTTGCGACCGGGGTCACCCCCTTGGCCGCAGCAACGCTGGCGCGGGTGAGAACCAGTGCGGCGGCCCCATCCGAGATCGAGCTGGAAGTGGCGGCGGTGATCGTGCCGTCCTTGGCAAAAGCGGGCTTCAGGGTGGGGATCTTGTCCGGACGACCCTTGCCAGGTTGCTCGTCGGTATCGACGATACTCTCGCCCGCGCGGCTGACCACGGTGACGGGCACGATCTCGGCGACAAAGGCACCCTCGCTGATCGCAGCCTGAGCGCGGCGCAGCGATTCTATCGAATAGCTGTCCTGCGCCTCGCGGGTTAGCTGATAAGCATCGGCGGTATCCTGCGCAAAAGTGCCCATCGCGCGGCCTGCCTCATAGGCATCTTCCAGCCCATCGAGGAACATGTGGTCATAGGCCGTATCATGCCCGATCCGCGCGCCCGAGCGGTGCTTTTTGAGGATGTAGGGCGCGTTGGTCATGCTCTCCATGCCGCCGGTCACCACCATGTCGATCGAACCGCAGGCCAGCGCCTCTGCGCCCATGATCACCGTCTGCATGCCCGAACCGCAGACCTTGTTGACCGTGGTCGCCTGGACCGATTTCGGGAGCCCCGCCTTGATCGTTGCCTGACGGGCAGGGGCCTGGCCTAACCCCGCCGGGAGCACGCAGCCCATATAGACCCGTTCCACATCTGCGCCGTCAATTCCCGCACGCGCCACTGCACCGCGGATCGCGGCCGCGCCCAGATCGGTCGCCGAAACATCGGACAGCACGCCCTGCATCCCGCCCATCGGGGTGCGGGCATATGACAGGATCACGATCGGATCATTTGCGGAAATCTGGGCCATGGCGGTGGGCCTTTCTGAGAGCAGATTGGATAGGACTGCCTACCGCTTAATGTTGCGCTGCGGCATTGGCAATCATGCATACGATACCATGAGCCTTGCCAATTGTCGCGCGCTCGGGAAAGAGAGTGGCAAATCGAAATGGGAGTGCATTATGTCGACCACCGAACTCGCGCGCATGGATACTGTTCTGGCCAGCCAACGTGCGGCATTTACCGCCGCATTGCCCGAAGCCATGTCGGTCCGGCGGGACCGGATCGACCGGGCGATTGCGCTGTTGATCGATTACAAGGACGCGTTTGCGAAGGCTGTCTCAGCCGATTTCGGGCATCGCAGCACCGAACAGACCCTGATGACCGACATCATGCCCTCGGTCGGTGCGCTCAAGCATGCGCGCAAGCATTTTGAGAGCTGGTCGCGCAACGAGCGGCGCAAGGCGATGTTCCCGCTCGGTCTGCTGGGGGCCAAGGCAGAGGTGGTCTATCAGCCCAAGGGCGTGGTCGGGATCATCGCCCCGTGGAACTTCCCGGTCGGTATGGTCATGGTGCCGATGGCCGGAATCCTTGCTGCGGGCAACCGCGCCATGATCAAGCCATCCGAATTTACCGAGCGGGTCACGCAGGTCTTCGCCGAGGCGGTTCCGAAGTATTTCGCCGAGGATGAAATCGCGGTTTTCACCGGCGGGGTCGAGGTCGGGACCGCCTTTTCCAAACTCGCGTTCGATCACCTGATTTTCACCGGCGCGACGAGTGTGGGCAAACATATCATGCGCGCGGCGGCCGAAAACCTCGTGCCCGTAACTCTGGAACTGGGCGGAAAGTCACCGACCATCATCGGCCGCAGCGCTGACAAGAAGAAAGTGGGTGAGCGGGTTGCCCTGGGCAAGATGATGAACGCCGGGCAGATCTGCCTCGCCCCCGATTATCTGCTGGTTGCCGAAGAGCAGGAGAGCGAAGTGATCGCCAGCGTCGTTGCTGGCGTTTCGGCAATGTATCCGACACTGCTCCAGAATGATGACTACACCTCGGTGGTCAACGGCCGCAATTTCGAACGGCTGCAGGGGTACCTTGCCGATGCCAAGGAAAAGGGTGCCGAGCTGATCGAGGTCAATCCGGCGGGCGAAGATTTCAGCGCCTCCAACGGCAACAAGATGCCGCTGACGATCGTCCGCAATGTCACCGATGACATGAAATTGATGCAGGAAGAGATCTTTGGCCCGATCCTCCCGGTCAAAACCTATGGCAAGCTGGAAGAGGCACTCGATTATGTGAACGCCCATGATCGCCCGCTGGGCCTTTATTACTTCGGCAGCGACAAGACCGAGGAACGGACGGTTTTGACCAAAACGATCTCAGGCGGCGTGACGGTCAACGATGTGGTGTTCCATAATGCGATGGAAGATTTGCCGTTCGGGGGTGTCGGCCCATCAGGCATGGGCAATTATCACGGTCAGGATGGCTTCAGGACCTTCAGCCACGCCCGCGCCGTCTATCGCCAGTCGGGCATGGATATTGCCAAGCTTTCCGGCCTTAAACCGCCCTACGGCAAGGCGACCCGCAGCACGCTCGCCCGTGAACTGAAGAAGTAGGCTGGTTCGCCATCCCGCTTTCGCGGGGATGATGGCAATTGAGCCACTTGCGCCCCGACGATGGCGGGACTAGGGCGCGGGCATTCGTTTGCACAGCTGAGTGAGCTTCGTGGTAGACCTGTCTCAATACCTGCCGATCCTGATCTTTCTGGCGATTGCGCTGGGGCTGTCGGCGGCGTTTGTCTTCCTGCCGATGGGGGTGTCCCGGCTGACCGGCGCGCATAGCCCCAATGCTGAGAAGAACAGCGAATATGAATGCGGCTTTCCCGCGTTTGAAGACCCGCGCAGCCAGTTTGACGTGCGGTTCTATCTGGTCGCGATCCTGTTCATCATCTTCGATCTTGAGGCGGCCTTCCTGTTTCCCTGGGCGGTTAGCCTG